>JAATFM010000026.1 GCA_015655195.1 Terriglobales bacterium
CGCGCAAGATCGTTCTCGTCACTACGGAGCAATATCAGCAGTTGTTGCCCCTGCTCCCACAGCATTGCCGGGTCATGGTGACTCTGGCAATGTGCCTGGGACTTCGCGTCAGCGAAATCCTCGGGCTCCGCTGGGAGGACGTGGACCTGGAGGCGGGCTCGCTTCAGGTGCGGCGTTCGGTGGTCAGCGGTCATGTGGAGGACACGAAGACGGAGGCCAGCGAAGATGAGTTGCCCTTGCATCCTGAACTGGCCGAGGTTCTTCGCGAGTGGAGAGAGGCCGAAAAGCCGGTGAATGGCTGGCTGTTCGGCAACCTCGACACGGGCAAACCCTACCATGCGGATACGATGCGGCAACGCCACCTGAACCGGGCGGCTGCAACAATCGGTCTGCCGAAGTTGGGTTGGCACGCCTTCCGGCACACGTACCGGGCAAAATTGGCTGAACTTGGGCTTCCGTTGGAAGTCCAGCAGAAGCTGATGCGCCATGCGTCTATCGACATGACCACGAAATACGGTCGCAATTCGATGCTCAAGGTGACGCGTCCTGCCAATGCTCAGGTCGTGGAAATGGTGATGCGGAAAGACGCTGGAAAAAGCGAAAAGGGAACAGGGTGTGCGCCCTGTTCCCTTATTGTTCCCTCGCCGTTTCCAGCTAAGCTCGTAAGTTGTTGATTCTTTGGTTGCGGGGGCTGGATTTGAACCAGCGACCTTTGGGTTATGAGCCCAACGAGCTACCGGGCTGCTCCACCCCGCAAATACAGTTTACCAAGCATTCAAACTAGGGTCAATACGTGTCTGGCCTGCGCTCTTTAAGGGCGGCCGTTGCGCGGCTTCGATGGACGTTGGCGTGCGACGGTGGGTAGCCGGTTCGATACACTGCTCCAGAAACGTTAAAGTCTGGAAACGCCGAAGCACAGAAATGCCGAAGCTCAGAAACGCTGAGAATTCTGCGTCTTGCGGAGTTGTTCCCGCTATTCTTCTGTCTACTCTTCTCTTTGGGGGCCCTTGCATGTCCGTTCTCTATGTCGTGGTGCTGGCGGTGATTGTCGTCGCGCTGCTCGCCGTTGCGCTCTACCGCACCACGCGCGTCAAGACCCGGGCCGATTACCTCGTCGCCGGCCGCTCGCTGCCCGCTCTCGTGCTGGTGCTTACGCTGCTCACCTCGTGGATCGGCGCAGGCTCCCTTTTTGCCGGCGCGGAGAACGCCTACAAAAACGGCTTTGCGGCGCTCTGGCAGCCCGCCGGCGGATGGCTCGGGCTGCTGCTCATCTACTTCATCGCGCCGCGAGCGCGTAAATTCGCGCAGTTCACGCTGCCTGACCTGCTCGAAGCACGCTACAATCAGGCCGCCCGCGTCCTCGGCACCTTCGCCATTCTCTTCGCCTACGTCGGTATTACGAGCTACCAGTTCCGGGGCGGCGGCGACGTGCTGCACCTGATCTTTCCCGACACCGTCTCCGCGCAGATGGGAACGTTTCTGATTGCTGGATTCGTAATTGTCACGACGGCGCTGGCGGGCATGTCGTCGGTGGCGTATATGGATGTTGCGATCGGGTCGCTGGTCACGGTCATCTGCATCATCGCCGCACCGTATCTGCTCATGCAGGCCGGCGGTTGGACAAGTCTGCACTCCGCGCTGCCGCCAGCATACTTTACCTGGCTCGGCAACTTTCGCGTCGATTCGCACGGCGTGGAGCAGCCCGTAGCCTTCGGCGTGATTCGCGCCTTCGAGTATCTTGTGCCCACGCTGCTGCTCATGCTCGGCAACCAGGTGATGTACCAGAAGTTCTTTTCCGCGAAATCCGAGAAAGACGCGAAGATTTCCGTCGTAGGATGGATCGTCGGCACGGTGGTCCTCGAAACGCTGATCGTTGCGATTGCCATCTTTGGCCGAGCGCTCTATCCCACGGGCGAGGTTGCCGCCCATCCCCGCGAGATCATTCCCTACACGGCGCGGCACGGGCTCCCCGCCGTGCTCGGCGCGTTGCTGCTGGGCGCGGTCTTCGCCAAGGTCATCTCGACCGCATCGAATTATCTCTTTTCTCCGGCCACGAACCTTATCAACGACGTCTTTGTGCGTTACATGGCGCCGGGAGCCAACGACAAGCGCGTCCTGATAATCTCGCGTCTTGCCGTGGTGCTGCTTGGCTGCTGGGCGCTCTACCAGGCCGTCTACGCCGAAAGCATTCTCCAGAAAATGCTCTGGGCCTACACGATTTATTCCGCCGCGCTGACGCCCGTGGTGCTGGCCGCGTTTTATTCAAAGCGCGTGACGGCGTGGGGCGCGGTCGCTGCCATTGCCGGAGGAACCGTAGTGACGCTGACCTGGGATCTGAAAACCGTCAAGGATCACTTGCCGCAGATCATCGCCGAACGCGACGCCATCTTTCCTGCGCTTATCGTTGCCGTCGCGCTGATGATTGTGGTGAGCCTGCTGACGCCAAAGCCGACGGAGAAACAATTAGCGCAGTTGGCGGAGTAAGAGTTGCGCAATCCCATCCTTGCAACAGGAAAAAATCTCAAGGATGGAGCCCCCGCCAAAGCATCCCTCGGGGATTTAGCCCCGGAGGGATGCTCCTGAATTTCCGAATTTAGATTTGTGCAACTAGTTTCAGTTCTTGGTGAAGATGGGAATGTGGAAGGGTAGCTCAGCGTCGGTCTTTTTCTTCGGCTTTGTGTTCGGGCCGTCTTCGCGCAGCACTGTCTGCTGGGAGTTCACGCAGAGCCAGCTATTGTGCGCCCGCTGAAAGACATGCGTGAAGACGCCTTTTTCGTTCACAGGATTGCCGTTCGCGCCCTTGTGGTGCAGCGCATAGGTGCCGTTCACCACGGCCACGTCGCCCAGCATCCGCACGGTGATGACCTTCATCGCGACCGAGAGCGTCTTGTCGTCGGCGTTGATGAGCTGCGCGATCTGCTGGTTCCGCATCGTCACGTCGCCCGTGGAGGCGATGCCGACAAAGAGCGGTGAAAGCACCAGCTCCAGGCCGTACTGGTCGCGCCCGTTAACGGCAGTCGACCAGGAATCTTCGACCTTCTGGAACTGGGCAACCTCCGGGCCGACCGTCGAGGTGACGCCCGCCGCAGGCTGGACAGCCTGGGCCGCGGGGGCGGAGTTCTGGGCAAAAGCGGCAGAGCACGAGAGAAGAAGCAGAGAAAAACAGGCCAGTCGGCGGATCATATTCGGACAAACGCTCCCCTTTGATGATAGCTGTTGGACGCCGAAAGGGGGTTACTGGTCTCTAACAGTGGAATCGAAAGGCATGGCGCTCCCTTGCCGGTGTGGTCACTGGGATTTGGACTGGCCCGTTAGCGCCGTGAATACCTTGGTGATGTCGACGCCCACGCCGATGCGGTAGAAGTCGCGGTCGGGTTGGGCGAGCGGAATCACCAGAATCGATGCGTCGGGTGCGGTTGGGGGAGTGGTTCCCGAAACGGTGCCGGCAGTGCCGGGCTGCAGGATCAGGGGCGGGTATGGCTTAGGAAGGTTGCCGACGCGTTTCGAGAAAGTGCCGAAGAGGTACAGGTAATTCAGATTAGGCACCGGCATCGGATAAGTGGAGTCAACGGTCAGCACGGCGTGCTGCCGCACTCCGCCGGTAATGCTGTTGTTCTGCCCCATTGTGAACTCCACGTAGCCGCGTTCGCAGTGGTTGGCGTCGGTGCAGTGCTTTGGCCCTCCTGCAAGCTCGGGCCAGCGATTCACGATTCGGAATCCGCCGCCGTATTTCGGGTAGAAGCTCAAGCTGTCCGGGGCCGCATAATTGAGCAGTGCAATCGGAGTGTAGCTGAGTGTACTGTCGCCCGACGCTGTGCCGGGAACTGCGGTGTTCACGAAGCAGGAATTTTGCCCGACGGCGCCGGTGCTGATGTTCGTGTAATAGCCGTTGCCTTTCCCCTGCATGTTGAGGATACCGGCGCCGATCAGCCGGTCTTGCAGTTCCGTGCATTCCACCGTCCCGTAGCCGGGCATGGTGTAGCTCTGGCCGACGGTATTGGCATTCGTTGGAGTTATGAATCCACCGCCGAAGATTGCGCTCAATGTGGTGCGCCCGCGCGACAGTCTGGCAAATTGCCATTCAAGCCCCAGCGACAGATCCACCGCGGAGCCGATGGTACTGAAATCCGAGGCTTGAATCTGGCCGGTTGGATTGGTGAAGACAGAGGTCACGTTGTAGTTGTCGTTGGTTTGCGGCGCGGTCAACAGGCGAATTGCAAAATACGGGCCAAAAGTGGGAACGCTCTTTTTAGCGCCGAAGAGTTTCCTGCCATAGATCGCCAGGAAGGCGTTGTTGTTCGATCCCTGCGAGGAAAGGTAGCCCTGTTCGTATCCGACCACCATCTTGATGTCGAGCGGATTTTCATCCATGTCGCCCCATATCTCGCGTTTTTCGGTGAAGTCGACGCTGGTTTTGGCGACGGTGTTTCCATCTCCATTCACCACGGTTACGGGCAGAGGAATGCCCTTATCGTCATGCGGTACATGCAGGTCGGGAGCGGCCACGGTCACGGTCGTCGGGGTCCAGTTTGGCGTGGAGTCGGAACTGGACTTCGGCTGTACCGTGGCGGTTATGCCCTTGAAGGTAACGGTCGCCTTATTATCTTTCGTCAAGTCCGGGATGCCGGAGATCGTCACTGTGTCGCCGGATACGCCGGTGTCATGGTTCAGAACAGCCGTTGCTGCGAGTTCCTTAAAGCTGGCGTCAAAGGTTGTCTTGCCGTTGTCCTGAATGGCGACTTCAACTGGCGTGTCGGGCATTGCCGCGAATGCGGGAAGCGTCACGTCGATCTCGGTATCCTTCCAGTTTGCCGGAAGGACCGCCAGCGGAGCGCCGTTGAAGAGCAGTGTCTGCGCTCCCTGTACAGCTCCAAACCCCGTACCGGTAATCTTCAGAGCCGTGCCGCCAAAGCCGGAGTCTGGCGTCAGCTTCAGCGTGCCCGGAGTAGCTGGCGGGATCTCTTCAAACTCGCCGATCTCCTGCTGGGTCCCGTTGCTGTCCGTCACCACAACCTTCAGGTCGGTATTCGCGGCGTGAGCTCCCGCATCGGGCGCAATCACGGTCAAAGAAGTATTTGTCCAAAAGGTTCCGGGGGCCAGGTCAGCTTTCAGGCCGTTGAAGGTGACTTTGCTATTGGCGGTCTGCGGAAGTCCAAAGCCTTTGCCGGTGATCGTAACCTTGTCCCCAGCATGCGCCGACGCAGGCGAGATCGGTGAAGCGGGGGCAGGGTGAGGCATTTCCACGAATTCGCCCATGTCATGCGTGCCGCTGCTGCTGTCTGTCACCACGACCTTCAGCCCCACGCTCATCGCATGTGCGCCGGCGTCCGGCATTACCACACTTAATGTGGTGTCCGACCACTTTGTGTTCGGGGCGAGGTCCTGCTTTTGGCCGCCGATTGTGACGGTGCCGGGCTTGCCGGTGGGGCTGAAGCCCGTGCCGTTGATCGTGACAGTGGCGCCTGCCAGCCCGGATGGAGGATCAAGGGGCGGCAGCGTTTCGTAATAGGCCCCTGCCTGCCCGATCTGTTTCTCTTTGTCGCTATATACAAGCACCGTCAGGTGCACGGACATCTTTGCCTGCGCGTCCACGGGAGCGACCTGAATGGCGGTATCGCTCCAGTGAAGAATCTTTGCCTGGACGCCCTCGAAGGTTACGGTTCCCTGGTGCACCGGAGTCCCGAAGTGCAACCCCTTGCCCGTGATGGTAACTGGCGAAGCGGATGCGGGTCCGCTCGGAGGTTCGAGGGTAATTTTCTGTGCGCGTGCGAGAGGGAAATGTATCAGAGCCAGTGCGGCAACAAAATACACAGGGCAGGACACACCACGCCGAGAGGCGAGCAAATGGCGCATAAAGTCTCCTTCAATAACTGCTTGAATCGGATTTACGGAAACTCTCGGAGGTGAGTTGGACTGAAGTATAGCGCCATTTTCAATTACGACGCGCAGAATTTTTTCGGTCTTGGCGAGCGAGGTTCCGGCCCCGGTTGCTCGGATGGCCGGGAGCGGATGCGCGCTACAATCGGGCCAGCCACACGAAAGTGGTACGGCCAACGAGTGGTCTTCTGACTGACAATAAGAGACACAACAATTTCATGCTTCCTGCGCGTTCCTGCGTGGCGGGCGCATCCAAGTAAACCATGGGGCTGGAAACAGCTTGCAAAACAGCCTGCGAAAGAGCTTGGGAAATAGCTTGAGAAAGAGCCTGGGACAAACCTTGGGATTGCTGTCCGCGCTCCTTGCCTTCGTCGGCATGGCGGCGGCGCAGGGTACGCCTGCGCCCAATCCTATTCCCGAGGCCAACGGCTCCGGAACCACGACCGTTTCGCTCAACTTCGCACCCACGGTGGCGAACGATACTTACAACCCTTCGGCCAAGATCACTTTTACTGCCGTCGTTGTCTCCGACACCGGCGGTGCTACACCAACCGGCTCCGTGACCTTTACCGATGAGAGCAGCGGCACGGAGCTGCCCGGAAGTCCGGTGCAGTTGGATGGCACCGGCACGGCGGCTCTCGATGTGACCAGCGGCCTGGCGGTGGGCGGCAACAATATTCAGGCGGCTTACAGCGGCGATGCGAACTACGCCGCCAACAACTCGCAGGTCGTGGTAGTGACGTTAGAAAAAAGCACGACGACGCTGACCGTTACGCCGGCCACCACAGCTCCGGCTGCGGGAGCGGACTTTTCTGTCTCCGTATCGATTGTTGCCGGCACGCCGCCAGCGGGTGACGACACCCCCACCGGCGCTGTGACTTTGAACGTGGACGGCAAGGCTGCGGGAACCGCCGCGCTGGCAACCTCTGGCGGCACGACTTCCGCTTCCTTTACGATCAGCGTTGCCACCACGGGCTCGCATTCGCTGCAGGCCGTCTACGCGGGCGACGAAAATTACGAGGATTCCACCTCGTCTGCGGTCTCGGTGACAGTTGCGAAGATGGCGAGCATGACAACGCTGACCGCCGCGCCCGCCACGCTGATGCCGGGGACTCCCGAGGCGCTTACCGCCGTTATCAACGCCGGGGCGGGAGTTTCGACCAGCACGGCTCCGACCGGTACGGTGAGCTTTTATGATGGCGCCACGCTACTTGGCACGCAGCAGGTAAGCTCCTACAGCGCCACGCTCTCGAATCTTGCGCTCGACACTACGAAGTCGCATCTTGTGACGGCGGTTTACTCGGGCGACGCGAACTTTGCGGCCAGCACCTCGAACCCGGTAAGCTTGGTGGCGGCGCTGCTGCCCGATACCGTGACCCTGACGGCCACGCCGACGACCGCCGGGCCGGGACAGGCGATCAACTTTACCGCAACCGTGACGCCGAACGCGATGCCCGCAGCCAACTATGAGCAGAATCCCACGGGTACGGTTACTTTTTACAACGGGATTACTGTGATCGGGACGGGGAAGCTGGCAACGTCGATCGGCGATGCTTCCGTGGCCTCGCTGACGCTGGCAACTTTGCCTGCCGGATCGGACACGATTACCGCCGTCTATGTCGGCGACTCCTACTTTGCCGCCGGAACCTCGAATACGGTGACGGTCACGGTTCAGGATTTCACTATCGTTCCCGCGCCTTCCACGCCTTCGACCGGGCTGACCATTGTGAAAGGTGGGTCCGGAACGGCGGCTTATGCGGTGAGCGGACTAGGCGGTTACAACAACCAGATTCAGTTGGTTTGCAGCACGCCGGCGGCGTCTGACCTGAGCTGCGCGCCGACCTCGATTCAGGTGACGCCGACCTCGACGGTGACATTTACCGTGCAGAGCTACAGCACAGGCAGTGCGACGAGTTCGACGGCTCGCGGTAACTCGGGTCCGGCAGCGTTGCGCGCGGCGGGGGGCTTTGCGCTGGCGCTGGTTGTGTTCTTCGCGCCTTTCGGCCGAAGGGCGCGAAGGCTGCGGCGGTTTATGGCGCTCATGTTGATGCTTGCCGGCCTCTGCGGCGCGGGAACAACGGGCTGCGGCAGCACCAGCAGCAACAAGGACGGTCCCGGCACGCCGCTCGGCGCTACCACGCTCACCATTACCGCAACGGCTTACATTAACAATGCTGTGGTGAGCCACAGCGTTTATCTGAATGTGAACGTGATTCCGCCGACGCAATAAAGCTGGGAGCAGAATGAGGGTTCATGCTATCCCACATCCCAACAGCAGGGATGTGGAGCACCCGGCAGAAGTTTTTTGTCCCTCGCCCCTTGTTGCCTTTAGTTCCTTTGTCCCCTCGGATGTTAGGCTGGCTCGTTGTGTCTCAGGAGTCGGATCGGAAATGAGCTCACCTCAGCCCTCGCACTTCAATCTCATCGGCGCGGCCCATGCCGCAATGCTCGAACGCGGCTTTCAACCGGATTTCCCCGCAGGCACGGACAAGGAGCTTGCGGCGATTCTGGCGGATGAGACTCTGCCTGCCGGACTGGAAGACCTGCGCGGATTGCTGTGGTCCTCGATTGACAACGATACTTCGCGCGATCTCGACCAGATCGAGTGGGCTGAGCGGCTTGCTGACGGCAGGATTCGCATCCTCATCGGTGTGGCGGATGTGGACTATCGCGTGCATCTTGGCTCCGTGATCGACAAGCACGCGCAGTCTGAAACCACATCGGTTTACACCGGCGTCAAGGTCTTTCCCATGCTGCCGGTCGAGCTGTCGGAGGGCGCGACCTCGCTGAACGAGAACGCCGACCGCGCCGCGATTGTCATCGAATTTGCGGTGGATGCGACGGGCCAGGTGAGCGACGGCAAGGCGTATCGGGCGCTGGTACGCAACCGGGCACAGCTTGCGTACAACGCCGTGGGCGCTTGGCTGGAAGGGCACGGAGCGGCCCCGGCGAAGGTGGCGGCGAGCGCCGATCTGGCTGCTCAACTCAAATTGCAGGACGAGGCGGCGCGGCGCATGGTTGGCAACCGCTTCCAGCACGGCGCGCTCGATCTGGAATCCGTCGAGACACGGCCCGTCATGCAGGACGAGCAGCCGACCGACATCGCGAAGTTAGAAAAGAACCGCGCCACGAGCCTGATTGAAGAGTTCATGGTCGCGGCCAACGGCGTGATGGCAAGGCATTTTGAGGAAGCGAAGGTGGCGTCGATCCGCCGCATCGTCCGCGTGCCGAAGCGCTGGGACCGCATCGTGGAGCTGGCCGCGGGGCTGGGGACGACGCTGCCCGCCGAGCCGGACTCGAAGTCGCTGAACGATTTCCTGTTGGCGCGGAAGAAGGCGGACCCCGAGCGCTTTCCCGACCTTTCGCTCGCGGTCGTGAAGCTGATGGGGCCGGGCGAGTATGTACTGGTGCGTGCAGGTGTTGAGTCGCCGGGCCATTTTGGCTTAGCGGTGCAGGATTACACGCACTCGACCGCGCCGAATCGCCGCTTTCCCGACATGGTGGCGCAGCGGATTTTGAAAGCCGTCATCGACGGAGGCGCGCAGCCCTACTCAAACGACGCGCTGGATGCAATCGCGACGCGCTGCACTGAGATGGAAGACGCGGCGCGGCACGTGGAGCGCGACATGCAGAAGCGGATCGCGGCGGTGGTGCTGCACCCTCGCATCGGGCAGGTTTTCAACGGCATCGTTACCGGCGTCACACCGCACGGAACCTTTGCCCGCGCCCTCGACCCGCACGTGGAGGGCATGGTGGTGCAAGGCGCGAAAGGCCTCGATGTGGGCGACCGCGTGCAAATCAAGCTGATCGGCACCAACCCGGCGCGGGGCTATATCGATTTCGCGGCGGTCTAGGCAGCATCGACATAGAGCGGGTGCCCAGGTCCGGATTCTCGGACCTGGGATAGCACTTCCGCCAACTCACCAAGGCTTTTGCTCGCTCACCCTTACACAAAATTCCCCCGGCAACTTTGCATAGAATTTCGCCTATCTGTGCATACTGGGAGTAGCTGCCCTCTCGCCCGGACCGGGTTCAGCAAGCCAAACAGACGCAAAATGCGTTACAAAAAGTGCCGTTTTGGCGGCATAAAGTAGCGCTCCCAGCACATTTTCAAAACAGAAAAAACAGTCGTAAATGAAAGAAATAAAATATCTTACAAGATACGAAAAACTGAAAACGCAAAAAATTCCATTCCCTGCACCAAAATCAGTGCAGTTCTACGACTCGCAATCGCCGGTAATTCCTGACATGGAGAGCAGAATTTCCACAGGCCGCGATATTTTTTTGTTGACTCGTATTGCAAATCGCAATACAGTTATCACGGATTGCGATAAGGCGTTTTCCCCGAACGAACCGAATCGCGCACCACTGCTATGAAGCTGGGCGAAAAAATTCGTTATCTGCGCGAGGTGGAAGGCAGTTTGAGAGGCCTTGACCGCGCGATGAGCCAGCAGGAGCTGGTGCGGGCCATTGAGGCCGAGACCGGCTCCAAGCTGAGCCAGAGCTATCTTTCGCAGATCGAGAGCGGCGCCCGGCCCCACCTTACCAATACGACGCGGCAGATTCTGGCCACTTTTTTCAAGGTGCATCCGGGCTATCTGGTGGATGATCCGGAGGGCTATTCGCTGGAGCTGCAAAGCGACCTGCGAACAGTGGAAGACAAGCTGGACCTGTGGCTGGTCTCCGGTGCGGAGCGCTTTCGGCGCGATCCGGAGCTGAAGCAGGCGCTGCTGATGATTGCGCGGCATGAGAAGACGCGAGAGTGTTTGCTGCTGCTGGAGACGATTCTCGATACGCCGGGGCTGGCTGCGAGGCTGACGGATGTGCTGCGGGGCAGGGGATAGGGAGTCGAGGGTAGGTTCGTGCTATCCCACCCTGGCGACAAAAACAAAGGCGTCGCGAGGGTGGGGCACCCGGCGGTAACGGGTGGGGGACAGAGAGACAGCGGGGAGTTGGTATGAGCTGGGAAGCGTTTTACCTGGTGTGTTTTGTGGCGGGGCTGATGCTGAGCGTGGTGGCGCTGCTGGGCGGCATGGGACATTTGCATCTGCCGCACGCGCCGGTGGTGCATCTGCCGCACAGCGTTGCCGGCGCGGCGCATGGAGTTTCGAGTGCGGCACATGCGGCGGCGTCGGGTGCGCGGGGAAGTTTGCGAGTTCCGTGGTGGAACGGATTCTCCGCCATGATTTTTCTCTGCTGGTTTGGCGCGGCGGGCTACTTGCTGACACGTTACAGCGGATTCGTGGCCGTTGCGGTGCTGGCGCTGGCCGCTGTGTGCGGCATTGCCGGCGGGGCGATTGTCTTTGCGTTTCTGACCCGCGTGCTGCTGCCGCATGAGCGCGAGCTTACCGCCGAAGAGACGGAGGTTGTCGGCGCGCTTGGCCGCATCTCCGCCCCGATTCAGGTCGGCGGCACCGGAGAGATTTTGTACACGCAGCTTGGAGCGCTGCGATCGGCGCCCGCTCGCTCCGAGGATGGAAGCCCGATTCCCAAACAGGAAGAGGTCTTCGTGGTGCGCTACGAGAAGGGCATTGCGTACGTCCGCCGCTGGGACGAGGACGCGCGCTAAGAATCAACCGAGAATTGAGGAGATTGCAATGAGCAACACCGCGGTAATCATCGCTGACATGGGCATTCTGGTTGCCATTTTCATGGCCGGACTGCTCGCCAAGCTCTTTCCGCGAAAACGCAACGGCGCCAGGCAGTAAGCCGGAAGCTCGGCAACTACATCTGGCAGACAAGTTTCCCCCTCAACAACAGTTTCCTGGTTGAAAGGACCGGGAATCGAATGATAAGCCAAATTGTTCTTATAACCGGCATTGCAGTACTGGCGTTGATCGTGCTTCTGGGCATCGTTGCCCGGCTCTACCGTAAGGCGGGGCCGAATGAGGCGCTGATTGTGTACGGCTTCCGCGGGCCGAGGGTGATTAAAGGCCACGGCACCGTGATTTTTCCGATGGTGGAGAACTGCCGCGATCTCTCGCTGGAACTGATGAGCTTCGACGTGGCTCCGCAGCAGGACCTTTACACCAAGCAGGGCGTGGCCGTGACGGTCGAAGCCGTGGCGCAGATCAAGGTGCGCTCAGATCAGGCTTCGATTTTGACTGCGGCGGAGCAGTTTTTGACCAAGGCGCCGCAGCAGCGCGAGGGGCTGATTCGCCTCGTGATGGAAGGCCATCTGCGCGGCATCATCGGCCAGTTGACCGTGGAGCAGATCGTGAAAGAGCCGGAGATGGTGGGCGACAGAATGCGCTCCACCTGTGCCGA
>JAATFM010000178.1 GCA_015655195.1 Terriglobales bacterium
GTTTCCTGCGTGATGGGAGGGATGAAGGTTTCCGGCTCGCCTGGTTTTCCAAATTGCGCCATCAAGAGGAGAATACGCGCCAGGCGCTTTTCGCTGGAGTTGAAGAGGTGATCGACAAGATCAGCCTGGGCGCGCATGCTGCGAGATAGCAGAAACGACAGGAACAGGTCGGAGAAGTCGTGCTCTTCATGCAGGACGCGAATCATCTCATCCCGTCCAATCTTGAGCGCCGAGCAGGTGTTCACGGCCGTGGCCGTGGCCAGACGAATTCCAGGCGCCGAGGCAAGACATTCCTCTCCAACAAAATCGCCGGCGGAGAGAAGCATGATGGTAGCCTCTTTACCGTTTTGCGCGACCACAGTGAGCCTTGCCCTTCCGCTCTGAAGATAAAAGACAGAGTCCGCCTGGTCTCCCTGAGTGAAAAGGGCTTGCTTCGGCTTCATTACGATGATCCTTCGTCCAAGGCCGGCCTGCGCAAGAAAGGCAATCGGATCGAATGTTGCGTTGTTCTTATCAGGCATGAGCGCAAACCTCGTTTCCGGACGCGACACTATCCGCAGTCTGCATCGAGTGTGCTACATATGAAATCGTCCTAGTATCGGGGATGTTGCTGATAATGGGGGGCTCTGTCCGGGAAAACCTGACAAGGACATTCTATATGGGTAGAAGAGAGGCGGCCTGCGGCCAAATTCCTACCGCGTCGAGATGCCCGGTTCCTTCTCCAGTGTTTCCGGGGTCAACAGGCCCATCTGCACGGCAAAACGAACCACATCGCTGCGCGTCCGAAGTCCAAGCTTATCAGCAAAACGCGAACGATAGGTTTCGATGGTTTTCACACCTATAAAAATCTGCCCGGCTATTTCCGCGCTCGTGTAACCACGCGCCACGAGCTTGAGCACTTGCAGTTCCCGGTCGCTGAGAACGTTTGTTGGCTTCGCGACGCCGGCTTTGATGCTTCTCTTTGCCAGCACCTCCTGCACAAGGACGCTGGCCAAACGCGGGTCCACGAATATCCCTCCGCGATACACTGCCCGTATGGCGGCAAGCAACTCCGCATCCACCGCTCTTTTCAGCAGGTATCCGGCTGCCCCGGCTGCCAGCGCCGACCGCAGGTACGCAGGATCATCGTGCATCGTGAGGACAAGCACCCGGACTTCGCGGCAGTCGCGCGTCATCTTCTCGAGCACCTTCATACCCCCAACCCGCGGCATGGTGAGATCCAGCAATGTCACATCCGGTTTCGTTTCCCGCGCCATTTGAACCGCTGTCTCTCCATCGGGAACTTCCGAGACAACTTCCATATCAGCCTGGGCGTTAACCAGCATCTTTAGACCTGCGCGGAGAATCGCATGATCGTCGGCAATCATGACCCTGATTTTGCGTGTGCGCGTCGGCATATCAGGCGCTCCTGGTCTCGGGCGGAGGATCTGCCAGAGGCTGGCTGTCGAGTGGGACGTGCACCAGAATTCTGGTTCCCTTGCGCTGCGGAGCAAAGCTGAGCGTTCCGCCCAGCATGGCAGCTCTCTCCCTCATGCTCTGAATTCCCAGGCGCTGCGAGGAGACAGCCACAGCCTTCGCATCAAAGCCACGTCCGTCATCGATGACTGCCACTTCCACCGATGTAGCCGAGCAGTTGAATTGAATGCTGACCGCTTTGGCTCCCGAATGCCTGGCCACGTTGGTCATCGCTTCCTGAAGAATGCGATACAACGTGATTTGCACTGCGGACGGCAGGTTGCAGGAATCAGTTTCACCGAGTGCAAGATTCACCGCGATGCCATGGGTCTTTGTGTACTCGGCAGCGTATCGGCTCAGCGCGACACCGAGGCCATGGTCGTCCAGCACGGTTGGATGCAGCCCGCGGGCAAGCCGACCGACTTCGTCGATGGCCTGGGCGGTAATTTCGCGTAGCCGATGCCCCTGTATCTTCACATCCGCCAGCTTCCGGGCGTCTTCCATGGTGCGCAGACCGACTAACAGAGCGGTCAACAACTGGCCGGCTTCGTCATGCAATTCACGCGCGATCCGGCGGCGTTCTTCCTCTTGCGCCGAAAGCGTATGCTCCAGCAGGAGCCGGCGCGTCGCTTCGGTCTGCTTGATCTCCGCGGCCTGGACGCGCTTTTGCTCGCTCAGATCGGTGATTACCATTCCCAAGGCCCGGCCCTTGTATCCGCGAAGCCGGTTCAGCGACAAATAGACCGGAATCAGGCTTCCGCCCGTGCCGCGCAGATTGAATTCGCCTTTCGCGACCGCCTTCTGCGCATCGGCAAGCAAGGCTTTAAATCTATCCTGCTCTGTTTCCGCAACCAGCGACTGCACCGCAACTTCGATCATCTTCGCCGGAGGCTTGCCTATCAGCTCTGCGAACCTACGATTGCAATAGAGCACGTCACCATCCCGTGACAGGGTGGCCGCGCCTTCGCTCATGGCCTCCACTAACATGCGATACGAGGGCTCGCCGCCTTTCAGCGAAGCCACCTGCTCCCCACGAGGACCGGAGACCATCAACGCATCCACTTCGCCGGACTGTATAGCGCGAAGAGTTTCCTCCGCGGTTTTCAGCCGGGCACGGAGCTTTGTTTGCTGATCCGGAGGTGTTGGCGTAGGTAGCTTGCGCAGAGATGGCCCGGAGCGTCCGCGAGATTTTTGCAGCGCACCGGCTTTGCCGGGCAGACCTGCTGCGAGGACTCGGCTATCGGGATGCGCTCGCTTGTTGGACATCGGTTCTTCGAGTCCTTACTTCAGCGTGCCGGTTGCAGATCCAACCCCACGATGACGCTCTCCGTCTTGGAGAGGTTCCCGATGATTTTTTTGACCGGCGGCGGGAGCCGTCTCACCAGAGTCGGAATGGCGATGATCTGATCACCTTTGGCCAGTTGCGGCTTCACCAGCAAGTCGATAACCTCGATACGGTACTTGCCCTGCAGCTTGTCCTCACAAATCTTCTTGAGGTTGGCGATAGCGGCAACCGAATTCGGAGTCTGGCCCGCTATATAAAGGCGCAAACGATAAAAGTCCCCCGCAATCGTGGGGCGCTTCTTTACGGAGCTCTTTGCAGAGCTCTTCTTGATGCCGGTGTTAGTCTTCCTATCGGTACTCGTTTTCATATCGGTGCTCGATTTCTCGTCTGGATCGGACAAATCTGCTACCCCGCCGCCGCGACTGCGCTTGACTGGACTTTGGGGGCTTAGAGGTGCGTGGCTACCATGTCATCGTTCAGCACGGCACCCAATTCCAAGCCTCTTTTACTTACGATAAGCTCACGAGGTTCGCGCGAGTGTGCCATGCCGCGGGATTTCAGAACGTAAAGCTCGCGTCTAGGCCGTCCATTGGGCTTGCTGTCCCGCAACACAATCCAGGCATCCATGAGCGAGGAGACGGCCGCAGCGGTTCGCTCCTGAGGGTCGCCAGCGAATGTCAGATTCGTGAAGAGCGATGTAATCTCCTCCACCTTTAGAAAATCGACCAGGCGCACGAGCATGGATTTGACGTCATACGTGCCGGTGGACGAAATCAGATTCGTGATCGGGTCGATGACTACAACGTTTGGCTTGAGCTTGGCGATCAATTTGTGAATAGCGGCAAGGTGCCCTTCCAGCCCGGTGCTGGTTGGCCGCATCGCGTGGAAGTTCAATAAGCCCTTTCTGACCCACTGCTCCAGGTCAAGCCCGACCGATTGCATGTTGCGGAGAATCTGGCTGGGAGACTCTTCAAAGGTGAAATACAGGCAAAGCTCGCCGCGTGCGCAGGCAGCAGCGCAAAAGTTTGCCGCCAGACTGGATTTTCCGGTTCCGGCCGTGCCGGTCACCAGCACACTGCTTCCACGGAAAAATCCCTTGCCTTCCGTCATCTCGTCCAGAGCGGAGATGCCCGTTGAAACACGGTCCGTGAGAGCTTTATGCGTGAGAAGAAGAGAGGTGATCGGCACCACCGAGATGCCGTCTTCATCGATCAGAAATGGATATTCGTCGGTGCCGTGAGAAGTACCCCGGTACTTGACGATGCGTAACCGCCGGGTGGAAATCTGGTCCGTCACCCGGTGGTCCAGCCCTATCACGCAGTCGGCGACGTATTCCTCCAGCCCGTGACGGGTCAGCGTGTGGGTTCCGGCTTCTCCGGTAACGATTGCGGTCAGTTTGCGGTCTTCCAGCCAGCGGAACAGCCTTTGCAGCTCCGCGCGCAGCATCGTTGCATCGGCTATCCCGACAAAAAGCGCCTCAATGCTATCCAGAACAACGCGCTTTGCTTTGATCTTCTTGACCGCGTGGTCCAGACGGATGAACAGGCCGTCGAGATTGTATTCCCCAGCCTCTGCAATCTCGTTTCGCTCAACGAAAACATAATCCACCAGCAGCTTCTTGCGCCGGGTAAGGTCGCGCAAATCGAAACCGAGCGATGCGACGTTAGCCGCCAGCTTTTCTTCGGTTTCCTCGAAGTCCATGCACACGCCAGGCTCGCCGTATTGAACCGCGCCATGCACCAGAAATTCCATCGCGAGCAAGCTCTTGCCGCTTCCCGCGCTCCCGCACACCAGCGTGACACGGCCTTTCGGAAGGCCTCCACCTGTGACTTCATCCAGTCCCTGGATTCCTGTCGGAGCCTTGGGGAGCGAGGTGCGAACGATTTTCGGTTTAACACGCGGCATA
>JAATFM010000202.1 GCA_015655195.1 Terriglobales bacterium
AGTCCGTGCGCCTCGATGCGGCTCTTGAGTAGATCGTAGCTCGCCACGCGCTGCGAGCCGCCGATAATCTCGCCGTAGCCCTCCGGCGCCAGCACGTCCACGCAGAGCGCATATTTCGGCTCGTCGGGGTCGGGCTCCATGTAAAAAGCCTTCACCGCCGCAGGGTAGCGGTGCACCATCACGGGGCGGTCGAACTGGCTGCTGAGCCAGGTCTCGTCGGGCGAGCCGAAATCGTTGCCGTACTCGAAGGGATGGTCGATCTCGCCCTTCGCGTGCGCCTCATTCAGCATCTTCGCGGCCTCGTCGTAACGCAGCCGCGGGAAGGGCGGCAGGATGGCTTCGAGCTTCTTCGCATCACGGCCGATGACTTCAAGATCGGCGGCGCGGTTCTTCAACACGCTCTGCACGATGTGCGAAAGGTAGTTTTCGGCCAACGTCATCAGATCGTTCAGGTCGCAGTATGCCATCTCCGGCTCGACCATCCAGAACTCGGTGAGATGCCGCCGCGTCTTCGATTTCTCGGCGCGGAAGGTCGGCCCGAAGCTATAAACCTTGCCCAGCGCCAGCGCCGTGGACTCGATGTAAAGCTGGCCCGATTGCGTTAAAAAGGCCGGATCGCCGAAGTAATCCACGGGAAAGAGCGTGGAAGTGCCCTCGCAGGCCGCGGGGGTGAGAATCGGCGGATCGGTGCGGACAAATCCGTTGGTATCAAAGTATTCCGCCGCCGCCCGCATGATCTCGGCGCGGATGCGGAGAATCGCCGACTGCCGAGGCGTGCGGACCCAGAGATGCCGGTGCTCCATGAGGAAATCGACGCCGTGCTCCTTGAGGCTGATCGGGTAAGGATCGGACTCAGGAACACGCTGGATGACCTGGATGTTTTCGACATCGAGCTCATAGCCGCCGGGGGCGCGCTTGTCGGCGCGGACCTTGCCGGTAACGATGACGCTCGACTCCTGCGTGAGCCCCTTCAGCGCCTCAAAGACCTCCGCCGGCACGGATTTCACATGCGCCACGCCCTGCACCGTTCCCGTTCCGTCGCGGAAGATGGGAAAGAGCAGCTTGCCGCTCTCGCGCAGGTTGTAAAGCCATCCGCGCAGCACGATGGACTGCCCTTCGTAGCGGCCCAGCGTGGCAATTGTCGCAATGGGCGGCACGGATTCTGCGGCCGCGCGCGCCTCTGGCGTGTTTTCGGTTGCGGTGTGGGAAGTTTCAGCGGCGGTCACGGCAATTTCTTCAGGCATAACTCACTCTCAACCGGCGTACTGGCCCGGACTCTCTAGAATAACGCCGCGTGAAGGCAGTGGCGCTGCCGGTAGCTGAAGCCTGGCGCTTTCGTATATCGTCCATTACGTATGGTCAATCCTGTCACCACGCCCGATTCCGGCCCCGGCTCCCATAGTGCCACCGCACCGCGCCCCGCCGCGGAAGCAGAAGAGATCTACCGCCGCTGGCTCCAGTTTCTCGACGATGAGTTCACCCGCCACCACGTGCCGGAGCGCCGCGCCGAGATCGTCCGCGACCAGCTTTACCAGATTTACCTGGGCCGCCCGCATGGCGGAAAACTGAACCTGACACTGACCAGCGTACTGCCCGGCAATGTGGTCTCGCTCAACCTCGACCCGGAAAATGTCACCCTTGAGGCCGAGCACTTTCCCGACATCGACCGTGAAAAATTCGCCCCGCGCAAGCCGCTGCTCTGGTTCTGGCAGATGTTCGAGCGCTCGCCGCTCGGCCTCAATCACTGGCTCGGCCTCCGCTTCCGCTGCATGTTGGGCCGGCATATCTTCGCGCACATGGGCACGGGCGTCCGCATCTATCACGGCGTCGACCTCACCTACGGCTACAACCTCTCCATCGGCGACAACGTCGTCATCCGCCAGCGCGCGCTCTTTAACGACCGCGGCGGCATCACGATCGGCAAGGGCGCGGTTATCGGCTCCTTCGCACGCATCTACTCGCACGCCTACTCGCCGGAGAACTTCGACCATGTCTCACTCGCCGCAACCGAGATCGGTGAAGGCGCCCGCATCGCCAGCCACGCCTTCGTGATGGCCGGCCAGAAGATCGAGCCCGGCGCGATCGTAGGAGACTTCCCGGCTGGCCGGTGGTAGGTTGCTCCATGCTAATCTGAGCTTTCCCATGCTGGAGATTTGCATTGCTGCCTACTGAGCTCGTCATCAAGGTTTTTGAGTTTGTTTTGCTCGTTTTTTCCCTGAGCGTGCACGAGTGCGCCCATGCCTGGATGGCCTCGCGCCTGGGCGACCAGACAGCGCGCCTGCAGGGGCGCATCACGCTGAATCCCATGTATCACGTGGACCCGGTGGGAACGCTGCTGTATCCGGCCCTGTCGCTTTTTATCTTCCGTAGCGGAATCCTGTTTGGATGGGCCAAGCCCACGCCTGTCATTACTCGCAATTTCAAGAAGATCGTTCGCGACGACAACCTGGTGACGCTCGCGGGGCCGGTTTCAAACTTGCTGCTGACGCTTGTTGCCTTTCTCGTGCTTGCGGGGATTCTGGTCTCAGTGCCCGGCGGACGGGAGCTTGTGCTTTCCACCTTCATCGGCATTCAGACGGCTGCGCTGAGCTCGCGCCTGGGTGCGATTGTGATCCTCGCCGTTCTTGCCATTGAGCTGAACCTGACGCTTTTCTTCTTCAATCTGTTTCCGGTTCCACCGCTGGATGGCAGCCGCATTGTGCGGAACCTGCTGCCGTATAACGCAATGCGGGTGTATGACAGCATGAGTGGCCTTGCGAGCTGGGTGGTAATGATTGCGATGGGATGGTTTCTGCTGCCGCTGTTGATGGGACCGTCGCTGTCCCTGATTTTTGGCGTTCTCAGTAGCCTGCCCGGCAAATAACGCGCCGGAAACAGGCTGGGCCGCTACAATGAACAGAGCCGGAGACGGCGTTATCTTTTTGACGACAGGCCCATGTCAGAACAGCAATCCACCACTTCCAAGCCCCGCGTCCTGAGCGGAATGCGCCCCACCGGCAAGCTCCACCTCGGCAACTTCATGGGCGCGCTCGCCAACTGGGTCAAGCTCCAGGA
>JAATFM010000128.1 GCA_015655195.1 Terriglobales bacterium
GCCCCGGCAGCAGCAACGGCTCCAGACGCGCCCTCTGAGCATCCGTCAAATCACTCGGGTACATAACCATAACGTAAAACCAGACCCCTCGTGAGCATATGACGGACTTGATTCAATCTCAGTTTGTGGACAGATTCTAAGAGTGACGCGACGGCTACTGAGGGTGAAACAAGTGTCTTACTCGCCGAATGGCTAGCGTCTCCTAACACGCTCGAATGGGCCGGTCTCGAACCATCCCTGTCGAAGACTGATCTACGCCCTTACCTCTTTGTAACGAAAGATCGAAAGGATTTCTTCGGTGCCGGAACCGCTTTCGGTCAGATTGCGACGATCGCAGAACGTCTCATGGGGGCGAAGCTCGCGGTGCAGGGCGAGGAAGCCAATCTGCGCTCGCTCGCGCCACCGGAGGCGGCCCAGGTATTCGAGATGCTCAGAACGCGAATCATCGCATCAGACTCTTTCGAAAAGGCTCCGGATGGAGTGGATGGAATGGCCGTGCTGGTACGTGCCCAGCCTTCCCTACAAACCAACCTCTTGGACTTCTTGGAAGCTCTGCCAGCGAACCGTCTCGGAGCTTGGGCATGCAGTGGTTGGTCGAGCGCGCTGAAGGATGCTACGGCTGTCAAGCGTTTCGATCAGTTGCTTGAAGTGTGGGGCAAGAATGGAAGCTCCATACTGAAGCTCACCGCTACAAGTACCCTCCGTACTCGCCCCCAAGGAGGACGGTAATGGGTACTTCAAACTCATACGGTGGATCCGGCGGGTCGAAGCCTCTTATCCCCAGTTGGCTGAGCGACGACGGCGATGGTGGCGGTCCAGATGGCCCTCAGCCGACACCAATTCCGCCATCTCAACCGCCGATACCCGAGGTTAGTGAGCCGGGAAATCCACTTCCCGGAGTCTTGCCGTCGACGACCGGGGTAGGCGTGCCAGTAGCACCGACGCTTCCTCCGGTCCCTCCCTCAGGCGATCCACGGCGCTACACGTCGGCACGGAATAATTTCACGCGATTCGTTACATCAGGTGGACGGGATCGGAGAAGTCTCGGGCGCGCCCTCTCCCAATACGTGTCGAACTCAGCTGGTGGAAGTCGGAACGCAGCACGGAGGATGGCCGTCTCGCGCAGGTCGACGGCACAATTGGCCGGCGTCCTCAACTCTGCCATCGGCGGCAACGCGGCAGCAATATTGCGTTCCATCGGCCTCGAACGACTGGCCGACCGGCCTATCGAAGAGATCTTTTTGGGTATCATGGAAGTCGTGTGTCCCGACGGCGGAGCCATCGACGACAGCATCGCCCGGGAAGCCTTTGTCGAGACCATCGTCGATCTTGCGGAAAACGGCATCACGGATTTCGATACGCTCAACGCAGCTCAGGTCCAGACAATCCTCGAACTGAATGTCGCACATGCTATCGAGGCACGCCTCTGCAACGACATCGGCGCACAATCTATCACCCTTCCTCAAGACGCCCAAGCTGCAGCGAATATTCAGGAACAGCTCTTCGAGTTCGTCGCGCGCAACGTCTCAGATGCCTTCACGGCAAGCCAGGTTGGAACGACCATGACACAGGAGCAGGTCACGCGAACTATTGATACGGTCTACGAACAGGCCTACTCGATTCTCCAAAGCATGGCAGAAACGGAGGCTGATAGACCATGAGCCGTCACCTTCTCTACGGAAGATTTGGACTTAAGGATAAGGTAGCTATTCCAGCTGCTGAAGATGAGGCCGTAACCGGTGTGGAGTTCGTACAAGCCATCAAGCGCCTGGATCATGGAATTGGTACAGCGCTCGATGAGTTGGCGACGCTTGGAGTCTATCCCTCTGAGCTTGGGGTGGATCTGCTAGTGCTCGCAGCCCACATCTATGCCGCTGACACTCGGATCTCCCGCAATACGGAATCGCAGGATAGCTGGACGCGAGAAATTCGCTTGGTCGCTCCCGTCAGTGACCTTGTGGTTTGGAATGGCGTCTCCGACCTTCTGCGGCGGATGCTGAATTTTCTGACCGGAGACCGTTGGACCTTCGATTTTCGTCCGCGGCCAGAAGGTTTCAAGGCGTTCGTCGCAGACAGGCCGCTCGTCGTTCCAGAGCTAGAGCTTGACGGAGTGTCTCTTTTTTCCGGCGGTCTGGATAGTCTTGTCGGTGCTATTGACGCACTTGAGCAGGGGCGAAACCCTCTCTTCGTTAGCCACGCTGGGGAGAGCGCCGTGAGTGCAGCTCAGGACAAGCTTTTTCACAGGCTGGAAGTTCAGTATCCTAATCGTCCGTTTCGGCGCCTGCGCGTTTGGATGAGTTTCGATAAGAAGCTTGTAAAGGATGTTGGTACTGAAGACTCCACTCGAGGTCGCTCTTTCCTGTTCTTTGCCACAGGCGCATTGGCTGGTAGTGGCTTCGGGCAGCCTTGCCCTTTGTTTGCTCCAGAGAACGGGCTCATCGCACTCAATGTTCCACTCGATCAGCTACGGCTCGGCTCACTGAGCACGCGCACCACGCATCCCTTTTACATCGCGCGCTGGAACGAACTACTGCAGGCACTCGGGATTCCGGTGATGATCGAAAATCCGTATTGGGACCGTACGAAGGGAGAGATGGTTTCTGGATGCGCTAATCCAGTTTTGTTGAAGCGTGCCATACCGGAGAGCCTCTCTTGCGCTTCCCCCACCAAGGCGCGATGGAAGGGGCATGGAACGGAACATTGTGGCTTCTGCCTACCGTGCCTGATCCGGAGAGCTGCTATCAAAGAGGGCATTCGCGGCGCCGACCCAACCACGTATACACTTACGGATCTTCGGAGCAAGCCTCTCAACTCGATAGAGGCGGAAGGGATTCAGATTCGATCGTTTCAGCTCGCCATAGCAAGACTCGCAAAGAGACCAGGGCTTGCTCCGATCCTTATTCACAAGTCCGGCCCGCTTCTCGATGAATCTTCGAACAGGCAGACTACTCTCGCCAGCGTCTACCTGCGAGGAATGAAGGAAGTCGGTAAGCTCCTGGCGCACGTGACAACCGCTCCAGGATAGAACAGCTCTAATGCCCTCACACTACGTCGATCTTCACTGCCATCTCGACCTGTACCCCGATTTCATCTCCGCTGTTCAGGATGCGGAGCAAGCTGGCGTCTACACTCTTGCCGTAACTACTACCCCGAAGGCATGGCCTCACAACCGAGAAGTTACGCACGGCACCCGCTACGTCCGCGCTGCGCTAGGCCTGCATCCTCAACTGATCCACAAACGAGGCGACGAGATTTCGCTGTGGGATCAGTATCTGCCGGAAGCGCGATATATAGGCGAAGTTGGTATCGATGCCAGCCCCCGCTACTACCATTCACTTGAAAAGCAGAAAGAAGTATTCGAGCACGTGCTCCGCATGTGCGCGCAGCACGGCAAGAAGGTCCTCAGCGTCCACAGTGTTCGTTCAGCGAAGACGGTGCTCGACCTCGTTGAACGTTGTTTACCATCGTCGAAAGGAGCCGTCGTCCTTCACTGGTTCAGCGGATCGCTGTCCGAAGCACGGCGAGCTGCTGAGATGGGATGCTATTTCTCGATCAATTCTCAGATGCTCTCAAACGAGAGAGGGCGCCGCCTGGTTGCGACCCTGAGGGTCGATCGCATTTTGACAGAGACCGATGGGCCGTTCACTCAGATAGAGGAGAGAGTCGCATGTCCATCCGATGTCGGTCATACCGTTCAAGCGATCGCAGAGCTTTATAAGTCTCCTGCTGAAGAGATCAAGGATCGCATCGCAGCCAACCTGAAAAGCCTTTTGGCAGTGGAACCCTAATAGGGAGCAAAGCGATCAACGCATGGGTTACTTCATTGATGAAAGCGGGCAGACCGGCGATGTTGCGACTCTGAACGCACTTTCTGGTTTCAGCGATCAGCCTGTCTTCAGCTTAGCCGCGGTAGGGGTCGCCGATGAGCTATCGCTGGAAAAGAAAATCAACCGGCTCAGAGAGAAGCATCGCGTCCGATTTGACGAGCTCAAGTCCTCGGCTCGCCGGGAACGGCCGGAGTTCACGTATGAAGTCGTGAGGCTGGTCTGTACGGAACACTATCCGTTCTTTCTGGAGGCTATGGACAAGAAGTATTATCTGGATGCACACATCACGTCACGGCAGCTGTTGCCGCCGATCCGCGGTTTGGCAGCAGACCTACGGACCTATTTCTTCCAGAATCTCGTCGCAGACTACCTATTTGATCGACTACCCGCCGCCGTCTTCGCCAAATTCATTGAGGCCTGCTTGTCGCCCTCTCATGAGACCCTGAGCGCTCAGTTTTCGGCCTTGATTGACTTCGCTCGTGCAGATACCGGCGGAGGAGATGTCGCTGCCGTTGTCTGGGACCTAGCAACGATCGCCCGAAAAGACTACAAGGACGCCCGTGCCGAGGGGCGAGACAAGGCTTTCTTCGATTACTTGCCAATTCCCGACGATAACAAATATCAGAAACGCGTTTGGCGTACCGCTTGATGTTGGCGTTAGTGCTGCCGCCATCGTGCTCCCTCCTTAACGACTCTGGCAGCCTTTGGTCGCTTAGGACAGGCTGCCAAGGTCGAAAAGAGCGTCCTGTAAGCGGTTCAGCCTTATGGGGCCGTCCTACTTCAACCCCATGCGGCTCTTAATTTGGTGAAACTTGCAGATTAACTTCAACTTGCATTTTTGTGATCGCGACTTGCAAATTAAGTGTCTCCACACACACACCTGCTCCATAGAAAAAGTAAGTAAAAGGTGTCAACTGCAACCACTCGTCGAGCCGCAATCCATGCAGCGGTAGCAGCTTCCGTTGCGAACCATGATGGCTCCGCACGTGCCGCAACTTGGTGCGTCGCCCATCTGGTAGAGCTCGCGTAGCGCGTCGGCCTGGTGGGTGTGGAGGAGACCGCGGTCTTGCAGTTCCGGCACCTCGGATTTTGCTGCCGCGCCCGCGTCCGTGCCTGTCTCCGACGCAATGCCGCCTGCCGGAGCCGACGTGGAACCCATGCCAACGCTGGTTCCAGCTCCGCTGCTCGCCTGCTGCAGCTTGCGGGCTACTTCCTCGGCCAGCTTATCAAGCTGGCTCTGCGGAATCGCGTTCTCCTCTGGATCTGAATCAGCCAGAATCGTCGGCGGAGCTGCGGGCAGTTGTGCCGCCTGCGGAGCGAGGCCCGCGAAGAGCGTCAACTGTGTGCCGGAGAGGAAACGCAGGCTCAGCCAGCGGAAGATGTAATCCATCAGGCTCTTCGCGTAGCCGATCTGCTCGTTCTGCGTCCAGCCCGAAGGCTCGAAGCGCGTGTGCGCAAACTTCTCGCAGAGCACGCGCAGTGGAACGCCGTGCTGTAGCGCGAGCGAGATAGCCGTGGCGAAGGAATCCATCAGGCCCGAGACCGTCGAACCCTCCTTTGCCATGCGGATGAAGATTTCGCCCGGCTCGCCCGTCGGATAAAGGCCCACGGTAATGTAGCCCTCGTGCCCGGCGATGGAGAACTTGTGCGTCACCGAGGCGCGCTCCGCCGGCAGCCTGTGCCGAACGGCCTTAGGAGGCGCATTCAGGTCCTGCGCGGGAACAGCGGGAGCAGCCGCCACCGCTGCAATCGTCGGAATCGCCGCTGCTTTGGCAATCTCGCCAAGCGACTTCTCAAAAGCGGATGCCGCCGCGGTGATCTGCTTCGCCGGAACCTCCACCTTCTCGCTGGGCTTGGCTTCGAGCGCCTTGATGTCGGCCTCGGCAGGCTCCTTGCCCGCAGCGATGCTGGCCAGCACGCGAGCGCCAATCGCATCGAGTGCAGAAGTCTCCTTCTTGGCATCCATGCTTGTGTTCAGCGGCTGCGTGCCCTTTGAGCCGTCGCGGTAAATTGCTACGGCCTTGATTCCCTGCCGCCAGCTTTCGGCATAGGCCTCGGCCACGTCATCCACCGTGGCCTCGTGCGGCAGGTTCACCGTCTTCGAAATGGCTCCCGAAAGGAAGGGCTGCGTGGCGGCCATCATCTTGATGTGGCCCATGTATTGAATCGAGCGCGTGCCCTTGGCCGGCTTGAAGCTGCAATCGAATACCGCCAGGTGCTCCGGCTTGATGCCCGGAGCGCCCTCGATAGTGCCCGTCGCGTCGATGTAGCTGACGATCGCGTTTACCTGGTCGTTGTTGTAGCCGAGCTTGAAGAGCGCCGACGGCACCGTGTTGTTCACGATCTTAATCATGCCGCCGCCGACGAGCTTCTTGTACTTGACGAGCGCCAGATCCGGCTCAATACCCGTCGTGTCGCAATCCATCATGAAGCCGATGGTGCCCGTAGGCGCCAGCACCGTGACCTGCGAGTTGCGGTAGCCATGCTTCTCGCCCACTGCCAGCGCCGTGTCCCAGCACTCGCGGCTGGCCTCAATGAGCGAATCAAGCTGTGGAACCGTGAAGGGCTCGCCGCTGGTGCGCGACTTGCCAATCTCGTTCACCTCGGCGCGGTGCATCCGAATCACATCAAGGAACGGCTCGCGGTTCACGTAGAAACCGGGGCAGGCGCCGCCCTGCCGCTCAATGGAAGCCGTGAGCGGCGTGGCCGAGCCAAGCTCCGGGCAGGCACCGGCAATAACCGCCGACTGCAGATACGCCTGACCGCACATAATAGCCGTGAGCGCGGCGGCAAGGTCGCGGCCCGCGTTGGAGTCATACGGAAGCCCGAACGCCATCAGCAGCGCGCCGAGATTCGCATAGCCCAGGCCCAGCGGCCGGTAGTCGTGCGAGTTCTTCGCAATCGATTCGGTCGGGTAGCCGGAATTGTCGACGAGAATCTCCATCGCCGTGATGACAACCGAAATCGCGTGGCGATAAGCGGCAATGTCAAACTGCCCGCCGGCATTGACGAACTTCAGCAGGTTGAAGCTCGCCAGGTTGCAGGCCGAGTTGTCGAGGAACATGTACTCCGAGCAGGGGTTCGACGCATTGATGCGCGCCGTGTTCTTGCTCGTGTGCCACTTGTTGATCGTGGTGTCGAACTGCATCCCAGGGTCGCCGCAAAGCCACGTGGCTTCGGCAATCTTCTGCATGATGTCGCGGGCCTTGTAAGTCTTGATCGGCTTGTGGTCCTTTACGGAGCGCGTTGAGAACTCGCCGTCGTTCTCATAGGCGCGCATGAACTCGTCGCTCACGCGCACCGAGTTGTTCGCGTTCTGGAAGAAGATCGACGAGTAAGCCTCCGAGTCCGGCCCCGAGCCGTCGTAGCCCTCGCGGACCAGCGCGAATGCCTTTGCCTCTTCCTTGGCCTTGCAATCGATGAAATCCACGATGTCCGGGTGCTCGACATTCAAAATCACCATCTTTGCCGCGCGGCGCGTCTTGCCGCCGGACTTGATAACACCGGCAAAGGCGTCAAAGCCGCGCATGAAGCTCAGCGGTCCCGATGCCTGCCCGCCGCCCGAGAGCAGTTCCATCGAGCCGCGAATGGCGGAGAGATTCGTGCCCGTGCCCGAGCCCCACTTGAAGAGCATTCCCTCGGTCTTGGCAAGCGTCAGGATTGAGTCGAGCGAGTCCTCGACCGCGTTGATGAAGCAGGCCGAGCACTGCGGATTCTTGTATCCCGTCGGCTCAAACTTCACGCAGCCCGTTGCCGGGTCCCAGTGCCAGTTCGACCCGTCCGCCTGCGGCTCCAGCCGGTCGCAGCCCACGTTGAACCACACCGGCGAGTTGAAGGCCACCTTCTGCGTGAGCAGCATGTGCGCCAGCTCGTCGTGAAAGACCCCCGCGTCCTCCGCCGAGGCAAAGTAGCCGCCCTTCATGCCCCAGTCGCGGATCGTCTCGGCGACGCGCTCCACCAGCATCTGCACGCCCGTCTCGCGCTCCGGCGTGTCGAGCTGCCCGTGCAGGTACTTCGAGGCCACAATGTTGGTCGCCGTCATCGACCAGTCGATGGGCGTTTCCACATCCTTCTGCTCGAAGATCGTGTTGCCTTTGCTGTCGGTAATCAACGCGGTGCGCTTTTCCCACTGCACTTCGTCGTAGGGGGAAACACCGGCCGTCGAAAAACGGCGGTCGAAGGTCAGCCGGGCGGGCTTGGAAGCCTGGCTGGAGGCAGTGCCGGGTACGGCTGCCGAAGTTTGTACGTGGGCGTCGCTCATGGGGGAATTCTCCTTGGGTCTCGAAACTTTTGTGGTTCTAAAAAACCGGATTTTGCGAATAAAGGTGTCAGCCTCCGGGCAATTCCTCCCGAAGTATTAGATGCCTGGGATCTCACAACGGATGAAAACCGGGGCGTGCCAGCGCGTATAGCGAAAGCTCGGATTTGCGGTCTGCCGACGGTGCCTTCGCGCCGGTTTTCGTTACAGCAGTTTTACAGCCGCAGAAGCAAAAGTAGCGCTGTCTATGGGCCAAGTCAAGTGTAAACCACAATATCTTGTGCCATATTGGCGATTCGTGGAACCAAAATCCCAAACAGGGGAGTTCCGCTTGTGGAAATCGCAAATCCCATTGCCGGGCGCGGGTTTGCGCCTGGAACCAACCGCTCTGCACCGACTTCAGGGCAGTTTCCCATCGCTCGAATGGCCGGAATCGAAC
>JAATFM010000039.1 GCA_015655195.1 Terriglobales bacterium
CCAGACCGGGCGTAGATACAAAACCCCACAAGCATCAGGAAAGAGCCCAAACCGCACACGCCTCCCCAACTGTAGTAACGCCAAAGAACCGTGCTTAAAAAACTACCTACTGCACCAGCAGAAAAGTAGCAGATCATATAAACCATGTTCAGCCTGCTGCGCGCCTCCGGGAGAAGAGCATAAATTCGGGTCTGATTGGACACATGGCCCCCTTGTACACCGAAGTCGAGCAAGATCACGCCCATAATCAGGCCAAGCAGGGAGTGGCCCAGAAAGTACAACACTCCAAAAGAGATAAATGTGATAGTGAGCGCTCCTAATATGTTGCGCCTCGCGTCAAACCGATCTGCGACCCTTCCAATGAGTGGCGCGCCCAGGGCACCTGCCGCGCCAGGCCGAACAACCCCGCGACACCGCTGCCATAGTGATAAGGCGGCTTCTGCAGGAAGAAAACAAGCGTACTCCAAAATACATTAAACGCTGCGAAAAAAACGGCACCCGTCGCGGAGGCTTCTCGGAGAACCGGCTCACTTCGCACCAACTCCCACGACGAGCAAATCAGTTCCCACCAGCCCAATGAGACGACAGGTCCGCTCTTTGGCAAGAACTTGGCAACAAGACCTGCGATGACAAGCATGAGAGCAGTTGCCACCCAGTAAATCGCTCGCCACCCGAACCATTGCCCCAGGAGTCCGCTCGCCGTGCGGGCAAGAAGAATGCCCAAAAGTAGGCCTGAAAACACAGCCCCAACCGTCGTTCCCCGCTTGTTAGGAGAGGCCAAATGAGCGGCATAGGGCACGATCACATGGACGATTGAGCCCGTGAGGCCAACGCCCAATGTGGCAAGAGCGAACCACCAGACAGATCTAGACGTTGCCATTAGCACCAAGCACAGCGAAGAAGCCCCAACCAGGCTTACCGTCAGTCGCCGGCGCTCTCGATTGTCTCCAAGGGGAACAAAGATCAACATCCCCAGAGCTGTTCCGATTTGGCCGGGCATAGCAATAGCACCAATGCTCGATATCGGGAGATGAAACTCTCTCGACATCAGAAAAAGCAGCGGCTGCATATACCAGATGTTCGCAACCACCCCACCTGTGCTGAAAGCCAGCAAGGCAACCTGCGCACCTGTAAGCTCGATGTCCCTGGATTAAGGTATTTCTTCAACGACTGACGAGCGATGCATATACATCAATGATGGTAGCATGTGAACGAAAG
The DNA here is from genome assembly GCA_015655195.1 of Terriglobales bacterium. GTDB lineage: Bacteria > Acidobacteriota > Terriglobia > Terriglobales > Acidobacteriaceae > Telmatobacter. Next base: position 1,219 of record JAATFM010000039.1, read on the forward strand.
TGAAAGAGCCGGAAGACATGACAGACAATTCTTTTCATCCTGAATTCAATTCAGAATCGCTTCTTGATCCGAAGGACTGGGAGGAGTTCCGGAAGCTCAGCCATGAGGTAATAGACGATCTGATCGACTATATCCGCACCGTCAGGAATCGTCCTGCGTGGCAAAGTCCGTCTCCGGAGGCGCGTCAAGCTCTGTCGCAACCAGTACCTCATGCAGGAGCGGATATTCGGGAAGTGTACGCTCGAGTCAAGAAGAACATCTTGCCTTACCCCACCGGGAATATTCACCCGCGTTTTTGGGGATGGGTCATGGGCGGCGGCACACCGGTTGGAATCCTGGCGGATATGATCGCTTCGGCCATGAACTGCCACGTCTCGGGATATGATCAGGCGGCTAGTCTTGTGGAATCCCAAGTCATCGAATGGCTGAAGGAGATGTTTGAATACCCTGAGACGGCAAGTGGTTTACTCGTTACCGGCGGTACTGTTGCCAATCTAACGGGAATTGCAGTCTGCCGGAATACGTTTGATGGCGTTTCGGTCCGGGAGAAAGGCATCGCAGACTGCGGCAGAATGACGGTATACGCCTCGCGCGCTACTCATGGCTGGCTCGATCGCTCGTGTGATTTATTGGGCTTAGGGGAGCAAGCTTTTCGGAAGATCCGAGTCGATGAACGACATCGTGTCGACGTGGCAGAAATGAGAAGAGCGATTCATAAGGACCGGGAAGCAGGGTTCATCCCAATGTGCGTCGTTGGCACTGCCGGAACGGTGGGCTCGGGCGCAACGGATGATATGCACGCGCTGGCGGACCTGGCAGCGGAAGAGAAGATATGGTTCCACGTCGACGGGGCATTCGGTGCTTTAGCCAAGTTCTTCACCAAATACCGATCCATCGTTAGCGGCCTGGAGCGGGCAGACTCGATTGCATTCGACCTGCATAAGTGGGGTTACATGCAATACGAAACCGGTGTAGTGCTCATCCGGGACGCAGTGGCACGCAGAAATGCGTTCTCCTTTGCTCCGTCATATTTCGAAACCTTTCGGGGAGGCATTGGTGTAGAGCCAACGGAGTTTGCTGCCCGAGGCATACAGCTCTCGCGCAGCTTTCGCGCGCTGCGGGTATGGATGAATCTGTCGGTATACGGTGTGGACCGGATTGGCGCGGCGGTGGAGAGGAACATCGATGAGGCGCAGTATTTCCGGGCGCTCATAGAACAGCAGCCTGAGTTGGAGGTCATAGGGCCGGCTGAGATGAATGTTGTCTGTTTCCGGTATTTGTGGCCGGGGTTGTCGGAGGACGAGCTTACGGAACGAAACCGTGAGCTTCTGGTTTGTATTCAGGAATCGGGCATAGCCGTTCCGTCCAGTGTTCGGGTCAATGGCAAATTCGCTTTGCGTGTAGCACACACAAATCATCGGAGCTGTCGTTCAGATTTCGACGCTCTTCTGATTGCTGTGTTGAAGATCGGGCGGCAGCTTGCGAAGTCCTTTAGTGCCCATCACTCTGCGAATGAGAGGTAGGCTTGTACTCGAATCGGCGGGAAACCTTGGGGATTTCGGAATCACACAACGGCAGCAGTGACGGATAGGTTCAGGCACGCGACCGGTCGCGTGCCGTTGCGCTCCGCCACATTCCCCGGTCTGGATTAAGTGACCCGGCTACGCTGGTTCGAGGCTTATCTATGCCGACACAGCTCGAAAGACCGGAGCAAATGAACCGCTTCAACGATACAACCACCGAATTCTTTGTATCCAACTTTGCCCAGTAAATGCGTTTAGAGAGTTGAGGTTTTTTGAATCAGTTCGAGTCGCGCCGGAATCAATACGGGTGTACATATTGATTTCTTTGGGCAGGGACTCCGCTAAACGGTCCTGAGCGCTCGATCGAGCACAACGATGCACAACCAGCTTTAGAAAAGAGGCAAAATATGAGCGACAAGAACAGGGATCAGTCCGTTCATACGGCGAAGGCCGACGACGCAATTTACTACAAGGATGCAACCGAACTGGCGGCTTTGATCCGGACGAAGCAGTTGTCCTCACGCGAGGTTGTCCAGGCACATTTGGACCGTATCGCCGCAGTAAACCCGAAAGTGAACGCGATTGTGACCCTCATGGCCGATGAGGCTCTAACAGGCGCGGACGCAGCCGATAAGGCGGTAAGGGACGGTGCAGCACTCGGCCCGCTCCATGGCGTCCCGTTCACAATTAAGGACGCAATCGATACAGCAGGCGTATTGACTCAGCGCGGCTCTAGGATCTTCGCAGGAAACATCCCCACGAAGGACGCCACCGTCGTCACCCGTTTCAAAGCTGCAGGAGCCATACCACTTGCCAAGACCAATCTTCCGGAATTCTCTGCATGGCAGGAGACAGATAACGTTCTTACCGGCCTGACCAGAAACCCGTGGAACCTCGATCGCACTCCAGGTGGTTCCAGCGGCGGCGAGTCCGCGGCCATCGCCGCAGGCATCTCGCCCATCGGTATCGGCAGCGATGTCGCCATCTCCGTGCGAGGCCCTGCCGCACTGACCGGCATCGTAGGCCTCAAGGCCACGCATGGCCGCGTCCCATACACTGGCCACTGGCCAGAAGTGCTCAACCGCTACTGGCATATCGGTCCGATGGCGCGAAGCATAGGGGATATTACCACAGCGTTTTCCATATTACAGGGCGCTGACGGTATCGATGGCCTCGCCGTTCACGCGAGAGACGCCGTCGCCGCCAATGTGCCGATTGCAGGCAAGCCTATCCGAGTGGGCTGGCTGGTGGAACCAGGCCTCGGGCCGGTTGACCCGGAAGTTGCTTCTGCCGTAGCCTCCGCTGCGGACCTGCTGAAGAGCTTCGGCTGCGAAATCGAAGCCGTCCGCATCCCCGCGTTCGAGCAGAACAACTACTTTGATACTGCGCTTGTGCTCTATGGAGCGGAACTGGGGCGATACATTCCCCCTTTTGTCGGCGACCGCTTAGCCGATCTCCACTTCATCGGCAAAACCTACGCCACCTTGTCGCCAACGCCGATAACGGATTACCTCGCGGCTGAACAACAGGTCGACAACCTGAAGTCAGCCTTCGCCACCTATTTTCAGAAATACGATGTTCTACTTCTACCGGTCATTCCATTCACCGCACCGCCGCCGGGCCTTGAAGAGTACATCGTGAATGGAGAAAAGGTGCCGTCCACGCACATGATGCGTGCCACGGTGCCCTTCAACCTCACCGGTCTCCCGGGCCTGTCCGTACCGTTCAGCTTCAGCTCAGAAGGGCTTCCGATCAATGTGCAGCTCGTCTCAAGGTGGTTCGACGAAGCAACGATCCTCCGTCTCGGCCAGATGATCGAGTCAGCAACCGAAGCGCACAATCGTCATCCTACCCTTTGAGGTCTTTCGTCTCGCTAACACCCGTGCGACTACGCCCTGCATCGACTTTCTCGATGCAGGGCTCTTTCTTCAGAACAGCGATTGCTGTGGAATATCATGGGAAGAGACACCAATACGTTCGGACAGAGTGGATCAATGTCAAGACCTTCCCATAAAGAAAAGATTCTGACCTGCGGCCTGCGTGTCGTCCATGAGCACGGCTACGCGGCATCCAGCGTTCGGGACATTATCGAGGCAGCCGGAGTTCCTCAGGGCTCATTTACAAATCACTTCGCCTCGAAAGAGGCTTTCGGGCTGGAACTCGTCAACATTTATTACAAGGATATCGAGCGCTTCATGGCAGAGACGCTTCTCAACGATGCGCTCCCGCCGCTGAAGCGTCTGCGCCTTTGGGCAGAAGGGGGTGTGGACGCCCTCAATCAGAACGGCCACTGGAACGGTTGCCTTCTGGGGAATTTTGGGGCGGAAGCAAATTCTGAAGTGGAGTCGATTCAGCGGCGGGTCGCCGAGGCGTTTCGAGAGGAGCAGAAGAACATCGCTTACTGTTTGCGTGCAGCGGTGAAGGCCGGGGAACTGCCGGCGAAGACGAAATGCGATGAACTGGCCGCATTTATTCACGCCGCTTTTGAAGGCGCCATTCTCATGGCCAAATCAGAGCAGAGTTCATTCCCGACGGAAAGTTTTAAGAGGATTCTGTTCTCGATGCTCCTCTCGCGCAAAGCTTAAAGCACAAATTGCTATTGAGAAAGCGCTTTAGCTGGACCGGTCAAAGCACTCTACTTTCATTCGGCAGAGCAGTTGAGCCGCGCAAGCTCCGGTTTTCAATTCTCATTGTGATTTCGGCCATGAACTTATGCAGACGGGATTCAGTCGGGTGCTGACCCGTGACACGTGCTTACCGATATGGACGTTGTAATTCCTGTTCGGGAGGTCAATGAGCAATGAGCGATGAAAATGCGGGATGTGGATGCCTTTTTATTATTGCTGTGCTGGGTGGCATTGGATACGGAATTTATTCCTGGGCGGATTCCCAAAACTATGTTCCGCACTCTGTTGAGACTACGATCACAGCAAAACCAAACTGGCTTGTAGGCGAAAGCAAGGAATGCCAATCAGAAGTAGATAATTACGCGGCCCTTGCAAAAAAATACGGCGGCGTCAGTTCTGACGATTCCGCTGATGGCTACACAATGGCAGCGGTTTCTTGCGATGATGGGGAGAATCATCGCATAAAAATCACTTTTTACGGAAAGAAGTATCAGCCGGAACACAGATTCATCAAGTGGAGTTGCACTCGCGAAACGGATAGCTTTACCTGTCGGCAGACTGGAGCCGAATGAATGGAAGTCTTCACGATTTTCACGCTTGCAGGCATCGGTTTGTTCATTGCAAAACGGCGTGGATGGGGTTCATTTTGCTTCCTGATTGCCTTGATTGCACTGCTTGCTATGATTCTTTAGCTATCTGTAACGGCATCATGGTTCTAAATTGCGATCCGGGAGAAAGTTCATGGACGACAAGAAAGGCAAATGTCCTCACTGCTCAGAAGTGATTACGAAACTCAACGTTGCAAGAATCACCCTTAACGATGAACTTTGGGGAAGCAAAAATGGATACAGTTATACGTGTCCATCATGCCATATGGTTTTAAGTGCAAGTTTTGATTCGGCAGTGCTTATTTCCGAAATTCAGAAAACGGTGGAGTCTGCTCTTCGCAAGCACTTGAGGATATGATGCTATTCCTATATTCCAATAGTGCACGGACGATTTTCATTGTCGAATCGATACAATCATCATTCGCGCCCGCTAGAATATCCATGATTTTCTTAGCATATTGAATTGGTTGTTGCATACATAACACTCCTTTATAAGACACTGCCATACAAAAAGTGGGGTTTTCTGTTTCCGAAAACTTTCAAATTATCGTGGTGCGTTAAGTATGTTTATGCCAGTATATTTATTGTGTCCTTTATGATGCATATGCATCATATCGTTATGCTAACCCCGAGATCGACTCGAGCGGCTGGACGACTTTCAAACAAGGAGTTTACTCATATGGCAACTACCCCTTCGACGTTGCAGGCCTTACTGGCTACGGAAACTTCAGCAGCTTTGCCGCGTATTTCGGCAGCCCAGCTTCTGAACGCACCGGAAAACAAAGCGCTCAAGGAACTCTGGACGGAACCTCCAACTGACGCATCAGTATTTGCAAACAAGACGATCGCAGTCATCGCAACGGACGGTGTAGAAGAGATCGAGCTAACGACCATCCTGCACTACTTCAACTCCCGCGGCGCGGCCGTTGACCTGATAGCGCCCAAGAAGCCTTCGTATCCCGCGTATCTCGGGATGCAGATTCCGGAACAGCG
>JAATFM010000100.1 GCA_015655195.1 Terriglobales bacterium
GCAGCGCGGGCGGATTTTGTGATTGCAAACGATGGCGGCCGGATGGAGCTTGAGGCAACGGTAAAGGAAGTCTGGCAGCGGCTGAAGATGGAGAGTTGTAAAACAGCAAGTTAGCGCGTTAGCGCATCTGGAGCGGGAAAACCGAGTTCATTAGAATAGATACAAGTGTCTGCGAAGCTTTTCCGGCTGATATTGGCGGCGGGGTGAGTTGGAGATACAGCGAAAGGAAATTTACGAGGTACACGTGATGCGATGGCGCCGAATTGTTCTGATACTGCTGCTGGTGGGCGGATTCTGGTATGTGACGGCGCATCTGCCGGGCGACCTGCGTTCGCTTGGATTGTTCAAAGCCGGCGGCAAATCGGCGCTTGAACTGACCGAGGCCCATGCCGCGCCGGAGTACGACTCCGAGGAGCAGAACAATATCGCGATTTACAAGCGCGTGCTGCCCTCGGTGGTGAATATCACCTCCACGAATCTTGTTTTCAACTTCTTTTATGGCGCGGTGCCGCAGCAGGGGCAGGGCTCGGGCTTCATTCTCGATAAGGCCGGCCACGTGCTGACGAACTACCACGTAGTCGAGAGCCACAACCGCGGCATCGAAGTGCAATTGAGCAACAAGCACAAGTACACGGCGCATCTAGTGGGCTCGGACAAGACGCACGATCTGGCGCTCTTGCAGATTGATGCGCCGAATTTGCAGCCGGTCACGCTGGCCGATTCCGCGCAACTGGCCGTAGGGCAGAAGGTGTATGCCATCGGCAATCCCTTTGGCCTTGCCGGCACGATGACGAGGGGAATTATCAGTTCCATCCGGTCCATACGCGGTGCGGAAGGCGCGCCGATCGAGGACGCAATTCAGACCGATGCGGCGATCAATCCGGGCAATTCGGGCGGGCCGCTGTTAAACTCGCGCGGCGAGGTGATCGGCATCAATACGATGATTGCCTCGAATGGCGCGGAGCAGAGCTCGGGCATCGGTTTTGCCATCCCGATCAACACGGCCAAGGCGGTGCTGAGCGACCTGACACGCTACGGGCACGTGAACCGGCCGTCGCTGGGAATTGTGAGCTATCCTATTGCGCCGGACCTGGCCGACCAGATGGGCCTCGCCGCGGACTATGGCGTGCTGATTCAGAAGGTGATTGCCGGCGGCGCGGCAGAGCGGGCAGGGCTGCGCGGCGGCAACCAGCAGGCGTATCTTGGCAACACGCCGATCATGATTGGCGGCGACCTGATTGTGTCTATTGACGGCCAGCAGGTGACGGACACGCAGGACATCAACGCAATTATGGATAAGCACCAGGCCGGCGACGCGGTGAGCGTGACGGTGCTGCGCGGTAGAAAGCAGATGACCGTGCGGCTGGTACTGGGCGAAGCGAGGACGCAGAGCACGTAGTCCGTGGCTCCCGTGAAACGCGATTATTTCTGCTATTGCTTCCCGAAGTAAAGAAACGGATGCGTGCCTGGGCGCACTGAATCAGGGGGAGATCGCTATGGGAACGCTAGGCAAGTCTGCAACGGCTGCGATGACGGCCGCGACCGCCGAGGACGGACTGAATCGCACAAGCCTGCTGCGGCTGGGCGGAATCGGCATTGCGGGGGCTGTTGGCGGCTTTCTCTTCTGGGTGCTGGCCAAGCTCACGGGAACTTCGCCGCTGCCGGCAAGCGCGGGGTTGTGGACGGTGCCGGCGCTGATGCTGCTGGGCGGGTTTGCGGCGGCCATCGGAGTCTATGTGCTGACCGCCTCGGACACGACGGCGATGAAGACTTACGTCTTTGCGAGTATCTGCGGGGTCTGCTGGCAGCCGATTATCGCTTCGGGTGTAAGGATGGTCTCGAATGCCACAGCGTCCAGCCAATCGGCGGCGCTGGGCTCGCAGGTGGAACAAGTGCAGCAGGCCGCGGCAGGCGGAAATGTAGACCAGATCAATAACGCGGTAGCGCAGACGGTTCCGGCAGTGACTGCGGCGCTGGGCGCGACGACGAACGCGGACACGGAGCGGAAGCAGGAGATTGTCAGCCGGTCTCAGCTTGCGATTGCGAGGATTCAAGCGACGGCGGCGAAGGCTCCGGATGCATCAGTCTCGGCCCTGCAGAGGATTTCCATAATGGCGGCAGACAAAGGCACGCCGTCGGTGGCGCTGAACGCCATCGATTCGTTGCGCGCCATCGGCGCCGACGCGCAAACGCGGCAGAATAGCGCGCTGCTGGCAAGGGTTCGGGCCTCGCTGGCTTCCGTGGAAGCGCAAGCGACCGATCCCACGGTGAAGACTGCCGCGAAAGGCGCCGCCAGCCAGATCATGCAGTGAAACGGCGAACAACCAGGGACGAAAAATCTTTTCTAAAAGGCTTTGACGGCACTTCTATTTATTCCACTCGCAGCGCCGCATTCGGATCAATGCGCGTTGCTGCTGCTGCCGGCATGAGAGCGGCCAGCAGCGCGACGAAAATCAAGATGCTTGACATGCACGCAAAAGTAGCGGGATCGTGCGGGCTGACGTTGAACAAAAGACTGATGAGCACGCGGGAAAGTGCAAAGGCCAAAGCGAGCCCGATCAGGGTTCCGGGCACAATCATCCGCAGCGCACTTCCCAACACAAGCCACAGAATGTCTGCTCGCGTAGCTCCTACAGCCATGCGGATGCCGATTTCCTGGGTGCGCTGTACAACGAGGTAGGAAACCACTCCATACAGCCCGATCACTGCGAGAACCAGCCCGGTGCCTGCGAAGAATTCGACGAGAAGCATCTCAAAACGAGGCTGATCCGCCATCCGGTTGACGCGTTCCGCAAGCGTTCTGGTTTCGACTGGAACGGTTGGATCGAGTGCGGCAGCCTGAGAGCGTATCCACGATTCGATCGTCTCTGGCGGCAGCGTCGTTTTCACAATGACAAACGAACTATGCTCCCAATCCTGCGCCCGATTACGCCGTAAACGGTAATACTCCGGTTCTTCCCTGCTGGCCAGACCGCTGTTCTTAACGTCTGCGGCGATACCTACGACCGTGTAGACGGGATCATTCTCCGTGGGTGCGCCATTTGCCAGATGCAATTGTTTGCCAAGCACACTTTCCCCCGGAAAGATACGTTCGGCAAGCGATTTGCTCAGTACCAAGAAGCGATTGTTCGAGGAAAGCTCATCCTCTGTGAAACCCTCTCCCTGCACGATGGGAATTTGCAACATCTGAAAATACTCCGGTGTTACTGACCGCCATGTGACTGTACCTCCTGTGCCGGAAGCCGACTGGGGTTTGCCATCGACATGAAGCGAGGCAAAAATCTGATCGTGATGATAACCGCCCGGCGGCAGGGAATCGCTGATCGCTACGGAACTGACGCCGGGACCATATCGCAGATTGCGCGCGAATTGCTGGAAGAACGCCATCTGCTTTTCTGCCGTAGGATAGGAGGTTTGTCCAAGAGAAATCTCCGCCGTAACGATATTCTCAACGGCCATTCCCAGTCTCTGGTTCTGCAGATTCCAGAAGCTGCGCGCCAGAAGCGTTCCGCCAACCAGCAGCATCATGCTGACGGCGATCTGAACCACGACCAGATAGCGTCGGAATGCTGAATTGCGGAGAGTCGCGCGCGTGTGGGCTGCCAACACATTTCCGCGGGCTCTGTGCATTGTGGGGATCATGCCAAAGAAAATCGCGCAGGCAAGCGTAACCGCAAGAGCAAAGACCAGGACGCGCATGTCGATTTGCGCTTTGCTCAGAAAGGGCAAGCCGTCCGGCGCAATTCCGAGGAACAGGCGCAGCAGCAGCCATCCGAAGAGGCAGCCGGCAACGCCACCGGCAAAAGATAAGACTATGGCCTCCGTGAAGGCCTGGCGCGCCAGCCGCATTCGGCTGGCTCCCAGCGCGGAGCGCACTGCCAACTCTCTTTCCCGGCTGGCTGCGCGCGCGATCAGTAAACTTGCTACGTTTGCGCACGCCGTAAGAAGTACGGCGATCACCATACCGAGCAGAACCCATGCGGCAAGACGCGCATCATGAATCTGGCGGTCGCGCAACGAGCGGATTTCGAGATGCACTTCCTTGCGAAATGGGGCCGGGGCCAGGCGGAGCGAATACTCAAAGAGCGGCTGTAGCTCTTCCTTTGCCTGCTCGATGGTCACACCCGGTTTGAGCCTTGCGAAGGCCCACATGGGATGGCCCGGATCGGCGCGCCGCTGCGCGGCTGTGTCCAGCGCCTGTGGCAACAGCACATCCGCTATCTGCAACCTCGGCATCTCGAAGTCCTTCGGCAGCACTCCCACAACTTCCGTCGAGTGTCCGTCGATATGGATGAGCTTGCCGATAACATGCTGGTCCATGTGAAAGCGGCTGAGCCATAGTTCATACGAGATCAGCGCCACCTTCGGGCCATTGGGCCGATCTTCTTCTGCGGAGAAATTTCGACCGAGGATGGGAAACACTTCAAGCGTCGGCAGAAAGTTGCTTTCCGCTCGCGCACAGTTCAAACGTATCGGGTTGTCTTCCGTGAGGTCGCACGGCGCCGCGCCGATCTCCGATGTCAACGCCGTAAATGGCCTCTGGTTGTCCTGCCACACGTAGTACGAGCCGCCCAGCATGAACTCCTGCGGCTCAATGGGCGCGACCAGACCGAGGGAAACCAGCCGATCGGAGTCTCCATAAGGCAGGCTACGGAACAGGATTCTATCCACGACGCTGAAGACTGCTGTGGTGGCGCCGATGGCGAGTGCGAGGGTCAGGATTGCAGTGACGGTAAATGCCGGATTGCGCAGGAATCCGCGCAGGGCGTAGCGAATGTCCTGAAGAAGCGTCTCGAATCCGCGGAACTGCCAGGACTCGTAGCTGCGCTCGCGCATCAGCGCTGCGTTGCCTAGCTCGCGCCGGGCTGCGGCCTCGGCGGCCTCCTCCGACATGCCGCGCTCCAGGTTACGCTCGATGAGGAATTCGAGGTGCGAGTCGATCTCGTCGTCCAACTCATCGGCGAGCCTGCGCCTGCCGCCGAACAGGAGTGCAATCTTTGACCACATCGAGCGCATAGCATCAACCTTCCGGCGCCAGGACGCGCGCCATTGCCGCCACAAAGCGTTCCCACTGCGAGGTTGCTTTCACAAGCTGACTGCGCCCCGCCGGCGTGAGTTTGTAGTAGCGCGCACGGCGGCCGTTGGGCGAGCTCTTCCACTGCGCAGCAATCCAGCCACGCTGCAAAAGGCGTTGCAGCGCGGGATACAGCGAGCCGTTATCGACCAGGAACTCGCTGCCGGACTGCTGTTTGAGAAACTGCGAGATTCCGTAGGCGTGATTTGCTTCGAGCTTGAGGCCGCGGAGGATCAGCACTTCAAGCGTTCCCTGCAACAGGCCGAGTTTTTTGCCTTCCGATAGATTCTCTACAGTAGACATGCTACTGATATACGGCAAAGCGCCGGCTTCGTCAAATCTCTGCCCTGGGGTACGGCCACAGAACATGCCGCCGGGCACGGTATGGTATTCGTCATTGGACGGGCGGCGGCGATGTGCAAGGATTCTGAGATGAGAATGATGGCAATGGGCCGGGCTTTACGAATTGGCAGCCGGGGATGGCGCCGGATATTTGCGGCTGTGGCGGCGATGGGGCTGTGTTCGGCGGGCGCGGCGGCGAAGGAAGCAACGCCGTTGCAAGAGGGATGGCGGCTCGCGTCGGCCTGCTCGTTGCACGCCGCCCAGAACGTTGACGGCGCAGCAATCTCCGCGGCAGGCTTTGATGCAAGCCAGTGGCAGAAGGTCAGTGTGCCGAGCACGGTACTGGCCGCGCAGGTGGCAAACAAGCTCGTGCCCGATCCGAGCTATGGCATGAACCTGCGCCAGATTTCCGGCACGAGCTATCCCATTGGGCACAACTTCTCGAATCTGCCGATGCCGGATGACAGCCCGTATAAGTGTGGCTGGTGGTATCGCGCGGAATTCGCCGCGCCGGCTTCGTCTCTGTCTGCGGGCCGTGCCGGCAGGGAAGACCAGAGGGTATGGCTGCACTTTGGCGGAATCAACTATCGCGGCGAAGTATGGGTGAACGGGCACAAGGTTGCCGATGGCTCGACGGTCGCCGGCGCGTATCGAACCTACGACTTCGATGTGACGGATTTCGTCAGGCCTGGCGCGGGGAATGTTCTGGCTGTCGAAACCTTTGCGCCGAGCGAAAAAGACCTCGGCATCAACTGGGTGGACTGGAGCCCCTGCCCGCCGGACAAGGACATGGGCCTGTGGGGCGCGGTGAGCCTGGAGCGAACCGGGCCGGTGACGTTGCGCTCGCCGATGACAGTGACGCACTTCGAGGATGAAAGCCTGACGGTTGCCGACGTGACCGTTTACGCCGAGTTGCACAACGCTGCCGATCACGCGGTGAAAGGCGTAGTGGAGGGAACGGCAGCGGGCGTGCATTTTGAACAGCCGGTGGAACTGGCCGCACACGAGGATAAAACCGTTGCCTTTACGCCGGAGAACTTCGCGCAGTTGAAGGTGCATCATCCCACGCCGTGGTGGCCGGCGCAGATGGGCGCGCCGCATCTCGAACAACTTTCCATGAACTTCTCGGTTGCTGGCGTGAAGTCCGATGAAGCGCAGACAGAATTCGGCTTCCGCGAGATTACCTCCGAGCTTACGGCGAATGGCTCGCGGCTCTTTCGCGTCAATGGCAAGCCGATTCTGATTCGCGGCGCAGGCTGGAGCCAGGACATGCTGCTCCGCACTGACGAGCACCGGTTGCGCGAGCAGTTCCGGCTTGTCGAGGCGATGCACCTGAACACGATTCGCCTCGAAGGCAAGCTCGAAACCGAGGAGTTTTTTCACCTTGCCGACGAGCAGGGAATCCTTGTCATGCTGGGCTGGTGTTGCTGCGATCACTGGGAGCGTTGGGAGACATGGACGCCGGAGGATCTAACGATTGCCGCGGCCTCGCTACGCTCGCAGATGCTGCGGCTGCGTTCGCACGCGAGCCTGCTGGTGTGGCTCAACGGCAGTGACAACGCGCCGCCGGCCAGTGTCGAGAAGGCATATCTCGACGTGGAGGCCGAGACGCATTGGCCGAACCCAACGCTGCCTTCGGCTTCGGCAAGCAACACGGTAAACGCAGGGCCGAGCGGTGTAAAGATGAGCGGGCCGTACGATTATGTTGCGCCGAGCTACTGGTATGTGGACAAGCAGAATGGCGGAGGCTTCGGTTTCAACACGGAGACCAGCCCAGGGCCGGCGATTCCTTCGCTCGCGAGCCGCAAGAAATTTCTGCCTGATCCCGAAGCCTGGCCGCCGAGCGATGCGTGGAGCTACCACGACGGTGGTGGCGAGTTCAAAACGCTGAACGTTTTCAGCGGCGCGATGGCCGCGGTTTATGCGGAGCCGCACTCGGCTGCTGATTACGAGCGGCTCGGGCAAACGATGGCTTACGACTCGGAACGCGCGATGTTTGAGGCTTATTCGAAGAACAAGTACAACTCGACGGGCGTGATTCAGTGGATGCTGAACAATGCGTGGCCGTCGATGATCTGGCATCTCTACGACTACTATCTCGATGCGGATGCGGGATACTTCGCGGTGCGGAAGGCCTGCGAGCCGCTGCATATTCAGTACGCGTATGACAACTTGTCTGTGGAAGCGGTGAACAGCACCTACGCCCCGGCGAAAGGGCTTACCGCGAGCGTAAGCGTACACGGAATTCATTGGAACGAGTTGTATAAATCTGAAGCGCCGGTGAATCTCACCGCTGACAGCGTGCAGCGGGTCTTTGCGATTCCCGAGAAACTGTACATGGGATCGGAGCGAGTGCTGTTCATCGACCTGAAGCTGACGGATGAAGCGGGCCGCGTGGTGAGCCGGAATTTCTACTGGGTTCCTACAACGCTGACAACGTTCGACTGGCCGAAGACGGACTTTACGCACACGCCCGCGGCGCGGCACGAGGATTTGTCGGCGCTCGCAAGCCTGCCGCAGGCGCAGGTGGAGGCTGCGGCGGAGATGGAGAAGACTGCGAAGGGCCGCGCGTTGCATGTGAGGCTCAGAAACTCAGCCGCCGCACTGGCTTTTCAACTTCACGCGGCGGCGCGCACCGAGGACGGCGGGCTGATCGCGCCGGTCTTCTGGTCGGATAACTGGATAGAGCTTGCGCCGGGCGAGGCGATGGAGCTGACCGCGGAGCTGCCGGACGATGCGCCGGAGACGGTGGCTGTCGAGGTAAGCGGATGGAACATCGCTCCGGCAAAGCTCATTGCTTCGGCAAAGGTCGCGCTGCGAACGGTTGCCACGAGCGGCAAGGAAGGGCAATGACGGAGACGGCACAGGATTCAAGGCCGGCGACCGGGCTCAGGCGTACGCTGCATTTCCGCGACCTGCTGCTATACGGCATTGTGCTGATTCAGCCCACGGCGCCGATGCCGAGCTTCGGCGTGATTTATCAGGAGGCGCGCGGACACGTCGTCACGGCGATCCTGCTGGCGATGGTGGCGATGCTCTTTACCTCTATCAGCTATGGGCGCATGGCGCGTGTCTACCCGCACGGCGGCTCGGCGTTTCTCTATGTCGGCAGAGAGATTCATCCCAGCCTCGGCTACATCACGGGCTGGTGCCTGGTGATGGATTACGTGCTGAATCCGCTCATCTGTACCATCTGGTGCGCGCGTGCCGTAATGAATTTTCTTCCCGGCGTGCCGTACTTTGCCGTGGCAATTTTCTTTGCCATCTTTTTCACGCTGCTCAACTGCAACGGCGTTGAAACCTCGGCGCGGATTAACGCGGGCATGGCGGCGGCGCTGGGCGTGGTAATCGTGCTGGTACTGGTTGCGGCGGTGCGATGGCTGATGCACTTCACGCAGGCAGCTCATCCAGACGCCGGGTTCTATCTCACGCCGTTTTACGATCCGGCGACGTTGAACACCGGCGGTCTTCTGCGCGGAACCTCGATTGCGGTGCTGACCTACATCGGCTTCGACGGGATTTCGACGCTGACCGACGAGGCGCGCGACCCGGAGCGCAGCGTTCCACGTGCGATTGTACTGACATGCCTCGTAACCGGCATTCTGGCCAGCATCGAGGTCTACGTGGCGCAGCTTGTCTGGCCGCGTGGGCTGGCATTTCCCGATCTCGACACGGCATACGTGCACGTCTCGGGGCGGATGGGCGGACCGATTTTGTTCTGGATCGTGAACAGCGCACTACTACTCGCGAATATCGGCTCTGGAATGGCCTCGCAGCTTGGCGCGGCGCGGCTACTCTACGCAATGGGGCAGGACGGCGCGCTGCCCAAACAGTTCTTCGGTGTGGTGAGCGCGAAGAGCCGCATCCCGCGCAACAATGTGCTGCTGATCGGCGCGGTCTGCCTGGTCGGTGCGCTTGTTTTCAGCTATCAGCTTGGGACGGAACTCTTGAACTACGGCGCGCTGCTGGCCTTCATGGGCGTGAATGTGGCCGCGATGCTGCGTCTCTGGCGGCACGGCGGAATGCGGCAGTGGTTTGGAATGCTGCTCTCGCTCGGAGGACTTGTCACGTGCCTGGGGCTGTGGGTCAACCTCGGCAAGTTGGCGCTGACCGTAGGAACCTGCTGGGCCGCGGCGGGGATTCTGCTCTGGCTGATGAGGCGAAAGGTCACCGTGCTGCCTGCTGAAGCATGACAAGCAGGGCCTCGTCGCGCCCCGAACCGCGCAATGCAAAAGCAGATTTGGACCTGAACAATAATTCTGGCAACCATCTCCCAGTCTTGGCGCAGCGATGAGCCGAACCGGAACAGTAGACTTATCGTGCATGAAGAAAATTGGTTTCCTCTCATTCGGCCACTGGACACCTTCACTGCAGTCACAAACGCAGTCGGCGGCTGACACGCTCCTGCAGTCGATAGACCTCGCCGTAGAAGCCGAGCGCCTGGGAATGGACGGAGCCTACTTCCGTGTTCATCACTTCGCGCGGCAACTGGCATCCCCGTTCCCACTGCTCGCGGCAGTCGGCGCTAAGACGCGAAGGATTGAGATTGGCACCGCGGTGATCGATATGCGGTACGAGAACCCGCATTACATGGCGGAGGATGCCGGCGCTGCGGACCTCATCGCCGGCGGACGCTTGCAACTGGGAATCAGCCGCGGCTCGCCCGAACAGGTGATCGATGGTTGGCGCCACTTTGGCTACAGCCCGGTTGAAGGCGAGAACGATGCAGACATGGGCCGGCGCCACGCCAAAGAATTTCTTGAGTTGCTGCGCGGCCAAGGCTTTGCTCGGCCGAACCCCCGTCCGATGTTTCCCAATCCTCCGGGGCTGCTGCGTCTTGAACCGTACTCCGAAGGATTGCGGGATCGTATCTGGTGGGGCGCGGCTTCCAATACGACCGCAGTGTGGGCTGCCAAACTCGGCATGAACCTGCAATCCTCGACCCTCAAAGACGACGAAACCGGCGAGCCGTTCCACATCCAACAAGCCGCCCAGATTCGCACCTTTCGCGCAGCGTGGAAGGAGGCAGGCCACGCTCGCACTCCGCGCGTTTCCGTCAGCCGCAGTATCTTCGCGTTGATGGACGACCGTGATCGCGCCTGGTTCGGACGAGAAGAGCAGGAACAGGACCAGATCGGCTTCATTGGCGCATCCACACGGGCGATCTTCGGCCGTAGCTACGCTGCTGAGCCGGATGTTCTGATCGAGCAGCTTAGGGAAGATGAGGCAATTGCGGAAGCCGACACGCTACTGCTGACCGTCCCGAACCAACTTGGCGTTGCCTACAATACACATGTTCTGGAGGCAATTCTGACGACTGTCGCCCCTGCTCTCGGTTGGCGCTAGAGCAGAATTCGAGTAATAATGCCCTCACCAGCCATATGCAGGGTGGCTCTTTCTTAAAGAGAGAGCCACCCTGAGGGATGTGGCTTTTTGCTCATCTTTCAAAAGGCATTTCAGGTATTTTGGTTCCGCATAGATCATCACGGGCCGCTCCGCAGTATCGACCATAGGAAGCTACTCGTTTGAGCCGAATTGTCCGGCAGTGCATTGCGCGTGTGTTATGCCTGCGAAATAAAGCGACCGTATTTTATACGGGTGAGGTGAAAAGCACATGGCTAAGAAGGTCGCGGATGTCTTCATCGAAACACTCGTGAATGCCGGCGTGAAGCGGGTCTACGGGGTGGTCGGTGACTCGTTGAATGGGCTGACCGACGTTATCCGGAAGGATAAGCAGATCGAGTGGGTGCATGTGAGGCATGAAGAAGTGGCCGCGTTTGCCGCAGGAGCGGAAGCCCATCTCACGGGCGAGATCGCAGTGTGCGCCGGCAGTTGCGGCCCGGGCAATCTTCACCTCATCAACGGCCTCTTCGATTGCCATCGGAGCCGCGTGCCCGTCCTCGCCATTGCGGCACAGATCCCGAGTAATGAGGTTGGAAGCGGCTACTTTCAGGAGACACATCCTGAACACCTGTTCAAGGATTGCAGCCACTACTGCGAACTGGTCTCTCAACCGGAGCAGATGCCTCGGGTGTTAGGAATCGCCATGCGCACCGCCCTCACCAAACGAGGCGTTGCGGTGGTCGTCATTCCCGGCGACGTGGCGCTGCGCGAATGTTCCGCGCCGGCTCTCTCGCTTGGCATCGAGAATTCCGCCTCGCTGCTTTTTCCATCGAACAGCGAATTGAGCAGTGCCGCTGAAATTCTCAACAGCGCGCACAAGGTGACCATTCTCGGCGGCGCGGGCTGCGAGGAAGCTCACGAGGAGTTGATTGCCGTGGCGGAGCGGTTGAAGGCGCCGGTCGTCCATGCGTTGCGCGGCAAGGAATTCATCGAATACGACAACCCGTATGACGTGGGAATGACCGGGCTGCTCGGTTTTTCTTCCGGCTACCATGCCATGATGAACTGCGATGCGCTGCTGATGCTCGGAACGGATTTCCCTTACCAGCAGTTCTATCCGAAGAACGCGAAGATCATTCAGGTGGATCGGCGCGGCGACCAGATTGGACGCCGCGCTCCGGTCGATCTTGGCTTGATTGGAAATGTGAAGGAGACGCTGGAGAAGTTGATTCCACTGATCGAGAGCAAGACCGACCGCTCCTATCTCGATCTATGCGTCAGCCACTATAAGGATGCGCGTAAGAGTCTCGACGATCTCGCCGTAGGCGAGCCGGGCCGGACTCCGATTCATCCGCAATACGTCGCAAAGGTGCTGGATGAGCTTGCGGCAGAGGATGCGGTGTTTACCTGCGACGTGGGCACACCAACCATCTGGGCTGCACGCTATCTCCGCATGAATGGCAAGCGCAGATTGATTGGCTCGTTTATTCATGGCTCAATGGCGAATGCCCTGCCGCAGGCCATCGGCGTGCAGGCCAGCCACCCTGGCAGGCAGGTCGTCACTCTTTCCGGCGACGGAGGGTTGGCGATGCTGCTCGGCGACCTGCTGACGCTCCGCCAGCTCAAACTTCCTGTGAAACTGGTGGTCTTTAATAACAGCTCTCTGAGTTTTGTCGAAATCGAGATGAAGGCAGCCGGACTTGTCGACTATGGCACAGAACTGCTCAATCCGAATTTTGCAAAGCTGGCCGAGTCGGCTGAGATTTTCGGCGTTCGCGTGGAGAAGCCGGAAGAGTTGCGTCCGGCTCTGGCCGAAGCGTTGGCGCACAATGGCCCTGCGCTGGTTGAAGTGCTGGTAAATCGGCAAGAGCTGTCGATGCCGCCAACTATCAGTATTGAGCAGGCAGTCGGGTTCAGCCTCTACATGATTCGCGCTGTGCTGAGCGGACGCGGCGATGAAGTGATCGATCTTGCCAAAACGAACCTTATGCGTTGACGGGCCGAAACAACGTCAACCGAACCGGGAGGATGCCTGAATCTATTTCAGGGCCTGTTTTCCCGTGCGCGTCGCGGTCTCTTCCTCGGTGACTACGAGAAAACTATGCAGGTCCGCCTGTCCAAACGAAGTGGTCATAGCCACATCGGCAGCATCCCTGCCCGTTGCCATCAGCACGCGGCCAATCCGCGGTTGGTTGTTGCGCGCATCGAAGGTCCACCAGCGACTTCCTAAATAGGCCTCGAACCAGGCGCTGAAGTCCATGGGAAGCCTCGCAGGAACGCCGATGTCGCCAAGATAGCCGGTTGCATAGCGCGCGGGAATGTTGAGCGCGCGGCAGAATGTGATGGCAAGGTGTTGAAAGTCGCGGCACACGCCCACGCGTTCCGTAAACACATCGAGCGCAGTCTTCGTGGGCCGGGCGTGCTGATAGTTGAACGCTACTTTATTGTGGACCCAGTCGCAAATGGTCTGCACGCGCCCCCAGCCGGGTTCGATTTGCCCGAATAATTCGAGCGCAATATTCGAGAAACGATCCACCTCACAGTAGCGGCTATTGAGCAGAAAGCTCAGCGTCTCGTGCGGCAAATCGCCGACCGCCGACTCGCGGACAGACCAATCGACCGCATCTGGAACTCCGGAGTCTCGAATCAGTGTGGAATTAAAGAGCCGCAGTTGCCCCGCGGGAGCCACAAATCGCGCACAACGATTCCCGAAACTGTCGATGTAATGGGTGATTTCAAGTCTGGGTTCGGTCTGCAACTCGTCCGGCTCCAACAGATCGTGTTCCCGTGAAGGATGGACATGGAGAAGCGCCACCATAGCCACAGGCGCTGGAATGTGGAACTGAATATCGTAAGCAAGGCGGATCAACATGTTGTCGCCTCTATAACGTGAGGATCGAGGGCTGTCACCCGTCCTGCACACGATCTAGTTTACTTATCAAATGGAGCGTGCTGTGAGCAATCTGGCTCTACATCCTCGTCTGCCCGCCTCCACGCTCATCGAAACGTCGAAATCAGCGGGACCAGCCAGTAACACCGCAGACAAATTCGCGCTCGCGCAGCTTGCGATGAGGAAATGGCATGGCTCACAGGATGAGTGCGGCGGTTGTTGAAGAGTTCGGCAAGCCTCTCGTGCTGTGCGAGTGGGATAGACGAGATCTGCCTGCGCGGGTTTTCGTGTGTCTTGCGCAGATACGACAGCGGCCGCAATACACAGCACATAAAAAATCAATAGAGATTTGTTCAGCAAGCATCATTCCGACCTTGAAGTGGGATTTTGCCGCACACGGCGCGGTGAGTCAGTATTCCTTCTGTTCGCCCTTGGCTGGAATGGAGGTAGGTGTGCCTGCGATACCCGCGTAAGTGATGATCAGCACGGTCGGCTCGCTACCCGACTCGCCGCGATGCTCGTCGTCGACCGATTCGCCGGTTGCCTGGCCTGCGTGAAGCAGCAGCGTCTTTCCGCTTGCCCGGTCGTGGAGCCTGAGCGTTCCCGAAAGCACGTAGACCGAGTTGGGGAAGGGATGCGTGTGCCAGGGAAGCGCCGTATACGGCGGAATCGTCAGCCGGATGGTGGTGAGTTGCGGCTGCCCCTGGGGATAGCTCGTGTAAGGCTTGCCGTTCCAGGATTGCGTCGTCTGTAGCAGGATCTCCCGCTGGCCGCTGCCGATGTGGAGTTGGCTGCTCTGCGCAAACAAAAGCACCAGGGATGCCGAGGCTCCTGCAAGCAGGATTGTGAGAACGGGGATGGTCAGGCTGCGTGGTTTGATTAGCATATGGATTCTCCTTAGCCTTGCATGGTGAGAGACGACGGCCCGGCCTTTGATCGTTTTAGACCGGTATGGGTCAAGCCGGTACGGGCGCGTTCTGTTCGATCAGGTTCTGCAACTTCAGCTCAGTCCGGAATTCAGCCGGTATCTTCGTTTGCATCGAAGTATAGTCGGTAAGAATCTGTTGTGTAGACGGCTGCGTGGCGAGGGCAATTCTCTGAATCGAGAAACTCATGGAATTGATCCTCAAGGCTCCAGATCAGCAATAGTCTACGCCGCATCCGCTGTCTCGCTTGCATCTGTAGGAACGAGAACTTCTTGAAGGGAGCTTTTCATGGATCGCAGAGATTTCCTAAGAACGGCTAGCATTGCTGCCGCGGGAACGGTTACGTCTGCTGGCGCGCAGAACACTCAGTCTTCCCTTGCCAGCCGCCGTCCTGAGTCCTCCGAGATGATTTATCGCGAACTTGGTCGTGCGGGCGAACGTGTTTCTGCGATCGGCATGGGCGGATATCACATCGGGAAACAACAAGACCCGGAGGAGAGCATCCGCTTGCTGCGCAGTGCAATCGATCGCGGCATCACCTTCATGGATAACTGCTGGGACTACAACGGCGGCATCAGCGAGGTCCGGATGGGCCAGGCGCTCCGTGATGGTTACCGGCAGAAGGTCTTCCTGATGACAAAGATCGATGGCAGGGATAAGAACACCGCTGCCAGACAGATTGAGCAATCGCTGGGGCGCCTGCAGACCGATGTAATCGATCTGATGCAATTCCATGAGGTCATTCGCCTCGACGATCCGGATGTTATCTTCGCCCCAGGGGGAGCCATCGAGGCTGTTCAGGAAGCAAAGCAAGCAGGCAAAATTCGATACATCGGCTTCACCGGCCACAAGGACCCCAGCGTACACCTGCGCATGTTTGAGACTGCCGACAAGCACGGATTCCATTTCGACACCGTGCAGATGCCCATCAATGTGATGGATGCGCATTTTCGTTCCTTCTTGAATGGAGTAGCGCCGGTTGCGGAGGAACACGGCACCGCCATCCTTGCCATGAAAACTTTCGGGGATCCCTACATCCTCCAAAGCAAGACCGTCACGCCAATGGAGGCGTTGCACTTCGGGTTGAATTCCCCAGCCGCGGTGGTCATCACCGGGATCGACTCGGCGGCAGTCCTCGACCAGGCGTTCCAGGCCGTGCAGAGCTTCAGACCGATGGACCGGCAGCAGGTCGCCGCGATTCTCGCGAAAACAAAAGAAGCCGCCATGACCGGAAAGTTTGAGCTATTCAAGACCAGCTCGCATTATGACGGCACCATCAAGAACCCGTCCTGGCTCGGCTACACCAACGGCTGAACTGAGCCGCCTCGGATGCCTTTGCGAATGACTCATTGCAATGGTGGCTTCCTTGTTCAGTTGGCTCACCTGCGGAATGTGAAGCACATGCCGACGGCTGTCTTTATGATGAAGCCAGCGAACCTTCCCTCGGCACAGCGCAGCGCAAAGGAGTCACTGCGCCACATCCACCTTTTTCAAATTGTCATCCGGTATGCGATCCACCAGCAGCAGCAGCGGATCAATCCCCGCCTTGTCCGGCATCGTATCCGTAACAAACGTGTAAGTCCCGCCCTTTCCGGTGATATGCAGCATCTGCCGCGCCAGCACCTTGCCGTAGTGCTTCCCCTTTTCAGGAGCGGCCAGCGCGCCAACCTCGATCCAGTCATCGACCGGAACTTCGGTCTCCGCGCCCTTCTCACTGGCCTTGTATTTGTGGGTCTCCACCTGTACTGTCACGTCGTACTTTCCATCGGGCCGCTTCTTCGCCTTTGCCTCCAGCGTGCGATTGGAAAACAACGTAATATCCTCGAACAAATCCTTCAGCAGATACTGATACTGCGGCGGAGTCTCCTCCCGCAGAGCATCCACCAGCGCCCACGACGTAGGGTACGGAGGCTGCGCGTACCGGTATTGCGCCAGCACCTTGCGCAGGGCGCGGTTGATGGCATCCTCGCCGATCATCTGCCGCAGGTAATACATCACCACGCTTCCTTTGCGGTAATGAATGTATCCCTGGCTCGCCTCCACGCGCATCAACGGCCGCTCCTTCAACCGCTCCGCTCCGCGTGAACGCAAATACTCATCCATCTCGTACTGCATGAACTTGCGCATGGTGTCCGGCCCATACTCATGCTCCATCACCATCAGCGCCGAGTACTGCGCCAGCGTCTCGGAAAGCGAAGTCGCGCCCTGCATATTCGCGCCGACCACCTGATGTGCCCACCACTGATGCCCCATCTCGTGAGCCACCACGTAATACACCATGTCGATGTCATCCGGCTTTTCTATGTCCGCGATGAAGCCGATTGACTCCGAGTATGGCATGGTACCCGGAAAGGCCTGCGCAAAGCTCGCCACGCGCGGAAACTCGATAATCCGCGCCTGCTTGTTGAAATACGGCCCGTAGTTCGTCGTGTAATACTCAAACGACTTTTCAACCGAACGCACCATCTTCGGCACATTCCACGGATGCTCCTTGAGGTAATAGACCTCCACATCCATGCCATTCCACTTTGTCCGCTCCACCTGGTAGCGTGCCGAGAGGAACGAATAGAAGTTCAGCGCAAAGTGGTCCAGCTTATACTCGTAGTAATTCCGGCCGCCCTGCTGCCATTGCCGAATCAGCGAGCCTGGCGCAATGGCAATCTGGTCGCCGCTGGTGCTGATAACCGTATCCACACTCACCCAATCGGAGTTGTTAGAGATGTAGGTGTTCATGCAGTCGCTTGTGCAGTTTGCTTCGAGCGCCGGCATCAGCTCCTTCTCCTTGAGCTTGAATCGCTTCCTGTCGTTCGGGTCCGTCAGTTCGTTGCCGTCCTGATAGCCGATCTGCGGCACGCTGCCGGAGTTCAGGAAGCTGCCGTTCTCCACCACGCCCGTCATCGTCAGCGTGTCCTCAAAGCCTTTAGGGTGCGACTCGACATCAAAGTTCATCGTCCGTGTCTCGCCCGGCGCCAGCGGAGTGGTCAGCTTGTAAATCTGGTAGCCGAGCCGCTCATCGTTCTGCGCCAGTTGCGCTCCCGCCAGCGCAATGCTCGACGTGAAATTGCGGTCGAGAGTCAGGTGCAGCGTGTCGATGGCGCTGGACGTCTCGTTCTTGATCTGCTCCTGGCCGCGCATCACCAACTCGCGCGTAGCCGGATAGAGCGCAATGTCGTAGCGCACGTCCGTCACGCGCGGCTGCGGCAGATGCTCGTACTTCTTGTATGCCTTCTCGTAGTCGGCGAGCTTCTTCTGCGCGTCATTTGCGCTCTCCACCTTGTTCAGCACTTCCGTGTTGTAGTAGACCCATGCGCCCACCAGCAGAAATCCGGCGGCAGAGGCTATCGTCAACACGCGTATCGCGCCGTGGAAGCGTTGCCGCACGTTGCCGAGCCGCGCCTTCCAGCGCGTATCCTTGCCGCGCTGCCACAGGAGAATGCTGAACATCGAAATCAGGATGCAGAACAGCGTCCAGTAAACCGCGAACCAGCTCCAGCTCCTCATCCATGGCTCGTAGCCGAAGAAGTCCGAGTAGGTCATGCTCGGCAAGTTGCCGAATTGCACCATGCTCGTGCCCACATGCAGGGGCCGCCACATAAATGCGTTCGCAACCACTACTCCGATGAATGCAAAATATCCGATGTACTTGTTCGGCGAGAGCACGTGAATGAGAAATGCCAGCGCCGCGAAGAATCCGAAGCTCAGCAGTGCATGCCCCAGCAGTGTCTCCACATATAGACCAATCTGAAAGCGCGTATAGCCATTCGCGGCCTGAACGCAGATGGCCACCAGCATCACGATTGCCTGAATCGACGCAATCGCCGTCATCAGCGCAACGAACTTCGCCACAAATCGTGGCCACTCCGGCACCGGCAACGCATCGCTCACCTCATCGGTCCGCGCATCGCGTTCATCCCACACCAGCACGCCCGCAAAGAAGGTGATGAGAGCAATCAGAAACGCATAGAGCGTGCCGCTGATGATGCTTAGCATCGAGTAGGTCACCGGCCGCGTCGTCAGCCCGAAGCCCTCCCGTGCGCTGAAGATGAGCGACGTAAGGCAGTTCACCAGGGCCGCGCAGGTAACCACAATGAACGTAACCGTCTTGAGCAGCCGCCGATATTCAATCCGAATCCCGGCAAGCAGTTGCTTCCAGCGCGCACCCGCGCCGTAGCTTAAAACAACTTTACCCGCGACAAGCGGCCGGCCTTCCAATGCCGCATCGCGCTTTTCGCCTGTTGCACGCTTGCCGCCGCCGCTGGCTCGCTCGGAAAAATTGAAGCGCCAGCAGGCAAACGCAAAGACCAGCAGCCCCACGGCGACCCACAGCAGCCGGTTCCATAGCAGCAGGCCATCAAAGCCAATCGCGTGCGTATTTCGGTCGGCAACCGTCCAGTATTTTGTCATGTACGAGAAGGCGTCGCTGCCGAATGGATCAAGCATCGCCGCCAGCTTTTCGTTCTCCAGCTTCTGCGTAAAGACACCAGAGATGATCTCGGCCACCAGCAGCAGCAGGCCACCGAGAAAGGAGACCACCGTGCTCCGCGTCAGCACGGCGATAGTAAAGATGATTGCTGCAACAAAGAGCGTATTTGGCAACGCGAAAACCAGAAATCCCTGCAAGTGAGCCGCGCCCACCACGGGCCCGAATCGTTCCGCATCAGCCCACGGCATCAGTTTTGCCAGCAGCGCACCAATGGAGATGCCCAACATCGGGATCGTCGATACCACTACCGACCCCAGAAAACGCCCCGCCAGAAAATCGATCTTGCGGATCGGCTTGGTAAAAAGAATCTGGTTCATGTTGTAAGCAAACTCGCGCGCCGCGGCCGAGTTCACAAACGCCGTCACCATCAACAGCGTAATAAACCAGAAGATGGAGTAAAACTGTTCCACCACAAACGGAGCATTACGATACGTGTTGCCAATAGCCCCGCCTACACGCACCTGATCCGTGCTCATGGCCAGCAAAACCAGCAGGGCCACAATGCCGGTAAATACCCACAGCATTACAGACTTGAGCCAATAGCGAACCTCAAACCATGCAAAATTCAGCATCCGGCCTCCTAATTCAGTCCAGCCAGGCTGGCAAAAAACACATCCTCAAGATCCGGAGCCACAGGCGCAAAGCCCTCTTCCGGCTGCGCCTCGGCAAAGACATGAATCTGCGGCCGCCCCGCCACCAGCTTGTTCGAGATGACGTGCATCCGGTCGCTATACTCCTTCACCTGGTCGCGCTCAATCGACTTCCTCCACACCTTGCCTTCCAGCGTCTGCACTGCACGGTCAGGCGCGCCGGCAAACAGCACCTTGCCCAGGTGAATGATGGCCATGTTGCTGCACAGTTCCATCACATCCTGCACAATGTGCGTCGACAGAATCACAATCACGTTGTCGCCGATTTCGGCCAGCAGGTTATAGAAGCGGTTGCGCTCGCCGGGATCGAGACCCGCCGTCGGCTCGTCCACAATCAGCAGCTTCGGGCTCCCCAGCAGCGCCTGCGCAATACCGAAACGCTGCCTCATGCCACCGGAAAATCCCGTTAGCCGCTTGCGCCGGTGATCCCACAGGTTCACGCGATGCAAAAGCTCATGCACGGCCTCTTTGCGCTGTTTGCTATTCGTAATGCCCTTCAGAAGCGCAATCTGGTCCAACATCTCCTCGGCATTCACGCGCGGATACACGCCAAAATCCTGCGGAAGATACCCAAGAGTCTTGCGCACCTCATCCTTGGCTCGAAGCACGTCCAGATCGTCCAGGTGGATTGCGCCCGAATCCGGCTCCTGCAGCGTCGCAATCGTGCGCATCAGCGTCGACTTGCCCGCTCCATTCGGTCCCAACAGGCCGTATAGCCCGCGGGGAATCGTGAGACTTACGTTGTCAAGGGCGCGCACTCCCCCTTTGTAGCTCTTAGTGAGCCCTTCGATGCGAAGTTCCATTGCCGGTTGATCCTCCACTGAGAGATGTCGCGTGGTCTTGCATATGTACTACGCAAACCGTGGGCCGCGAAGTTCCATTGCAGCCAACGGCATGCTTTTCAAATTTCCTGAGAGTTGCGTCTGCGTGTCCGGCTTCGTGCGTTGTGACTGTGTGGATAGCCTTGCCACGCATAACAAGCTTGCCGCAGACGATGATTCACCCCTTGGGGAAGGACACCTCTTCCCGGATTTGAGCCATGGGATCCCAGCCGGCATTTTGCATTGCAGTGTGATGAACTTAGTGCAGATGTCCCGTTCGCATAAGTCTTTTTTGTTCAAGGCCAGCCGCCCGAAAGCCAGATTTGGACTGGAGGGTTGCTGCAGTTAACCTTCCCATACTAAACCGGACAGCTCGATTCCCTGCCGATTTTGCATACTTCAGGCAGCAGCCAATACCTTTCGTAGGCAACTTGCCATCCGGACAAATGTCCAGAATTTGAATCTGAACGATAATTCCGGCAACTATCGAAACAACTCCTTTGGCATCTATCAAATAGAATATCCGAGAATGCGCTACTTCCGAATAGGCTAGCGACAATCCGGGCAGGCCACTTACTGACCACGAACAGCAGATCGTGTTTGTCAACTGTATGTCGTTTTAGTATCTCTATCAAGGCCCGTTCGCGGGAACGAGCTGAGGCCAATTCCGGCGATATGAAGTCACAACTGCCTACGAGAAGGACAGGCTCGGGCCCGGTTCGGAAAGCGCCGGCACGCATGCCTGTCCATCTCGTTATGCCCTTACTGAATGACGAGACTCAATGGCTGGGTCTGTGACGTTGTTCCGGAAGTAGCCGTCACTGTGAGAGTGTATGAGCCTGGCTGCGTCCCCGATATGCTTGAGGAAGAGGAGCCTCCACAGGCGCTCAGCGCCGACGCCAACACGAGAACAACAGTGCAGGCCAGGAACCGCGCTCGCCAGTTACGACGAATGCCTGCCAATCCGAGCATTCCCAAAACTCCGAGTGAGACTGGCACGCCGACAGGCAATCCGGAACCAGGCCGTGAATTCCGAGCAGGTACACCCTTTAGCTGTGCTGAAGCTGCTCCTTCGGCCGTCGTCACAGTTACTGTGTAAGGTGAGGACTGAGTCGTATCCGTAAGCGTCACCGATGACGGAGATACTGTGCAGGTAGCCTGTGCAGGCGCGCCCGAGCAGGCGAGGCTCACGGTTCCGGTAAATCCATTCCCCGTCAACTGCAGATTGTAATTTGCGCTCTGGCCCGGTATTAC
>JAATFM010000194.1 GCA_015655195.1 Terriglobales bacterium
GCCCGAGACTTCGATTCGCGAATCGCTCACGGGGGAGCCGGGGAGCCGCGCACCGGCGGAGCAATCCTCGGAGCGAAGTGTTCGCTGGTCGGCGGATTTCACTCCATCCATCAGTGGAGAATATGCGGTGCTCTTTACCTGTGGCGCCCATGATCGGTGCAGAGTGCGGATCAATGGAAAGCTCATTGCAGAGCGCGGTTCCTTTGAGATCATTGGGCCGCTGGCTTCCGCGCGAGTTTCGCTGCATCAGGGGGAGACCGTGCATGTGCAGTTGGAAAGCGTGACCCGCTCGCTCGGGCCACTCGCGGGCCTGGGAATCCTGCCTGTAAAGGACCTGGTGCTGGACGAAGCCAGGGAGATGGCGAAGGTTGCGGATACGGTTGTAATCTGCGCCGGTCTTGATCCTTCCTCCGAATTCGAGAGTATGGATCGGCCCTTTGAGCTGCCGCCGGGGCAGGAGGAGCTGATCGGGCAGATTGCAGCCATTCAACCACGCACCGTGGTGACGTTGACCGCTGGTGGCAATGTCGCTATGTCTCATTGGATAGACCATGTTCCTGCTCTGCTGCATATCTGGTATCCAGGGGATGAGGGAGGCAACGCGCTGGCGAAGATTCTTTTTGGCGAGCGTGGGCCGGAGGGAAGGCTTCCTGTGAGCTTTGAGCGGGAGTGGGCGGATAACCCCGTGCATGACAACTACTATCCGCAGGATGGCTCCTCGCATGTGCGTTATCGCGAGGGTCTTTTTGTCGGTTATCGCTACTACACGAGCAGGAACGTTGCGCCGCGTTTTCCTTTTGGCTTCGGGCTTACGTATACGAGTTTTTCTTATAGCGGGCTGGAGATAACGCCACGCGAGCCGCTGCAAGGGCAGCCGGTGACGGTGCGCTTTACCGTGAAGAACACAGGTGCGCGAGAGGGCGCGGAGGTGGCTCAGCTTTATCTCGGCGATCCTTCGGCGCATGTCGAGCGTCCAGTGAAGGAACTGAAGGGGTTTGAAAAGATACGGCTGCAGCCGGGCGAGGCAAAGCAGGTGACGTTCCTGCTTGACCAGCGTGCAATGTCTTACTACGACGTTGCGCGGAAGCAGTGGAGCGCCGATCCCGGAAGGTTCGTGGTATATGTCGGGCCGTCTTCGCAAGACGCAGCTTTGCAGGGTGAGTTTATGCTGCAAGCCGGCAGCCAGGCGGATGTGCCTCTGCCGCCGCCATTACAGCAGCATGACGCGCAAGGGTGGAAGCAAACCTTTCACGATGACTTTAACGAGCCAGCGCTGAGTTCCTGCTGGAAGACTTCCTACATCGACAATGTACATACGCTTGAGGGCAACGGAGAGGCGGAGTGGTATGCGCAGCCCGGCGATGCGACAGGATATAACCCTTTCCGGCTGCACAAAGGTATTCTTTCCATCTCCGCCGTGCCGACGCCTTCCAATGCAAAACTGCCGAAACCATTCCCTTATCTCTCAGGCATGATTATGAGCGATGGATGCTTTGCGCAGCGCTATGGCTATTTCGAGATGCGCGCAAAGATTCCGGAAGGCAAAGGGCTGTGGCCCGCTTTCTGGCTGCTTCCCGTTTCTCACACATGGCCGCCGGAGATAGATGTCTTCGAAATGTTTGGCGCTCCCAACAGCCGTCATGAAGGTGGCGTGGGATGGGTGCATACCGGCACGGTTGGCGGTGGAGAAACCGCATTCAACAACTGGCACAGGCTTCCCATCAACGAATACGACTCGTTTCATCGCTACGGGTTGCTTTGGGGGCCGGAGCGCATGTCCATCTATGTGGATGGCAGGCTCGTCGCTTCGCAGGCAACTCCAATACGCTTCCATGAGCCTATGTACCTCATTGCGAATCTTGCCGTTGGCGGGCGCTGGCCGGAACTGCCTGATCAGAGTACAGTGTTCCCGGCAACGATGCAGATCAATCGTATTCAGGCATGGCAGTACAGCGCATGGGAAGGCAAGCAGTGAAACGCCGCTGATAGTGCGGATTCTTCGCAGGCATTGCAGCGCGTTCGGCGAGCCGCGCTGCCTGCGCGCCATCATCCGGTCGTCTACGATGCGGGCTCCATGACGCAGATGCGCGTCGGTAGCGTCTTCCATAGCAGCGCGATGGCGATAAGATGCAGGATGCCCATCATGCAAAATACAGGCGTGTATCCGCCATGGCTTACAAAGCTGGCAATCAGTTCACTTGAGAGCATTCCTCCAAAGCCGCTGCCGGCCGCAACCAGTCCTGCGGCTTTGCCGACCTGATCGGCTGGAAATACTTCCAGCAGCGCGGCAGTGAGGTTTGTCAACCAGCACATCTGGGCGAAAGCCACAACGCACGCGAAGACGAGCGCCCATGCAAGGCTTGCGGAGAGCGCCGTTAACGGACTTACCAGGACAGCGATTGCCGAAAAGAGCATCACCGTGCGGTAAGCCGCACCGGGCGCGGAGCCGCGCCGAATCAGGACTCCGGAGGTATAGCCGCCAAACACCGTTCCCAACCCGGCCGCAAGATAGACGATCCAGCCACAGCGCGACAACCCCGCTGTGGAGAGGCCGCGCTCGCTGGTGAGATATTTGGGAAACCAGAAGAGGTAGAAGTACCAGACCGAGTCCGTGATGCCGCGTGAAATCAGGAAAATCCATGTGGCTCGCAGCCGCAGAAGCCCCATCAGGGTGCCCCGTGTTGCGGTAACAGAAGGCTTTGGTGTGGGATCGCGATAGAGGTACAGCCAGATCGGCGTCCAGAGCAATCCTGCCGCTCCGTCGAAGAGGAAGATGACTCTCCATGGCAAATGCGTTGTGACAGCCAGAATCACGGGGATTGCGATGATCGCGCCGAATGTGGCTCCGGCGGTATAGATGCCCACGCCGAGGCTGCGCTTTGAAGGCTCCATGACTTCGCCGACCGCTTTGGGAGCGGCAACCCACAGGCCCGGCTCGCCCAGGCCAAGACAAAAGCGCGTAACAGCCAGTGCGCCGACCGAGAATGCAAATGCGGTAGCCGCTTCGGCAAGCGACCAGAAGCCTACGAAGAGCGCCATGCTGCGCCGCGTGCCAAGCCGGTCACAGAGAAATCCGGAGAGCGCATAAGCAAAGGCCGATGCCAGCAGGAACATGCTGACGATATGCCCATAGGCCATGTCGGAGAAGTGCAGCTCTGCCTGCATGCGCGGAACCACTACCGAGAGACTCTGCCGGTCGAAGTAATTGAATACCGCGACGAGAAACAGCATGGTTAGAACTGGCCATGACTTTATCCGCGTAGCACTCCGCTGCGTCTTCGGCTGTGGCATTCCTAAGCATAGTACGATTGCGGGAATAAAACGGTGATTTTGTCATATGTAATATGTAAAATATCAGCATTGACACGCTTTCATTCCGTTCTGTATGTTTACAGGCACTCAAGGGGGATGTTGTGAACTGCTCACGGTTGGAACTGCCGCTTCGCAGCGTGCGTGATTTCTATCTCTCAACCGTCGTAATTTCTTAGCCTCTTTTCCATAACAGGCAGATTCTTTGCTGTGTTCGACGAAACATCATTTGTCACCGGGGCCGTCAGTGTGGTGGATGGCGAGCCTTGGATGGCCGATTGCCGGGATGATTCCATGAATCGCTATACCTCGATTGTCGCCAACCGCAATTACGGATGCCGCATTCGCGAATTCCTCTATCGCGGCCATCGCTGTTTCACGCTGGAAAACGAGAAAATTCGCGTCCTGATCGCGGCAGACAAAGGGAACGACATTCTTGAGTTTGTCTGGAAGCCTTTGGACATCGATGTGCTATGGCATAGCCCTCACGGTTTGCGTGAGGCGGGGGACACACTCACCAGCAGTCCGTTATCGGAGGGCGCTTTCCGCGAGCACTTTGCCGGTGGCTGGTATGAGATGCTGCCCATCGGCCCAGTGCCTTCTTCGCATCGCGGCGCTTCGTGGGGCTATCACGGCGAGTCTACGTTATTGTCGTGGCAGTATCGCATCGATGTGGATACGCCGGAAGACATCGTTGTCACTTCCGAAACTCGCCTTCGGCGGATTCCGCTGTATGTGAAGAAGGTCTTTCATCTGCGCGCCGGCAGTGGCACTTTGCAGATTCACGAGACGGTGCATAACGAATCTCCGCAGGCGGTAGATTTTCTGTGGGGCCAGCACCCGACCTTTGGCTGGCCTTTTCTGGAGGCAGGGTGTCGCATTTATGTGCCGCCGTGTACGGCTAAGACAGCCGAGCTACCTGCGGGAGCTCGGCTGCAATCCCGGCAGAGTGGAACATGGCCGCAGCTCCGGTCCGTAGATGGCCAGCTCACGGACATCTCTGTGCTCCCGGAGCCTGGGGTGAAGAGCCACGACTTTGTTCTACTCGAAGATTTGCAGGACGGGTGGTTTGCCATTGTGAACCCGAAACGCCGCCTTGGCTGGGCGCTTCGCTGGGATCATCGGCTTTTCCCCGTGCTTGGTTACTGGCAGCTATTCCGCGGGGGAGAAGGGTATCCGTGGTATGGGCAACACTATCTGGCCGCGCTCGAACCGGCCTGCGCCATCTCCAGCCTCGCTGATGCGATCGAAGGAAACTCCGCGATCCATCTTGAAGGTATGCAGAGCATAGAAACCACGTGGGAGGCGACGGCTTTCGATACTCCGATGGAAGTCAAAAGTGTTCTGCCGGAAGGGATTATATAGCGTGCTACTTTTTCGCGCATTTGATTTGCGCTATGGCCTTGAGAGCCGGGCACGCACAAGAAGCAAGCCCTCTCTGGGGCACAGCGATTGAAACCCATAGCCAGGAAATTCGCAGCATCCTATCCGCACGCGAAGCCATCTGGAAATGCTGAAGCGAGGGTATCGTTATATGGTGCCTGAAGAGAGGTTGTTGCAGCTAAGGTGCAGTGAGTAAGATATTCCATACAGTTATCTCGACGACACCGTGGAAAGCTCTCGCTGGTAATCACGCATTTTCCGAAGAAGAGGAAATCCGGGGTCTGCATCTTTCCAAATCCTCTCGACCTCGCCGTATGCACGCGCGGCATTGACTTGATCTCCTGAAAGCTGAAGAGCGCGGCCAAGTTCGAGTTGCGAAAGGACAGCATACGGAGAGTTGGGGACAATAGCACGATGATCGAGAACGTTCTGAAATTCTCTAGCGGCGTCGTGTGGCTGCCGGTTTTGTAGGTAGGCCATTCCACGATAGTAAGCAGGTGCGAGATCAAGCAGCATGCTGAAGTCAAAAGGACGGGCCTGTTCCAGCGATTGAATCGCGACACCAGGTTGATTTTTGTCAAGGCAGATAGCAGCGTGCACCGAGGCGATCAGTGCCTTATTAATGAGGGTGTCCGATGGAGACTCATGGACTGCTTTGTTTGCTTCGCTCTGCGCACGATCGATGTCGCCAGCGTTAGCGAATGCGAGCGCGGCCGATGCTCCGACAAGGGGGCTATTGGGCGCAAGCTTAAGGGCATCCAGCGCATCCTTGTCAGCTTTACGTTTGAGGCCAAGATCAGCCTCGGAGTTTGCCTCATCGAGAGAAATGGCTGCCGCAAGTTCTGAAAGGCTGTTCTTGGAAGCGTTTTGTCTGGCATCGGCAAAAGCCTGTTGTGCCGATCCTATTTGGCCGTGATACAGTGCAATTTTCGCAGCGTCTTCCAGCAGGGCGCTCTCTGCAGGATTTCCGTGCGCCCATTGCAACTGATGCTGCATTTCGGTCTTATCGTTCTGCACAAAATCCAGGAGGAAACAGGCTTGATGGAATGGCATGCTGTCCAGTGTTATGTACTTCGGATCAGTGCAAAAAGCGGTCAGAGTTGCGTAATTGCCATTTGTGAGATAGGCCTGCGCAAGCGTGCCGTAGGGTTGACTAACAGAGGGATCTAATTGGATTGCGGCTTTGGCGAATCGCTCTGCCTTCTCCGGTTCTCCTAGAATTAGATATTCAATAGCCAGATTGTTTGTGGGCGGCATATCGCGCGGGTAGACATTGTGCCATAGCTGATAGGTATCGATTGCGTGTCCAACATCGCCGAGAACGTCGGCATAATAGTGAGTCGTGATGTATAGGCGCTCACGGTCGGTTGTATTCCCACGCAATTCAAATGCTTTCCGGAAGTCTTGTTGGCTCAAGACCGTTTGTCCAAGATTGGCGTAGATTGTTCCCAACCGAGCATATGCAAGAGCAAACGCAGGGTCCAGATCAATCGCGGTTTTATAGTAGACAATTGCATCCGGCTCTAATCCCTGCGTGCGCTTCTCCTCTGCGATGCTGAACGCTTTCAGTGCGGCAAGAGATGCCGAGGTTGCTTGATTTGATGGAACATTGAATTTCTGAATAGAATCCTCGGTCTCACCGAGGCGATGCCGCATCTCGTCCGTAGCGAAATCAAGGGCTGGCAGAATTCCTGTTCGTGAAGGCGCTTTGGCGTTCTGTTCTGTAAGCAGTTCACCGCGGGAACAGTTCCAGGCGCTGAGAGTGATCAGATAACCCGGGGACTGTGCAGAGATTCGGCCCCGCAGCAAGAGTTGGGACCCGAGTGCATTACACGCATGAAG
Source organism: Terriglobales bacterium (assembly GCA_015655195.1). Taxonomy (GTDB): domain Bacteria; phylum Acidobacteriota; class Terriglobia; order Terriglobales; family Acidobacteriaceae; genus Telmatobacter. Next base: position 6,535 of record JAATFM010000194.1, read on the forward strand.
TTCTTCCGGGAGGGAAGCGGCATTCTGGTTTTTCAGCACGGACCGCAGTTTCTCGTCAGTGACCAAACTAAGGTACGGAGATTCTTCGAGCTTCAGGCGGACGGCGGACAGCAGGATTCCGTCTAGCGCATGGTCGTTGGTGCTGTTGCTGAATTGCCCGACAACGATCGTATCCTGACTGCTCGCCAGGGGACGGTGCAGGTATTGGTAGAAGAGAACGACTGCGGATATCACAACGCTGGCCAGCACGAAGGCTGCAATTGCCTTCAGCAGGACAGGGGAATGCGCTGTTAGGCGGGTTTTGCCCATTGAAGGAAGTGGCGAGGTGGATAGAACGATGGCTGGGGGAAGCAGATTTGATAAGGGCGGTCCATCGAATACTGGCACGACATTGCCAATGAATTTGTATCCCTGACCGGATACGGTCAGGATGAATCGCGGCTTTGTAGCGACATCCCTCAAAGCTTCGCGGAGCTTTCCGGCAGCGGTTCGCAGACCGCTGCCCAAATCCATGTATCTGTCCTCTCCCCAAAGTTTGCTTCGAAGGGTTTCAGCCGACACCACTTTACCGGGGCTCTCTAACAGCACAAGCAGCATTCGGAATGGCAGCTTTTGGATTTTAACCCTTCGGTTTCTCCACAGCAGGGTCTCGGAACGCACCACGACTTCAAACTCGTCAAAGCGGTAACTGGCAGGAGTTAATAGTTGGCGATCCTGTGAGGGCATGTTGTCGTCATAATAGCGTGTGTGCTGGGACCAGCAAATTACCTGCTATTTCGGAAGCCCTAATTGCCTCATTCTAAAGAGAATAACTGTTGACATTTGTTGACAATAGTTCATTTGACGGAGATGTCGCGTTCTGTGATTTTAGAGGCCAGACGTAATTCTTCCTTGATCGTGCCAGTCCGCCGGTTTCGGCGATCTGGTCATCCTCGAACGCCCCATACGTTGTCCATCAAAAGGATCTCAAATGAAAATGAGAACTCTTCGTCAATCCCATCGGATCGGTATGCTGGCGGTTGCTATGCTTACGACTCTGTCCGTTTGGGCACAAAGATCCCCCGGCGTCGGAAACGTTGCCGGGGCTGTCACCGAACCTAACGGACCGGCACTAACAAAAAATCCGGCGCCAGACACTGCCGGCTTCCGTAATAAATTGGTTATGACTCCGTTTGAACGGGTGATTGCGCCACATTTAAGACAGGCCCTGGGGAAAACCGCTGCAAACGGTGCAATAACGTCTCTGCCCTCGAAAGCAACCCCTGCGAATCATGGTGTGGGTGGTACAAATATCAATTTCCCTGGTTTTGTGGCTGCGCCTTTTATTACATTGAATAACGGCACCAACGGCAGCCTGGGCGGTAACCTGAACACTGAAATCTATGCGTCCGTCGCTGCCGACTTTAACAACGACGGCTACCCAGATATCGCTACGATCCAGTCGAATGGGATTGTTGACGTTATCCTGAACCCCGGCCCAGGCAAAAACTTCGCTACCGCAACGCCTCTCGCATCGAATGCGAGTGCTACGAACAATAATCCCTACATCGTCTGGGCTATCGCCGCAGATATGAATAACGATGGCAAGATCGATCTCGTGGCTCAGGATGGCGCAAACAGCCAGATTGTAATCTGGCAAGGCAACGGTGACGGAACCTTCGGCAGTCCATCTGCCTTCACTGTCCCAAACGCAAATTGGCTGTCGCGCGGGGGCTCGGTTCTGGTCGGCGACTTTAACGGAGATGGTGCCGAAGATATTGCGACTCTTTCGTTCATTGCACCGACTACGGCGCAGACAACGCAAGTGGCGATCCAGACTTTTTTGAACAAGGGAGATGGCTCGGGCAACCTGGCAGCCTCGCCCATAACGACCACCGCTACATTCAACGATACCTATTATGCCTTTTACGCCAACGGCGCGGTTGTGAGCAACGATGGCAAATCCACTTCGGGCATTGCATTCATGCTCGTGGATTCCGGGGTGAGCACGCCTGCGAATGCTGGTTGGGATGTTCTTTATGTTGCCAGCAATGGGGACGGCACTTTTACAACACCTGTGGAGCCCACTCAGCCCGTGACGACCTCAGAGGGTTGTGTGTCCGGCGATTATGGAACCTTCCGCGCGACGAATTTGAACGCAGCGTCAAGTTCGTCGGAACAGACGGGAGGCGGCCAACCTACCGCGGATCTTGTGTTTATGACAGGGGACGGAGCGGTCTACGACGTTCCTTACACAGCCGGTAGTGGCAGTTTCGCTGCTTCGAGTGCAAACACCTTAGTCGGAGCGAGCCAGTATGCAAAGACTTTGGGAAGAGGTCAAGGCAATACCGTATATCCAATTCGAAACGAGGAATTCCTCAATATTGCAGATATGAACGGGGATGGCCTTGAGGATCTGATTGTCTACGGAAGCGCCAATGTCTACATCTATTCGAATGCGGGTGCAGCAACGTTTCCTTCCGCGCCGATACAGTTAGTGGGTGGAATGGGCGTTGAGCAGCCACAGCCGGAAGACTTTAATTCGACCGGTTATAACTCATTCGTATGGGTCGATTCGTCACAAGGGCAAATTGGGTTTTACGAGAACATGGGCGCGTCTTCACAGGGAACTGCTGGACAATTCTTTGCAGCGCCATCAGTTGCAGGGGCCAGTACAAATGGCGGCGCTAACTATAATTCCGTCGGTGGCAATATTTTTGTTCAGGCCACTGCGGATGTAGATGGCGACGGGCTTCAGGATGTGGTTGCGTACGATTACTCTAACTCAGTCTCTAATAACGGATATCCAGACATTGTTCTGGGGATCAACAATGGTAAATCGACCACGGCAAACGAACTTGGAACGTTTACCTTCAAGACTGCTGTGCCGGCTTCTTTTGTAAGTGGCATGAAGCTCAGCTTTGTAGAGCCGGTGACTGTTAATAGTCCATCGGGAACCAGTATTCTGCTGGCAACCAACAACGGGCTGTACATATCCACTGCCGCAAGTAATGGCGTTTTCAATGCTCCCACTGCCCTGAACCTGGGAGTAACGCTGGCGTGCGCTCCGGGGTATGCCGATGTTGGCGATGTCAACGGCGACGGCATTTTAGATATTGTGCTGCCCTACGGAGGAGACTCGAATTGTGGGCCCGGTGCTACACCGTCTGGCTACTTCACTCTGCTGGGCACTCAAGGCGGCGGATTTGGTGCAGCAACGTTCACATCTTTTGGAAGCGAGCTTTATCAGGCGAGATTGATCAGCTTCAGCGGCACTGGCGGAAGTCTTGACCTTGCCGTAGATGACGTGGGATTTGGTACTGGAGTGTTCGGTCTGTATGCAATGCCAAATAAGCAGGATGGCACGGGCACGTTCAGCACATCGAATGTGGTTTCTCTGGCCGCGAATTATGTGATTGGAGATATCATCCCGGGCGATTATAACGCCGATGGCAAGCAGGATTTAACTCTCACAATCGAAGGTCAGTTCGATCCGGATATGGGCGAACTGAATTTTGTGCAGGCAGCCATGTTGATTCCAGGCCAGGGTAATTTCGCTTTTGGTGCGCCGAATCTTGTCAGTGTCGATCCAGGCTCGACAATCACATGGGGATCCTACGCAGACTTCAACGGCGACGGATTTCTGGATCTGGCGTTGATCGAAGAGCCCGCCAGCAGCAGTGCAAGCCCGATCGTTCAGATACTTCCGAATCTTGGCGGCGGAAACTTCGGTCCGGTTGTTACCGAAATGGCCTCGCTATTTCAACCTACCGTTTATGCTGCCTATACCTTTACTGGAACTTTTGGCAATACTGGCGCCCCTGACCTTCTGGTTAGCGGGAGTTACAACACAGCCGTCTTTCTTAACCAGGGTGGCGATACCCTGGCCTTGAAAGCGTCGGCAGCGACCGCCGATGAGGGGCAGAATATTACCCTTACCGGAAATGTCAGCCAAGTGGTAAGCAGCATATATCCCGCGACCGGAATCGTATCCTTCTTTGACAATGGAAGTTTGATTGGTGTCGCTGAAGTAAGCGGCGGCTCAGCGAGTATTACCACAGATCAATTGAGCGTCGGCTCACATACCCTCACCGCGAGTTACGCAGGAGACAGCCACTTCAATGCCGCATCCGCCGCCACCTCGGTGAGCGTTGCTGTAACGGCTCAGCCGCCGGACTTCAGCCTTTCGACTCCTTCGCAGGCAAGCCTTAGCCTTACGCAGGGAGCCACCGGAATCGCTACAGTATCAGTAGCTTCCAACAGCACTTTCAGCGGTACGGTGAGCTTCACATGCTCCGGAGTACCTTCCGCAGCCAGTTGCACAATCAATCCAGCAAGCCTGACGTTAGCCCCCAACCAGACCAGTGTTGTCTCGGTAATCATTGCCACCACACCGAAGAACAACCAGTACCAGGCCAACAATCGTACGCCATGGATGAAGGCGATGGGCGGCATGAGTCTGGCCGGGTTGCTGCTCTTCGTGATTCCGCGTCGCCGTCGTCTGTTCAACAGGCTGATGATGCTTGCGGTTGCGCTGCTCTCGTTAGGCTCGATTGCCACGCTGAGCGGATGCGGTAGCGGCAATAAATACCCCGGCACGCCGACTGGCACCTCAACCATTACGGTGACGGCGACCTCTGGCTCAATTACTCAGACCGCGACGATTGCCTTAACTGTTACTCAGGCGAAGTAATTCACAGCGCAGGCGAGCCTGGAGAACATTCCTTCAGGCCTGCCGCACTTCGACTCGTCGCTATCTGTCCACACATGCTATGGAGAATGAAACAAATGCGCTTTGCCCCATCCTCTCGGTATCGAATAACTTCTTTCCTTATGATCACCCTTTGCGCAGCCATAGCGGGCGCGCAGGGACATCTGAAGACGATTACAGCGACGCCGCTGATCACCCAAGAAATCGATGACAGCCGTTTGGTTCCACTGAAAGGGAATATTCATCCGTTGGCGACCGCAGCCGCCGATATGGGAAAAGCAGCAGACTCATTGCAGCTTCCGCGCAATATTCTTCTGCTAAAAAGAAGCGCGGCACAGGATTCCGCTCTCAAGAAACTGCTCGAAGACCAACAGAATCCAAAGTCACCAAACTACCATAATTGGCTGACGCCAGCGCAATATGGAAAACAATTTGGGGCAGCCCCCGAAGATATTCAAAAGATCACAGCCTGGCTCACGAATCATGGCTTCACCGTGGATCCGCCAATGGCTGGAAGAAATCTAATCATGTTTTCCGGAACACATGCCGAGTTAGAAGATGCCTTTCACACGGAACTGCATACTTATGAGGTCAAGGGGAAGAGATATTATGCCAATTCTACAAACCCGCTGATTCCTGCGGCATTGGCGCCGGTTGTAAGCGGCTTCTCTTCACTCAACAACTTTCCTAAACATGCTTTGCATACTCCGCCTCGGGCCATTCGGCGAGATAAATCGACGTGGAAGTTCGTGACTCAGGCAAGCAATGCTCAACCGAACTTTACAGTGCAAAACCCAAATGAGAGCTTGCATGTTATCGGTCCATCCGATCTGGCAACCATGTATAACGTGCAGCCACTCTGGGATGCGGGCATTGATGGCACGGGCCAGACAATCGCGATTGTCAGCGATTCCGATATCAACCCGGCAGATATTGATTACTTTCGAAAGACGTTTGGTCTTCCCGCTAAACATCTTAACGTTTTGTATTTTGGGCCTAGCCCCGGCTTAACGCAAGATGAGAGCGAAGCAGACCTTGACGTAGAATGGGCTGGCGCTGTTGCGAAAGGTGCAACGATCGACCTGGTCGTAGCAGCCGATACAGCTACCTCTGGCGGTATCGACGGCGCGGCGGCTTATATCATCAACAACAATCTGGCTTCGATCTTGAATGTAAGTTATGGAGAGTGCGAGCAATTTTTAGGACCAGCGGGAAATCAGTACTATACCGAAATTTGGGAACAAGCTGCGGCACAAGGGATTACAGTGCTTGCGGCAGCTGGTGATTGGGGCTCAGCGGTATGTGACGCGGGGGACGAGAATTTAAATCGTCCCGGCGAGACATATAGCGAATATGGAATGACGGTGAATGGCATAGCTTCCACAGCATACGATGTTGCCGTAGGAGGAACGGACCTGTATTCCGAATACGCTGACCCTGACAAGTATTGGAATTCAACCAATGCCCCAACAACTTTGCAGTCAGTGAAATCCTATATTCCGGAAATCCCTTGGAACGATAGTTGTGCAAGCCCTGAGTTGCAATCTACTTTGCAGTCCCTGGGCGACCCAGATCAGACCACCGAGTCGCTGTGCAATGATAGCGCGGCACAATCATCCTATCTCAATGTCATAGGCGGTTCTGGAGGCGCCAGCAACTGTGTAACCACGATTAATGGCAGTTCCACATGCGCGAATGGTTACCCAAAGCCGGCTTGGCAAGCTGGACCGTCAGGTATTCCCTCCGATGGCGTTCGGGATCTGCCCGATGTCTCTTTTATGGCCGGTGATGGACTATGGGGAAGTTTTTACGCTTTTTACCAATCTGACGCTGTGTTTCTCAATACTTTCGACCCGACGAACACTGATCTTGAGGGAGCCGGAGGCACCTCGTTTGCAAGCCCGATTTTTGCTGGCATGATAGCGCTTGTACAGCAAAAGACCGCTGATAACCTGGGCAATCCCAATTATGTGCTCTATAAGCTCGCGGCCTCCCAGGCTGGGAATGGTAATTGCACATCAGACAATGTCGCCTCCGGAAATGGGTGTATCTTTTATGACATCACGGATGGAAGCAACGCTGTACCCTGCCTTGCAGGAACGAAATCCTGTACGCCCAGCAATTCGGCGGATGAGTTCGGGATATTGCCGGGTTACAGCGCGGGATCAGGCTATGATCTGGCAACGGGTCTGGGCTCGGTAAATGCGTACAATCTCGTGGAAGGGTGGAGCGGCACTTCAACAACGTTCCTTCCGACGGCGACTACGCTTGTAGCAAATGGTTCAACGACAGCAGCCTATGGGGCTGTACTAAATGTCGATGTTGCTGTGTCCGCAGTAGCGCCTTCCACTGGCACACCTAGTGGAGATGTTGGCATAACCACGAACAGCGCAACACTCAACGGTGATTCCGTGGCGGAAACCACACTAGCCAGCGGACAGGGTACAGTCGCGGCCACATTGCTGCCCACTGGTACTTACCAGTTATTTGCGCAATATGCGGGCGATGCAACCTTCGCACCAAGCAAATCCGATGGCCTGCCCGTCACTATTACGCCAGCTATCGTCAGCGGTGCGGTGCTGACGGCGAGCAGGACAACAGTGCAAGCTGGTCAGAAAGTAACGTTTGCTCTTTTGGTTCCCGGAGTACCGAATGGAGTTGGCCCAACAGGCATGGTAACCTTCACCAATACGACTAACGGCGTAGTATTAGGCACTGCGACTATAACTTCTAATCCACAGACGAACACAACGCCCACTTCCACCGCCTCCATCACAGTATCGTCAAATCAGCTACAGGCCGGCGCAAACACAATTGCAGCGAGCTACTCAGGAGACACAAATTACGCGACGACCAATGCTGTAGCTCCGACAGTTACTCTGATCGGTGCGTTCACTACATCCATCGATCCTTCTTCCCTCACACTCACGCCCAATGCAGCGGGCAGCGCGACAGTCACTGTAACGCCGAATGGCAGCACAACCCTGAACCCCTCGTCACTTACCTTCTCCTGCCCGGCAAATCTACCGGCTGGACTTTCCTGTTCCTTCGGTGCACCTGCGGCAGGCAGCGGTGGCGCCGTAACTTCGATACTTACACTGCAAACTGCGTTGCCGCTGTTCAAAAAACACAGCTTGGCAGCTACAGCCCGCACCTCCCGTGGCGGATGGCTGGGCGCAGGCGCCATCGCGAGCGTTGCCGGGCTAATAATGTTAGGGTTGCCTGGTAGGCGTATGCGTATGCTTCTCGCGCTGACCCTGACTGCATTCAGCTCGCTTTCGTTCATGATTGGTTGCAGCGGAGGTGGTAGTTCCGGTGGAAAGACTCAATCCTCGTTGATTGCGACAACCACTGCACTGTCCGTTTCTCCAACGATATCTACACTCAATGCTCCGGTCGTACTTACTGCAAGCGTGAAGCCGAGTTCAGGCGCGGGCACACCCACTGGGAGCATCGCGTTCTCAGCGGAAAGTACATCTCTGGGTACAGCCAGTCTTGCATCGGGTTCTGCCAGTCTCACGGTCAACTCACTGCCCGTAGGGGCACAGGCAATCACCGCGGCCTACAGCGGAGATTCAACCTATGCGGCTTCAAATTCCCCGGCCAGTAATCTGGACGTTGCGTTCACCACTACCATTTCCGTAACAGCTGCCGATACCTCCGGGGACACAAGCAGCGCAAATCTGGCGATAACAATTCAATGATTTAAAGGAGATCCTATCTATACTTATCAATAGGTCTTGAGGTGGCGACGCCCAGCGGAGCGGCGCCACTTCAACTGCAGTTGTGATAGACGCCCCATTGACACCATAGTTTGCGCGAACGACATGTCGAAGGCGAAGCCCAATCCGGAAATAAACTTTCGCTGCGTGGAGAGACTTGGTTTCCATCCAGATCAGTGCCTTGCGATCGAAGACGGATTCCTTGGTGTTCAGGCTGTGAGAGCCACGGGGCAAAGGTCTTCAAGGTTGAGAACATTTCCGAGATGAAGCTGGATAGCATCTTACCAATTCTCGAAAACCACCCTCCGTTCGTAGAAACTGGCGGAAGTAAGATTGACAACATCCAGCATGCGTTCACGCATTACCACAGACCCGAGTGGGCGCCAGGTGTGCCTTTATCAGCTGACGCTAGCTATTTGTCGATCCGGAGGGATTTAAGATCTCAAGCAGACGTGAATTGAAGTAGCCAAGCAGCAGGTTCGAAAGCCGGGATGGAACCAGGCTAGCTGACGCGGCCAAATGCTCCCTACGTCGGGAAGGTTAGGCGGCAGCACTGCGTTGTATCCAGCACCGTATAAGAGACAAGGGAGAATGCTACTTACCCCGAATACCCAGGCCATCCGCCATCCAACTGGTACCTATGAGGGGAAGACCTAGGCACAGTCCAGGCACGATTTTGGGCACAAAGGATTCTGAATTTTTATAAAGGAAGCAATATACTTGACTCACTAATCGAAGGAAGCCGACATCCAAAGTGCGTTTAGCTCGATAAAACAGGTCCACATACATCACAGGAACGAGCAAATTCATCGCAAAACTTGCAGATCGAGCGTCGCCACGCCTGTGCAAATGACTTGGTGAGTCAAGTATGTTGGACCATCCATAAATTGCTGATTTGAAATATGCTTAATTTTGGTGCCGTGCCCCCCACGATCCGAAGATTGGCGGATTTTGAGACCGTAGAAGCCTCAAGCTTACCCGCCCAGAATCATATGCATACAGCAACTTACGAAACGTCATCGCTCGGTTCCGTAAGGTTGTTTGAGGGGTTGTGTTCGATTGGGACAAAATTTAGACCAAGTCCATCCGAACCATTTTCTCCTCGCTTTCGATATATCAAGCAGATCGCAATACAGCATAGCGGCCACCGGCCACGCTCGTTCCTCGGCTCATGCGAAGTCAGACGGTTGCTGCGCTTCTTTGAGGTGCGCAATACGCTCGCCAGCGTCCTAAGGCCTCTCACAACCAGATAAGAAAGTCGTTGGACCTATTGCGACTCGTGTTCAGGTCTCTTGGAGGCAATCTGAAGAGCCCGGTAGGAAGATACCAGCGCCTCGAGGCTGAATGCCCGATTGAGCCCACTCGGGTTAGGCAAGACCTAGACCTGAGCGCCGCCAAACTGCATGGACTGTTGTCCCCAGTCAATTCTTCTTTGCCGAAAAATGGCTGCAAATGCCGGTTTGCCGAGAAACGCCAGGAAGCGCGGGCGATATAGCCAAAGCTTCCGCTCCAGTTCCTCGGCAGATTCGCGAAACTCGCGGCTCTTGAGCTCGCTCGCTCCTACCGTTGGTCGTTCTACTGCAGCCGTCAGACCGCAGCCGTATTGAAGAATAGTGCGGTCGTTTGCAGGCAGAATTAAATGTGGAGTGAACCCTGCCAGGTAAAGGACACGCCAAAATCGGTTGCTGTGGCTTGAGAAATGATGCCCCGCCTGGGCTGCGCTCAGCGCCGGATTAATTCCACAAAACACCACATCGAGCCCCTTGCAGAGCAAGTCTGGAAGTAAGAGTGTCAGCGCACTCGGGCTCTGTATCACTGCAGGATCTTCAGCGTCGCTACTCACACTCCGGATGTCCCTTCGGGATATATCTTCTTCGCCCGAAACTCAGGAGACGCAGTCATGGCAATACCTCAGTTTCATTTTGCTCCTGCTATGGCGGTCCGGACCTTAAAACTTGATAGTTTGTCTCGGGGAAGGGGCGACAGAGGGGTTGCCTTCTTACCGCGGATCAGTCCTTAGAAACCACGAGTCGTCTCGACACGAGTGTAATTAAAGTAGAGCGCCTTGCGCTCCCATGTCCGCATCTCGTCACTCGCGAGCTGCGTCAGCGCCTCGGCAACGTCAACGTAGGACACGCTGCCGCGCTGAATATTGTTCAACGTCGTTTCCGGACGGAGCAAACCGCGCGACGGCGCTTCTACCATTTGGCCCATGCGTGCATAGACGAAGCGGAAAGCAGGGGGTGTGTCTTCGAAACACCAGCGCACCACTCGCTCCATCTCACGCCAGCCTTTCCGCGCGACGAACGTGCGCAGCAGCCAGGCCAGAGTCGCCATCGGCCAACTGTTGATCGTTCCTCCGGGCTCAGGCAGGAGCTGGCCGCCGATGATCAGCAGAACGCAATCATTCAGTCGCCCATCGGCCTCCAGTGCCTCTACCGTTGCGCGGGTGATAACGCCGCGATCCGCATTGTTGCGTGGCTGCCCTTTGGCATGACCAAACGTAAGTGCGCTTGAAGCATCGACGGATGCGTGCGGTCGACAAGTCCGGACGGCCGCCGAGATGGACGACGCATCGCAGAGATCGCCCTTGAAGATAGTCACCTTTGAACGCAGCGCCTCGGGCACTTTGGCCGGGTTGCGGACAAAGGCCGTGACGGCCCAGCCTTGCGCGCTGGCGCGCTCCACCACGAGATGGCCCGCTTTGCCGGTCGCGCCGTAGACCAACAGATTACGAACTTTAGATTCCGTCATATCGATTCCTACC
>JAATFM010000321.1 GCA_015655195.1 Terriglobales bacterium
CCTTCCATTCTCAATCGCGTCATCGATTTGAACGGCGCTCCGTACACGGTGGTCGGAGTCATGCCGCGCGGCTTCAGCTTTCCGCACGCCAATGAAATGCCGGCAATGTTCACCTTTGCGGCGGAAACGCAGCTATGGGTTCCGCTGGCCCTTCCTGCCGTCACGGCGCAATTTACTCCCTCCGAGCTTGCCATTGTGGGACGGCTGCAACCCGGCCTGTCGCTTGCGCAGGCGCAGGCTGCAATGGACCTGTCCGCGCAGGGCATGGACCGCGCACTGCCGGCTTCCAAAGGCTGGAATCAATCCCGCGTCACGCCGCTGCAAACGCAGGTTGCGGGCGACTCGCGCAAACCGCTCCTGCTGATGTTCTGCGCGGTGGCTTTCATTCTGCTGATCGTCTGTTTCAATGTCGCCGGACTTCTGCTGACACGCTCCATGGCGCGCCAGCGGGAATTTTCCGTCCGCGCGGCTCTGGGCGCCGGACGCCTGCGCGTTCTGCGCCAGCTTCTCACGGAGAGCCTTCTACTGGCGCTTGCCGGAGGAGCCGCGGGAATGGGAATCGCCGTCGCGGGCGTCTGGTTTGTCAAACTCTTCGCTCCCCAAAGTTTCCCCCGGTTGCAGGAAGCCGGAGTGGACTTTCGCGTCCTGGCCTTTGCCTTCGTTATCACGCTCCTGACCGGCGTCTTCTTCGGCCTTGCGCCTGCGTTCGGAGCCGCGCGCACAAACCTGATCGAATCTCTCAAGGAAGGCGGGCAGAAGTCGGGAACAGGCACGAGCCATCCACGCCTGCGCAGTGCGCTTGTGGTGGTTCAGGTAGCACTGGCAGTCATCCTGGTGATCGCTTCGGGGCTGCTGGTTCGCACCTTCTATCAACTGCTGGCCGCCGATGACGGCTTTCGCCCGGAACACGTGCTGACATTCGAGCTGTCGCTGCCGGATACGCGCTACCCCGACCGCGACCGCATTGCCCGCTTCTATCAGCAGGCATTGCCGAGCCTGCGCTCGATCCCCGGCGTGGAATCGGCCGGCATTACGGAAGCGATTCCGATGGGCGGAGCTACCGAGGCCGGAGTCATGCTGATCGTGGGCCGGCCCCTTCACAAAGGCGACCACCCGCCAATCGTCAACTACACCGTGATCTCGCCCGGCTTCTTTTCCGCCCTGGGAACCCCGCTTCTGAGAGGCCGCGATGCGCTGGATTCGGATGTTCTCTCCGCTTCGCCGGTAACGATCGTCAATCGCACGTTGGCGCGCCGGTACTGGCCCAACGAAGATCCCATCGGCAAAAAGGTTCTTGTTCCCTCGCAACGCGTTCCGGCTACCATTGTGGGCGTCGTCGCCGACGTCAAGCACTCCTCCCTGCGCGAAGTTCCCGCGCCGGAGATGTTCGAGCCATACACGCAGGACGTATGGCCTTCGCTGGCCGTGATGCACGTTGTTCTCCGCACCAAAGCTGCGCCGGCAACCGTGGCTGGAGCCGCGCGCCAGGCCATCCAGGCAATCGATCCCGGACTGCCGCTGGCGAAGGTTGAAACCCTCGCCACGCTCACCGGCACGGCGATGGCGGGCGAGCGCTTCTCCATGCTTGTCCTCAGCTCCTTCGGACTGCTCGCCTTGCTTTTGGCTGCCATTGGCATCTACGGTGTTATCTCGTATTCCGTCTCGCAGCGCACACGTGAAATCGGAATCCGGCTGGCGCTCGGCGCGCAGAAACGCGCTCTGCGCTGGATGTTCGTGCGCTCCGCGCTGATTCTCACAGGAACAGGCGTTGTTGCCGGCGTAGCCGTGGCGGCCGCTCTTACGCAACTGATGAAAACGCTGCTCTACGGCGTCAGCCCGCTCGACCCCATCTCGTTTCTTGCTGTCCCGTTTGTCCTGGCGGCAGCAGCCGCGCTCGCCAGCTATCTCCCCGCCCGCCGCGCCGCCGCGGTCGACCCCATGCAGGTTCTTCGATCGGAATAGGAGCAACCATGACTTGGCTCAAGCAACTCTTCACCCGCCGTCGCCGCTATGACGACATCGCCGTCTCGATTGAAGAACACATCGAAGAGCGCGTCGACGAACTGGTCTCCGCAGGCACTCCGCGCAAGCAGGCCGAACAGATGGCGCGGCGTGAATTCGGCAACGTGGGCCTGATGGAACAGCGCAGCCGCGAGGCATGGCAGTGGCCGCTCGTGGAATCGGTGCTCGCCGACTTGCGGTTCGCCTTCCGGCGGCTGAGAAAATCGCCAGGGTTTGCGGCTACCGTGCTTCTCACGCTGGCCATCGGCATCGGCGCCAACACCACTGTCTTCAGCGTGGTGAACAGCGTGCTTTTGAAGCCGCTGCCCTATCCCGACTCCGGGCAACTGGCGGCTCTGTGGCTCAACGCACCCGGCGCCGGCGGGCTTGCAAACTTCACGAATGGCCTTCAGCTTTCCTCGTCAATGTACCTCACCTTCTCGGAGCGGAACCGGACCTTTCAGTCGATCGGCATCTGGTCTCCGGGCCTTTCCAACGTGACCGGCGTGGCCGAGCCGGAAGAGGTGCGTGCCAACGGCATCAGCGGCGGCGTGCTGGAAGCGCTCGCCGTGCCGCCCATGCTGGGGCGCTGGTTTTCCTCGGCCGATCAGGCACCGCGCGGCGCAAAGACCGTCATGCTCGGCTACGGCTACTGGCAGCGCCGCTTCGGCGGCGACCGCGGCGTGATCGGACGCAGCATTCAGGTGGACGCGGAGACGCGCACCATTGTCGGCGTGATGCCGCGCGGCTTCCGCCTGGTCGATCAGGACTTCGATCTCCTGCTTCCGCTGGCGCTGGACCGCACCAACCAGAGGCTGGCCGGATTCGGCTTCAACGGCATCGGACGCCTCCGGCCCGGCGTCTCGCTGGCGCAGGCTGACGCCGACATCGCGCGCCTGATTCTCGTCTGGATGGACTCCTGGTCGAACGGCCCCGGCACCAACCCGCATTACTACGACACGTGGCGAATCGCGCCAAACTTCCGCTCGCTCAAGCAGCAGGTCATCGGCAACATCGGCAGTGTGCTGTGGGTGGTAATGGCAACCGTCGGTCTGGTCATGCTGATCGCCTGCACCAACGTGGCGAATCTGCTCCTGGTCCGCGCCGAATCGCGGCATCACGAGCTTTCCATTCGCGCCGCTCTCGGTGCGGGCCGTGCGCGCATTGCCCGCGAGCTGCTTCTCGAAAGCCTTCTGCTCGGGCTTCTTGGCGGCGTGCTCTCGCTGGCCGTCGCTTATGCCGGGCTGCGGCTGCTTGTGGCCATCGGACCGGTCGATCTGCCGCGCCTGAGCGAAGTCTCTCTTGGCGCAGGCTCATTCGCATTTGCCTTCGTTCTTTCCGTCTTCTCCGGCCTGCTCTTCGGCTCCATTCCCGCGCTGAAGTACGCGAGAACGCAGGCATCGGCGATGATGGGAGGCGCAAATCGCACCGCCAGTGCCGGTCGCGCGCAGCAGCGCTCGCGTAATGTGCTCGTCATTGCTCAGGTGGCCATGGCGCTGGTGCTGCTCGTCAGCGCCCTGCTGATGATTCGCACCTTCGCCGCGTTGCGCAACGTCGATCCCGGTTTCAAGGACGCCGCGCACGTGCAGACCGTCAATATCTGGATTCCGAATCTGCTGGCTTCCGATCCGCACACCGTGGCGCGGATGCAGCGCGAGATTGCCGACAAGCTTGCCGCCATTCCGGGTGTCTCTACGGCAGGCTACGCCGCCGCGCTGCCCATGGATGGAAATGACCCGGACTGGGATGAGCTTGGCGTGGAATTCAAGAACTACGAAGGCGGAGAACCGCCGCTGAGGCTCTTCAACTTCGTCTCGCCCGGATACTTTCAGGCGATGAGCACGCATCTCGTCGCGGGCCGCGACTTTACCTGGGACGATCTGAACAACGTGCGGCCCATGGTCATCGTGTCGGAAAACTTTGCCCGCGAGTCCTGGGGTTCAGCCTCCGCGGCCATCGGCAAGCGCGTTCACAAGTACCAGAATTCGCCGTGGCAGGAGGTTATCGGCGTTGTCGAGGACGTGCGCGTGCACGGCGTGGATGAAAAAGCGCCGTTCCTCGTGTACTGGCCTGCGATGTTCTACGACCGCTTCGCTCCCAACCCCGAGCTGGATGGCCTGCGCTTTGTCACCTTTGTCCTGCACGGCAGCCGCACCGGCACAACGGGCTTCCTCGGCCAGATGCAGCAGGCGGTCTGGTCCGTGAATGCGAATCTGCCGCTGGCTTCCGTGCAAACCATGCAGGAGTTATACAGCCGGTCGATGGCGCGCACCTCCTTCACGCTCATCATGCTGGCCATTGCCGGCGCAATGGCCTTGGCCCTCAGCATCATCGGCATCTACGGCGTTCTTTCGTACTCGGTCTCGCAGCGCACGCGCGAGATCGGAATCCGGCTGGCGCTCGGCGCGCAGAAGGGCGCGCTGCAATGGATATTCGTCCGCTCCGCACTTATGCTCACGGCAGCGGGCGTCGTCATCGGACTCGTGGCCGCCGCCGCCCTCATGCAGCTAATGAAAACGCTGCTCTATGGCGTCAACCCACTCGATCCCGTCTCGTTTCTTGCTGTCCCACTCATCCTGGCCGCCGCCGCTGCGCTTGCCAGCTACCTGCCGGCGCGCCGCGCCGCCGCGGTCGATCCGGTTGTAGCGCTACGAGCGGAATAAGCTCTGGAAGTCTGTTCTTATTTTGAGTACAATTGTTCTCAAAATGAGAACAGAATCTTCATCTATCGGCAATCTGCTGTTCGGCCAGACAAGGGCAAGAGTGCTGACGCTGCTCTTCGGCGCGCCCGACGAGTCCTTCTTTATTCGCCAGATTGCGCGGGAAATTGAGACCAGCGTAGGGAGTGTTACGCGCGAACTGAATCTACTAGCAAAAGTCGGGCTGGTGGAGCGTTCGATGCTGGGCTCGCAGGTGTTTTATCAGGCGAATCGCGAGCACCCCGCTTTTCCAGAGCTTCGCGCCCTACTGGCAAAGACAACAGGCGTATTTCATCTCATCAGGACAGCCCTCATGCCTCTCGCGCCTCGAATCGACTTTGCCTTTGTCTATGGCTCGGTTGCTCGCGGTGAAGAAACGGCTTCGAGCGATATTGACATGATGGTGGTGGGAAATGTCACGCTGGATGAGATTCTGGATGCTGTGAGCCCGCTGGAAAGGTATTTGCGGCGCCCTGTAAACCCAACCATATACACTTTGAAAGACTTGAAGCTGCGGCTCAATTCAGGGAATCATTTCTTGCGCTCTTTGGAAGGGAGCAGGAAAGTCTTCCTGATCGGTGAGGAAGATGGATTTAGAGAAGCTGGTGCAACTCGGCTGGTACAAAGCTGAACCCAGCAGCGCCAGGGAGATTGCCGATCTGTTCAGCATTGTGGACCGCTCATTAGCTGATCTTCAGGTGGAAAGCATCTCGGACGACTTGCGATTTCAAGCGGCTTACAACGGGATACTGACCGTCGCAAATGTCGCTCTCCGCGCATCCGGATTTCGCGTTTCTCTCGGGCAGGGGGCATCATCAGCGAGTGATTGAAAGCCTGGAATACACCCTGACAACGCAAGACAGCAATGCGCGGGAAAAATGGGTACGCAAGATCAAGGCCCATTCGCAGAAGAGAAATACCACAAGCTACGATCTGGCCGGCGGAATTTCCCCGAACGATCTTGCACAGATCATCAAGGATCTGGCCACGCTAAAAGAGCAGGTTATTGTCTGGCTGAAGGAAACGCATCCGGAACTTCTCTCGAACCCGTCGCCGGCTTCCTAGCTAACCTCGCATTCGCGCGGTGGTTAGCAGGGCTGTTTACAGCGCGGCGAGCGCGGTGGCCTGATCGGGGTAGAGGCTGGCGTATTTGGTGATTCCTACCATGGTGAAGACCTTGGTGAAGTGCGCCGAGAGGCCGAAGGCAGCTACCTTCTGGCTGGCGCCGGCGGCTTCGATCAAGAGCTGGATTACCAGCGCGATGCCGCTCGAATTGATGTAGTCCACCTTGGTGAAGTCCAGCAGGATGAGCTTGGCTGTGTCTTTCGGCAGGGCCTGGTAGGCGCCGAGGACGGCGTTTTTCGAGGTGCTGGCAATGTCGCCCTCGAAGCGGAGCACGCTGACCGGTTGGCCGGCCGGGGAAGGAATCTGGTCCACTTTCGACTTGGTATCGGTCTGCACGATCGATCGTCTCCGTATGAAAACTCTTGTTTGCTGGGCGGGCCCTGTTTGCTTGACGGGCCTATTCGCTCGGGGAATCCAGGCTCGGGGGGTCGAGGCGCACCACAAGGCGGACGTAGCTGCTTTTGCCGTTGCGGCCAGCCACCCATTCGGCCTCGTCCACCAGGGCCTGAATGAGAAACATTCCCATGCCGCGGGGGTCTTCTTCGCCGTGAAACTTCTTGTCGATGTCGGGCTTGTGCGGGCTTCCCGTCATGCCGGTGCCGTCGTCGATGACCTTGATCTCCAGCGCATCGTCGCCTGCGGAAAGCACCACACCGACCTGCAACCCCTCGTTGAGCCGGTTGCCGTGCTCGATGGCATTGATGCAGGCCTCGGCGATGGCGGTCTTGAGGTCTTCGATGCGCTCGTCGCGAAAGCCTCTCAGCTTGGCCACGGAGGCAGCCGCACTCATGGCTACCTTTTCGTAGCCCAGCCGCGAGGGCAGCCTAAGTTCCACGATGGTGGGTTTTGCGCTCAAGCAGGCAGCTCCGTTGCTGAATTAGCCTCATCAGCGATGCGCGACAGCACCAATGCCGTCATATCGTCCGACTGCGGGCCGCCTTTGCAGAAATCCTCAATGGCTCGCCACAGTGTATCGAGAATAGCATCGGCGCTCGGGGATTCGCACCGGGAAAAATTGTCGATAAGTTGTTCTGAGCCAAACTCCTCCTCGCCGCAGAAGGTCTCCGTGAGGCCGTCCGTATAGAGCAGGAGGCGGGAGCCGGCGGGGAAGGGACAGCGCTCGCTGGTATAAGTCATGCCGGGCAGCAGGCCCAGCGGCGTGCCGGCTGCATCGAATTGGCACATTGAGCCGTCCGGATGCAGGACATAACCGGGATTGTGGCCGGCGTTGACGGCTTCCAATTCGCCGGATTTGGGGTCGAGACGCGCGAAAATTGCCGTCACGTAGCGCCGGCGGGCCTCTTCGCCCTCTTCCCAGTGGCGCTGGTTCATGCGGGTGGCAATCTCAGCCAGCGGCAGGCCGCTCTGGGCCACGGCGCGGAAGGCCGAGCGGAAGCTGACTGAGACAATCGCCGAAGCCAGCCCCTTGCCGGCCACGTCGGCCACGGCGAGCAGGAGGGTGCCGTCGGGCATTTCTACGATGTCGAGATAATCGCCGCCTACCTCGTAGCAGGTGTTGGACTTGAAGCCGATGGAGTAGCCGGGAATCTCCGGCAGGCGCTGCGGCAGGAGCGAGCGCTGAATGCTGCGGGCCGCGTCGAGATCCTGCTGCACGCGGGCAAACTCCACGTTGCGCTTGTGGTTGCGTGCGTTTTCAAGCGCGACGGAGGATTGCAGCGCCAGACCTTCGAGGAAATCCGACTCGTAGATCGTCAGTGCGCGGCCCTCGGGCGGCGCGACGATCAGGTCGGTCATGTGCCGGCCGTCGCGGTCGTAGAGCGGAAAGCGCGGCAGCTCACCGGCGCTCTCGATGCTGCCCCAGGCGGCGCTGGTGCTGGAGAAGGCAGCGCCCGCCATTTCCAGCTCGCGGACGACGAGGCGCGCCACCGAGCGCAGCACTTCTTCTTCCTGAATGGTGGAATGAACATGGCGCGAGGCCTCAAGCAGCGCCTGCAGCCGCGCCACCTGCTGCTGCAGGTCTATCGTTGCGACCTGCTGTTGCAGGTCGACGGTCTGGCCGTGATCCTCGAATTGGGCCGGAATCGAACCGTGGGATGCCATGCGTGTCCCTGTGGAATCTCAATGTATCACGAAGGCGGGTTGTGGACGGAGCCTGGAAGCCTGCTCACGAATTGATCTTTCTTTTGGAACCGCGACCCGCATCGAAGCCGGACTGCACCTCTTTTACCTGCTCCCAATTCGCAGTGACCCAATCTACCAGTCCCTGCAATGGATCGAGCAGGCTTTTTCCGAGGCTCGTAAGTTCGTATTCGACGCGGGGAGGAATTTCGGGAAACACTTCTCGCGCAATCAATCCGTCGCGCTCCAGGTTGCGCAAGGTCAGCGTGAGCATTCTTTGCGAGATTCCAGGGATCGTTTTTTCAAGCTCGGAAAACCGGGCACGGCCCCCAAGTGACCGGGCAAGGGACAGAATCAGAAAGATACTCCACTTGTCTCCGACTCTCGTCAGAAGCTCCCGAACGGCCATCGGGTCCTTGTGTCCGCAGACAAACGCCGGGTCCGCCGGCTTGTCTCTACGAGCATTTCCCATGAGCGAACCTCCATGTTCGTTACAGCGATGAATGTGCCTTCTTGTGTGTTCCCAAGCCTCGTTCCATACTCAACTCTACATTTGCAGGTATCAGAACGAAGGGAAGCAGCGCATGAAGCAAACTCTGATTATCGATGTCAGCCCAAGGGGCCAGGAATCCGCCAGCCGCAAGGTCGCAAGCAAGGTGGAAGCGCGCATCCAGGCTCAATACCCAACCGCGAAAATCATTCGCCGCGATCTTGTCCGGCAAAGCGTTCCTCACCTGGATTCCGTGACTCTGAAAGCCATCTCGACGAAAGATGCCGAGGAATCGCAACGTCTGAAGGAATCGGCAACTCTCTCGGATGAGTTAACCGGCGAGCTTCTGGCATCGGACCTTCTGGTCATCGCGACGCCAATGTGGAATTTCGGCATTCCCTCTTTGCTGAAAGCCTGGATCGATCTTGTTGTTCGCCCTGGCAAGACCTTTTCCTATACGCAGGATGGCGTATTGGGATTGGCAAAGGGAAAAAAGGCGATTCTGGTGCTGGCCTCGGGCGGTGTGTTCACGGAAGGTCCGTGGCAGTCATGGGACTTTGTGGAGCCTTATTTACGTAAGATATTAAGCTTCATCGGAATTGACAGCGTACAGACCGTGCGAGCGGAAGGGATGAACATTCCGCCGCTTGCGCTTAACGCCGTTTCCGACGCGGAAAGAGTCGTTGAGAGCCTTGCCATTTAGCCAAAGAATAAAACGCATACAACCGCGCCGGAATCCCCACCCCGAACGCTGAGGAGTTGTTGATGACAAAAGCCAGGTATGAACTTTTTGACGCTCTCGACCCTTTTTTCGATGTAGTTATGGAAGGCTTACGCGGACTCGTCGATGGCGATCATTTTTTCGATGCGGTTGCCGAAGACGCACTCTTCGAGTTTCTCTATCACTTCCCCGGATGGCCTCTCGAAATTCGGGGGCGAGCCAATCTGATGGATAGCTTTTCCGGATACGGGAAGTCGATCAGGGTTCACTCCGGTGACTCACTCGTCGTGCACCACTCTCAGGACAGCCGCGTCGTGATCCTTGAGTACCAAGTGCACGGAACGGCTCTTGCAAGTGGCGCCCCGTATGACAACCGATTCATCTCGGTTATCACAATTGAGAACAGAAAAATTGTGCGCTGGAGAGATTACATGGATTCTCTGGCAGCGTGGACGACATTGAACAATCCCCGACGATCCTGAAATCCCATCTTTTGATGCCGGCCTTTACGATGCAGAATGTCGTGAGCCGCCATTATTCTTCTGTTCTGCGCGATTGCCTCCGATCTCGCACTCCGGTCATATATTCTGCATCCGATGCGTAAGACTCTCTCGGTTGCCATGATTGCGATGAACGAGGAGGCAAATCTGCCTCGGACGCTGGAAAGCGTGAAGTGGGCGGATGAAATCGTCCTTGTGGATTCCGGCTCGAAGGACCGGACGCTGGAAATCGCCGAGTCCTACGGCGCAAAGACCAGCTATCACGCCTTCGATGGCCACGGCGAGCAGAAGAACGTGGCGCTCGACCTGTGCACGATGGACTGGATTCTGCTGCTCGATGCCGACGAGGTGCTGACGCCGGAGTTGCAGGAAGAGATTCAGCGGACGCTGGCCGGCGAGCCACCCTTCGGGGCCTACTGGATTCCGCGGCTGAACCTGATTCTGGGTCGGTGGATGCGGCACGGAGGCTTTTATCCCGATCACAAGCTGAGGCTCTTCCGGCGCGGCGCGGCACGGCTGAGCGAGGGCGTCGGGCCGCACTCCACGCCGCAGTTTGAGGGGGCGAAGGGCACGCTGAAGCACGACATGCTGCACTACGCCTACCCGGATCTGACCGTCTATCTCGAACACATGAATCGGTACAGCTCGGAGATTGCCGTCCTGCTGCATCAGCGCGGGCGGGTCAGCCGGTCGGTCTTTGCGTTTGCGGGTAATGTGGTGCTGAATCCGCTGGCAACCTTTCTCTACAACTACTTTTTCCGCCTCGGCTTTCTCGACGGCCGTGAGGGGCTGCTGCTGCATATCAACCACTCGGTTTACATCCACTGGAAGTTTATTAAGGCGTGGTGGTTGGATAGGGAACGAGGGTAAGGGACAGAAAAGAAAAGCAATCGCGGATCCTTCGACTCCGCTACGCTTCGCTCAGGATGACAATGGGCGGGGAAGGTTCGTGCTATCCCAGGTCCCAACATCAGGGACCTGGGCACCCGCATCCCATAAACCCGCATCGCACCTTGTTCCCTTGTTCCCTTGTTCCCTGCCTTTTCACCTTGGCTTCTTCCGCCGTTCCGCCCGTAGCTCCAGCAGGATCGCCGCGCCGTGGGAGTCGAGATTTACTGCCGAGGCGCGGCCGTTGCTCTCGCGGATCAGCGAGGCGCAGAGGTTCAGGCCGGCCAACTCCGGGCGCGAGCTTGCGTGCAGGTCAAAGGCGCGTTCCGGATGCTCGAAGGCCGCGCCGCTGTGGGCCACGAGAATCTGCACGTGGCCGCCCTCGGAGGTTGCCTCCACGCGGACGCTGCGCCCGTTTCCATTTCCCGTCTCCACCGCCGACATGGCAAACTGCAGCGTGTGCAGCACGGCCTGGCGCAGCGGCTGCGAATGGCCCACCGCATCGGGCAGGTTCGGTGCAATGCTCATCCGGAACTCGATGGAGCGGCGCTGGAACTCGGGGCGGTAGAGCTGCTCCATGTCGGTAAGAATCTCGGCCACGGAGACGGTTGTGGGCTGGCTCGATGGGGAGCGGACGACGCGTTGCAGGCTTTCGAGCGTGGAGCGCATGGTGCGCGCGGAGGAGAGAATTGCCTCGGCGCCCTTGCGCCCCGGCCCGTCGAGCCGCGTGGACTCGGCCAGCAGCGAGCCGTAGCCCAGGATCACGGTGAGCGGATTATGCAACTGCTGGGCGACGTTGCCGGAGAGTTGGCCGAGGATGGCGAACTTCTCCGCCTCCACGAGCTGCTCGTGCATTCGCGTCAGGCCCAGCACGGCCTGCAGGCGGGCGACGAGAATCCCGGCGGGCAGCAGGTCGTCGGCCGTCAGCGGCTCGTCGCCGTGCATCCCGGCCAGCAACAGCGCGCCCTCCGCCACAGACTGGCCGCGCATGGGCACGGCAATGGCCGAGGTGAAATGCAGGCTGCGGAGATCATCGCCGGGCAGCAGCCAGCGCTCGAAGTCGAAGTGCACGGCTTCCGCGCCTTTAACGGCCGGCGGCAGAGCCCCGCGCACCAGAAACTCGCCCGGCGGCAGGCGCCTGGCCAGAGCGTGCAGGGCCGCCGCGACGCTTCCATTGAGCCCGGCCGAGCCGCCCAGCCGGTAGACGCCGTCCGGCCTCTGGAGCAGTAGAGCGACCTGGGGAAAGCGGCTGTTGCGCGCCACGAGCTCGCAGATGCGCGGCGCATCGCGGTCGAAATCCGCCATGCGCCGCCAGGAGAGCGCCAGTGCGGCATAGGCCTCGAATTCCCGGCGGAGGCGCCGTTCGCGTTTTTGCGCCACGGTGTTGACGGCCAGCTCATCTTCGAGCGCAAACAGCAGCAGGCCCACCGCAGCGAGCACTTTTCCCATGACTACGCAGCGGTTAATCAGTAGCACCAGATCCGGATGCGGGGCAATGAACGACCACTCGGCGACAATGGCCAGCGCCCAGCCTGTAAAGCCCATTGCGCCGAGCACAATGCCGGGGGAAAACCGCCGGCCCATCAGAATCAGCAGGATCGCGGTCATGAGGTGGGCGGCGCACTCGCCGTAGACCAGCAGTGCGTCCGGCCCAAAGCGCCAGTACACCGTCGCAGCCCGGACGATCAGAATGGCAACGACCATCAGGATGCCGGCGCGCGGAATCAGGCGCTTCTCGTCCAGCCGCAGCGACCATACGATGCTCACCGCCGCGGAACACGCGGCGAGCGTCAGGTAAACAACCGTCATGCGCGTATCCGGCGGCTGTTCGTGCAGAATCCCTATGTACAGCGCCGAATAAACCGCAATCGGCAGTGTGTAAAGAACCGGCAGGGGCCGCCGAAAACGATTCAGGCGCGCACGAGCCGGAGCCAGCGACATGATAAACAGCACCGCGCTGACATGGGCGGCAATCTCGCCCAGCGTGTTCATCCACGGATACAGAAGAAGGCTGGAAAAATCCCACAGGACCAGGCCGTCGGAGTGCAGCGCCATGCGCACAAGGGCTAACAGAAAGCCGAAAAACCACAGGAGGGCGCGCCGGTTGCGGAAGCGCAGCCACAGATAGCCGAGCCCCGGCAGAAGCAGGAGCGTCAGGGCAAAGGCCGGGATCTGATAAGTTTCCTGCATAGCGGGCCGGGCGTGTTCTCCCATTGTGACATCGGCAGGCTGGCCCGCGATGGAGAGCGAAGCCGCCGGGTTCTTTCCGGGGGCCGTTTTGCGTCTAACCTAGGAGGCGGTCTCCCGAAATGAGCAAATCGATAAGAAATTTGACGGCAGCGATGCGACTATCCATCCATATATTTCGGTATATCCTGGCCGTCGCACTCTGCCTGGGCGGTCTGGCGCAGATCGGCTTCACGCAGGACAAGGACAGCTTTACCCCCATGCCGCTCGATGCGGGTTTTGGCCGCATCGACCTGACGCCGCCCGCCACGCCTGCCGGAGAGATCGTCAAGAAGTTCGCCGCCAGGGAGAGTGAGTTTCAGGAGGCGCTGAACCACTACACCTACCGCCGCGTGGCTCGGGTGCAGACTGTGGACGACGACAACAAGGTGGACGGCGAATACTACCAGGTGGACGACGTGGTATTCGACCCCGGCGGCAAGCGCACCGAGCGCACCGTTTACGCGCCGGCGAGCACGCTGGAGCGGGTTATGATGAGCCCGTCCGACCTCCAGGACATTCAGCACGGCTACTCCTTTCCGCTGACGACCGAAGAGGTTACCCAGTACGACATCAAGTACGTGGGCCGGCAGAAGGTGGACGAGATCGACTGCTACGTCTTTGAGGTGAGCCCCAAGCAGATCGTGAAAGGCCACCGCTATTTGGATGGACGCATCTGGGTGGATTCCACGGACCTGCAGATCGTCGTCACCAACGGCCGCATGGTGCCGGACGACACACGCCATGGCAGCGAAGACCTGCACCCGCCGTTTATGACCTGGCGGCAGCAGATCGACGGCAAATACTGGTTCCCGGTCTACACGAAGGGGGAAGGCATTCTGCATTTTGCCGGCGGCCACGGCGTCATGGCGCAGGACGTGCACATCCGCGACATTATCAAGTACACCGATTACAAGCGCTTCGGCTCGACCTCGCGCATCATCTTCGAGGGTCAGGAAGCGCCGCAGCAAACTCCGCAACAGAAGGTGCCTCAGCAGCAGGTGCCGCAGCAAAAGCCGCAGTAGGCGACTTTTGCGAGCGGCGGAAGGTGCGGGTGCGTCCTAATCTGCATCGGGCTCTATTTCAAGCAAGCCCTTCATGCGATACAAGGAAAGACCTATGCGCGCACTTGCTCTCTCTGTCTGCCTTCTTCTAGCTCCTGCTGCCGCGGTTCCCGCTCCTGCCCAAAGCGCCTCGGCACATCGCGATGACCTCTCAAGGGTTCCGTTGAACATTCTCGACGGTCTGGACCTGCTGCGCCGGGACGCCGCGGACGCACCGGAGGAAGCGGAGAAATCCTGGCTCAGAGGCTCCGCGCTTCCCGACGACGGCACAACCAGCGCCAATCTGCGCACCTTCAAGCGAAACGATGGGGATTATCAGGGCTTTGAGGTCGTCTCCGCGCAGGACCTCACGCAGCGCATCCGTGTCATTTATCTCGCGCTCAATTACGAGCGGCAGCCGCACATCGTGAAGCTCGTGGTGTACCGGAGTGGCAACGGATATATTCTCTTGCAGGTGAATACAAACGTAGATGAGACGACGCTGGAAGCGGTGCTGCAGCAGTCGCTGGCGCAAAAGACGCAGTAGGGCAAGCTTACAACTTTAACTCTTCATTGGGTTACACGCCAGGCACTTGCTGGCTGCTCGAAAAGAGACAGTATACCCGTGCCCTTAGATTCCATCTGCCTCCGTATGAACTGACCTAACAGAGGAACGGCAAAGGAGTATTTCCCATAACGGTTCTTGTATATCAGCCCGCTGTCGCTTAGGTTTGACAACATTTGGTTGACATGACTGCTCGAAAATGATCTTTCACTGTCATTGTCTGCAGCGAAATCCACGATTTCTTTTACCGAGAATTCCGCATCGCAGTTGGATAGTTGCGCAATGATTGTGAGCAGATCTCTCTGTCGATCGGTCGCCCGCGCCCATCTTCCCGCAAAGAAATCCGAATCCAGTTTTCTGACAATTTCTTTCACGGGTATTCCTGAAGCGTCTTCACCAGCCACCAGACTTTGTACCCAAACATCGTAGGTTTCTCTGCATACATACTGTATGAAGTACGGATAGCCATTTGTGATATTGCATATTAAATCCAAAGAATCCGCAGAGAACTGTACTGGATGACCCTCGGTTGGCTTACTGATGGCCAATTTTGTTTCGTCTCTACTCAGTGGGTCAAGGCTGATAACACGAAACATCCTCTCTGAGAAAGTTCGCGCCTCCACAAGCTTGGGGAACAACGTGGGGAGTCCGGTCAAAGCAAGCATGAACGGAACGCCCTTTCGCTGAATCGATTGAAAAACATCCAGCAGAAGCGATAGAGGATATTGGTCACGGGCACTGTGGTCGGCGAGATTTTGGGCCTCGTCATAAGCGAAGATCAATCCTCTCTTTTGGCCCGCGCTCAGAAAGCTCCAGACAGTCTCTAGAACGTATTTGAGCTTATCCGCGACAAGGCCGGGGGTCTCTGAGTACATCGTGACCAGGGTCTGAAAATCTAGTTTTGTCTCTTGAACCTTGGGTTCTGCTCCAATGCCTATCGAAGGTATTGCTGAGGTGGCAATCGTAACCGAGGAGGTTACAACCGAAATATCGGTGAGGAGCCTTACGGCAAGACTCTCCTCGCTGATGCTCGTTGATTCAGACAAATCCGTTCCAGCCCAAAGCCATCCCATTTGAATCGCAATCGGCTTGAATGTTTCTAACAACACTGTCTTGCCAAGGCCGCGCAAACCCGTCAGAATCAGATTCTCCAGAATAAGCTCCTGCCCAAGCAGCTTAATGAATTCCTGCTTCTCCTTCTCTCTTCCGGCAAGGTATGGTGGCATGTGGCCTGCTCCGGGACGAAACGGATTCGTGATCTTGTCAGGCACGTCGGTGGCCATAGAAACATCTCCAATCTTTCTAAATCAAGAGATAATTCTAATTTTATTTCGATGTTGAGTCAACGCTTACACGTAAATTTATCAATAAACATAAATGTATTAAATGAAAGATAACTATCTAAATGTCCTCTAGGCGTACCGCATAGAGTTGCATAAGGGTTCCAACATACTTGACTCACCAAGTCATTTGCGCAGGCGTAGCGACCCTCGATCTGCGAGTTTTCGATGAATTTGCTCGTTCCTGTGATGCATGTGGACCTGTTTGGTCGAGCTAAACGCATTTTGGATGTCGGTTTCCTTCGATTGGTGAGTCAAGTATGTTGGGGCC
>JAATFM010000268.1 GCA_015655195.1 Terriglobales bacterium
AGCCTGCGGGGCACGATCTTGCCGCGCTCGGCAACAAAGCCCTGCAGCAGGCGCACGTCGCGGTAAGGAATCGCATCGATCTTCTCGGTGCAGAACTTGCAGACCTTCTTGCGGCGGAAGAACTTGCCGCGTCCGCCGGGACCGCCGCCGGGACGTCCGCCGGGGCGAGGGCCGCCAGGGCCGGAGCTGTGACCGGAGCCGGAACTTGGACCGGACCCTGAGGCCGGGCCGCTTTGTGCTGGTGCGCTCGTCTCGGGCGCCTTGACTTGTGTTTCCTCTGCCATGATGTTTCCTCTTTACTCTCTGTTCCGGCATAGCCGAAACAATCTCTGAAAGGGCGCGGAGCACAAAGACCAACCTGATCTCTGAACCCTTACCCCCTGATCTCTCTGTTAGGCGCTGGCCTGCACGGGCTCGGCAGGTTCAGCGGCAACGGGCGCGGGCTCCGCGGCGGGCTCAACCGGCTGAGCCGGAACGGGCTGTGCCGGAACCGCCTGAGCGGACTGCGCCGGGGGAGCCGGCTGGAACTGCTGCGCCGGTTCCGCGCTACGTTTGGTGCGCGTGCCGCGAATGGCCTTGATCTTGGCAATCCGCTTCTCTTCCTCGTCCGTGCGCACGGTGATGAACTTGATCACCGGCTCAGAGACGCGGAGGCGGCGCTCAAGCTCCGCCACCAGCGGGCCGTCGGCCTCAATGGTGAGCAGAATGTAGTTGCCGTCGTTGAACTTGCGCACGGTGTAGGCAAGCTTACGCCGGCCCATCTTCTCGATGGACTTGATCGCGCCGCCGCCATTGGTGATGGTGGCTTCAAAGCCGGCGATCAGCTTGTCAAGATCCTCTTCGACCACGTCGGGCCGGACAATGAACATTACTTCGTAGACTCGGGACATCCAGTTTCTCTTTTCCGAGCTTTCCGCCATAGCTGTTCGCTATTGGCTTTTAGCTCTTGGCTTTTTCGTGCAGTTGCAGCGGTTGGTTTCCACCAGGCTGCTAGCTGCTTTCAACTCTCCGCGCTAATCGCGGCGATTAAACTCGTTCATCGCCGTTGCCGGTCCCGCTTCGAGGATGCGCCTTGTGGCTGTCGCCACCTTGTCGAGCACCTCGTCGAGAACCGTCAGATCGGCCTTGCGCATGGGGGAAAGCAGGTAATCCTTCCCTCCGCGCCTTGCGCCTGCTCCAGCCGCGACCGCTTCGGGCGGCAAATCGTGCCCTACCCCGATGCGAAGCCGCAGCCACTCCTGCGTTCCCAGAGCCGCCGTCACGCTGCGGGCGCCGTTGTGGCCCGCGGGCGAGCCGCGCTCCTTGATCCTGAAGCTGCCCAACGGAAGATCGAGCTCGTCGTAAATCACGAGCAAGTCCTGCGATGGGTCGGCTTCGAACTCCCGAACCAGCGCGGAGACCGAAGCTCCGCTCAGGTTCATAAATGTCTCCGGCTTGGCCAGAATGACCTCGCGCCCTGCAATGCGGCAGGTTGCGGTCATGGCCTTACATCGCCGGTTGTCTGCCGCAATGCCCTCCTGCTGGGCGATGCGGTCGATTGCAAGGAACCCCGCGTTATGCGGCGTCCAAAGATATTCCAGGCCCGGATTGCCGAGGCCCACCACGATAAATGGACCTCGGCGTCCAGAAGTTTGAGCCGTCTCGGCCAAGGCTTACTTTTTCGCCTCGCCCTCGGCGTCGGTCTTGCCCTTCTTGACAACTTCGGGCTCGGCCACGCTCGCAACGACCTCAGCCGCCGGCGCGGCCTCTTCCTTGATAGAGATAACGTGCGCGATAGCCGTCTCTTCTTCCGCCAGGAAGGTGTACTTGTCCGAGTGCGGCAGGTCTTTGATGCGCAGAATAGCGTGCAGCTCCAGGCTGCTCACATCCACGTCAATGTGATTCGGAATGTCTGCCGGAAGGCACTCGATCTCGACCTCGCGGAGCATCTGGTCAAGGATGCCGCCGCCGAGCTTGACACCAGCCGGCACGCCGGTGAGCTTGACCGGAACGCTGACGGTGAGGGTCTTGTCAAGGGCGATGCGCTTGAGGTCGATGTGAATGAGCAAGTCCTTGATGGGCTCGATCTGCCAATCGACGATCATGGCCTTGGCAGTTTCTTTGCCGGTCACATTCACGTCGAAGATGCTGTTGTGGCCGGTCTCGGAGTAGAGGATGCGCGAAATCTGCTTGGGATCGACCTCAATGGCAACAGGCTCGTGGCCGGCGCCATAAAGCACGGCAGGAATCTTGCCTGCGACGCGAACGCGGCGTGCGGCATTCTTATTGAACTTACCCTCGCGGGGCTTGGCTATGACTACTTCAGGCATTGGTCTCTCGTTTCTTTCTCGGGCACGGAAAGCAGCTATTAGCTTTTAGCTTGATGTGCTGCTGCGAACTGTTTCGCTCCGCTCCCTTTGCTGAAAGCAGCAGTTGCTGCTTGTTGCTGTTGTGCAATCAATCAGCATTCGCTGCTGATGAATCGCAAATCACTCAAACTCTCCGCAGACCGGCTAAAAGCTAAGAGCTAATAGCTAAAAGCTAAAAGCTGCCTTAGGAAAACAGCGTACTGACGCTGGTCTCCAGGTGGATGTTCTCGATAGCAGTACCCAGCAGGCCGGCAATCGACAGCACCTTGATCTTGTCCAGCTTCTGCGCGGCTTCGCGTAGAGGCACGGTGTTCGTCACTACCAGCTGCTCCAGCCGCGACGCCGCGATGCGGTCGATGGCCGGCCCGGAAAGCACAGCGTGGCTGGCGCAGGCGTGCACGCTGGTCGCGCCGCTGGCATAAAGCGCGTCCACGGTTTTGACCATCGTTCCCGCCGTGTCGATGATGTCGTCGATGATGAGGCAGGTCCGGTCTTTCACATCGCCGATGACGTGCATCACCTCGGTCACGTTCATATCCGTGCGCCGCTTGTCCACAATGGCCAAAGGCGCTGCAATCTTCTGCGCGAAAAACCGCGCCCGCTCCACGCCGCCCGCATCCGGCGAAACCACAGTCAGGTTCGGCAGGTTGAGCTTCTGAAAGTAGCTCACCAGCACCGGGCTGGCAAAAATGTGATCGACCGGGATGTTGAAAAATCCCTGAATCTGTGCCGCATGCAGGTCCACGAAGAGTGCGCGGTTGGCGCCAGCAGTAGTGAGCAGGTCGGCAATAAGCTTGGCGCTGATGGCAACGCGAGGGCGGTCCTTGCGGTCCTGCCGCGCGTAGCCGTAATAGGGAACCACTACCGTGATGCGCGCCGCGGATGCGCGCTTGAGCGCATCGATCATAATGAGCAGCTCAAGCAAGTGCTGATCGACGGGGTAGCAGGTGGGCTGAACAACGAAGACATCCACGCCGCGAACGTTTTCGAGAAGCTGAAAGTAAACCTCTCCATCCGCGAAACGCTGCAGCTTCGCCTCGCCGACCGGCACGCCGATGTGGCGCGCAATCTCTTCGGCAAGCAGCCGGTTGGCCGAGCCGGAGAAAAGTTTGAAGCGCCGGTCCTCGCTGAGATTGCGTGTGCGCTTGCGCTCTGGCGCAGGCTTGGCATCCTTCGCCTTGGCTTCCGGTACGAACTTTGCGCCGTCTTTGGCCGAGTTCGACTCTTCGCCTGGCGCGCCTTGCTGCTTGTCTTCCAATGTCACCGTCGACGTTCCTGTTTCCATCTCTCCGAACACCTCCAAGCTGGTTTGCTTTGGCTGGCATAAGCTGGGCTGGTTTGCCTTCGCTGTTCTTTACCCGGCAATGCAAAACCGGGCCTCTTCCTCAAACAAAATTCTGGCTGGGCGACTAGGATTCGAACCTAGACAAGTGCCTCCAAAGGGCACTGTCCTACCATTAGACGATCGCCCAGCACCTGATCCCCGCGGGCCTACTCGCCCTCGGGAATCTGCCCGGCAGCCGTTGGCTACTCTTGCTCGCCTGACGGATGCCTGTCAACACCCTTTAACAAACTTCAGAGAAGCATCTCGCTCCAGTAAGCCGGGCGGGGCACGGTGCGGGTCAAGGTTCCTTGGACCGCAACCTCCGTGAGCCGGCTGAGCCGTTCAAGAACTGCTTCTGCTGCTCCACGGGTCAGGTACAGCCCGAAGAGCGCCGAGCCGGAGCCTGAAAGCGAGGCATGAAGGGCTGCCTCCGGTGTACCGGCGGACGCGAGAAGACGCTTGATTTCGCACAAGGGGGGATGCTGGGGGAAGACGACGCGTTCAAAGTCGTTCTGAATCCAGCTAAGAATCCCGGTGCGGACAAGCGCGGACTCGTGTAGTCCGGCGAGGTTCTCTTCTTTGAAAAGAACACCGGAGGAGCCTGCCCAACCTGCTGCCCGCGGGGCTCGAAATCCTCCCGCAAAGGCGCTCGCATAGGCGCGGCTCAACTGCTTCAGTTTAGCGATACTTGCCTCGGCGGTCAACCCTTCTTCCGCGCAAAGCGAATCCCAGTCGCGGAAAGCCTGCGGTGTGGAGACTCCAATAGCGGGCGCTGCAAGAACGCACCAGACCGGCTCAAAATCCGGCAGCGGGTAGACCTCCTGCCCGCGGTCGAGGCCCAGAACCGCGCCGCCGATGAGGAAAAGCGGCACGTCGGAGCCAACGCAGGCGGCGATTTCGAGGCGTTTGCTATCCCATGTCCCCAAATGCGAGGGACCTGGGGCACCCGGCCAGTCCTGATCCCTAATCTCCGCCACCTGATCTTTTGCAAGCTCTGGAGGGTGCCCCACCCTCGCGGCGTTCCTGTTTTTGCCGCTAGAGTGGGATAGCGCGGAAGCCGATTCCCCGACCCCTAGAATTCCTAGCTCCGCTTCAAGGCCAATCAGCGCAGCTACAGCATTGGCCGAGCCCGCTCCAAGCCCGCCCTGCACGGGAAGCCGCTTTTCGATATGAATTTCGACCTCGGCGGTGATTTTAAGAGCTTCGAGCGCCAGTTCCACCATCTTCCAGGCGGTATTGCGGCTGTCTGAGGGAACGCGGTCGTCGTTTGACGTTATCCGGATGGCGGTCGTTGCCGCCGGGCGGGCGGTAACCGTCACAAAATCATGGATTTCAAGGGTCTGGTAGACGGTCGCAAGCTCATGAAATCCGTCCGCGCGCGGCGCTCCTATAGAGAGACCGAGATTGATCTTGGCGTGGGAGCGGACGCGCGTGGGCATAGATTACAGGTTACAGAACGACGGGGAGCAGGAGATAGGGAGCGAAAGAAGTTAAGGCTCGCTTTTGGCTCAGGATGTCGCCAGTCGTCGAGCTTCGGCCAGGCCTGCCACTTCGTCGCCCTTGGGGTAGAACTCCATCGCTACGGTATGGCGGTAGTTCAGCTCGCGGAGTTTACGGAAGATGTTGGCGTAGTTGATTTCTCCAGTGCCTGGGTCGTGACGACCTGGAACGTCGGCTACGTGGATCAGGCCAATGTTGTCTATATTCTTTTCCAGCTTTTCGATGAGGTTTCCCTCGGCGATTTGGCCGTGGTAAAGGTCGTAAAGAAACTGCACCTGTGGGTGGTTAGCGGCGCGGACGATCTCGATGGCCTCGGCCGCCGAAGGCAGGAAGTAGTGCGGGTTTTCTTCCAGATCAATCGTCTCCAGCAGAATCCGGATGGGCTGGCCGTTGATCTGGCGGCCTTCGACGAGACTGGCGGCGCGCTTGAGCCCTTCAATGCAGCTCTGACGCTGGGTTTCGCGCGGCATGTCGGGCACTGCGTTGCCGGTGAGCACAATGATGGCAGGAATGGAAAGCGTCTCCATGATGGTGAGCGAGTGGCGCAGCTCGCCGAGGAAAGCATCGCGGTCCGCGGGGTTGCCGATGCCATGCGGCAGGCCGGCGGTACAGTCGAAATGGATGCCGTGACGCTTGCAGGCAGCCTTGGCGCGGTCAAAATCCGCCGGCTGCCAGTGGTCGTACTCACCCACCAGTTCCACATTGCGGTAGCCGGCTTCGGCTACTTTCGCCAGGCGCTGCTCGAAATTGGAAGGCCCGGGCGGCAGCTTGCGAAAGACGGTCCACAGCATAACGGAAAGCGAGTAGGGCGGCGCGGATTGCGCAGGCTGGCTCTGTGCTGTGAGAACAGGCGCGGTGAGAGCGGGCGCGGCAAGAGAGCCTGCGGCGGAGGCAGCCAGGAGATGAGCAAAGCTTCGGCGATTCATCGCAGCCATGCTACAGCAAATTTTTCAGGCACGACAAAACCCCGCTCCGGATTCAATGCCGAATGCGGGGTTTCGCGTAAAACGCAGAAATAGGGAAAGGTGTACTACGCCGCCTTGACGATCTTGCCGGTCTTGATGCAGCTTGTGCAGACGCGGATACGCTTGGTCCCGCCGTTGACAACTGCCTTGACCGCCTGAAGGTTGGGGTTCCAGCGGCGGCGGGAAACGTTGTGCGCGTGCGAGATGTTGTTGCCGAACTGCGGACCCTTGCCGCAGACATCACATACCTGTGCCATGACTATTGCTCCAAATCCTGTGGTATTTCGCGCCGCCGCAGCCTCGTTGGGGCTCCTGAAACCGGGCACAGGCACGCTAGTGCGCGCAGCCCGCGGCTTGCCGAATTTTCAGTATACCGTGAATGGCGTTTGCAGCCAAGCCCCCTGAGAGGCAGGGGGGTCGTGTGACCCAAGTCGCAGCGGGCGATTTCTTTTCCCGGTAGCCTCCATTGCAATGAGGCGCGAAAATGGCCAACCTTGCCGCGGAAACAGTTATGCCCTGTGAGCAAAAGAAGAAGCTGATCCGGAGATTCATGCCGGACAGCTCGCAGCGCGTCCGTCACGTCGTTCAGTGGATATTCGTGGCCTTGAACGGCTGGATAGGGTTGCAATTCTATCTGTGGGTGCGCTATTTCGAGCGAGGCGGCACGGGCCTTTACGTGTCTCGCCCCGCGGGAGTTGAGGGCTGGTTGCCAATCGCGGGGCTCATGAATGCGAAGTACCTGCTTGTTACGGGCAGGGTGCCAACGATTCACCCGGCAGCCATGTATCTGTTTCTCGGCTTTCTGCTGATGAGTCTTCTACTAAAAAAGGCGTTCTGCGCTTGGCTGTGCCCGGTTGGAACGTTTTCAGAGAACCTGTGGAAGCTGGGCCGCCGCGTCTTCGCCCGCAATCTATACCTGCCGAAATGGGCCGATCTGCCGCTGCGGGGACTGAAGTACCTTTTGCTCGGCTTCTTCGCTCTCATCATCGGCGGCATGTCTGCGGAAGCGCTGGATGATTTCATGGCGACGCCTTATGGATTGGTTGCGGATGTAAAGATGTTGAACTTCTTCCGCGATATTGGATTGACGGCGGTTGTGGTTGTCGGCATTCTGGTGCTGCTCTCCATGTTGGTCCAGAATTTCTGGTGCCGCTATTTGTGCCCATACGGCGCATTGCTGGGGCTGTTCTCGCTTCTCAGTCCGGCAAAGATTCGCCGCGATGCGGAAACCTGTATCGATTGCGGAAAGTGTGCGCGGGTTTGCCCGGCCAATCTGCCGGTGGACCGGCTGGTGCAAATCCGTTCCGCCGAATGCAGCGCCTGCATGATCTGCGTGGCCGCGTGTCCGGCTGAGAATGCGCTGCAATTCTCCCTGCCGCCAAGGCGCGTGGTTTCCGCTACGCAGCGCTGGCATCGCCGTGCGCTGGGTCCATTCGCTGTTGCGGGCGTTCTGGCCTGCATCTTTTTTGGCGCTGTGCTGATTGCACGGGCTACCAATCATTGGCAGACAGAGGTTCCGCGCGATGTTTATCTACGCCTGGTGCCACATGCCAAGGATGCCAGCCACCCTGGCATGTAGTGCCTCACCTGATTGGTCCCGATATGCCGGCTTGTCGGAAGCGATCTGAGTCAACCCGAATCGCAAGAAGCCGCCCCTCAGGAACGGAAGCCCGTATATTCTGTGGTGCTGAATATTTGAGCTAAGGCCCTCCCCTTTCAAGCCAGCCCACTATCGGAGACCGAACCTGCACACAGCCGGAAGCTTCTCAGATACGCTGGAAGCATGACGATACTGGACGAGAAGAAGGCGGAGCTGGAGAGGTACGAATTCATGATGGGGTCGGAACGGGGGCGGCTGGCCGTGGCGCTCGACCTGATTACGGATTCGCTGATCCTGATTGGGCAGCACGGGGTGTATTGCGCGTCGAGCCGTAATCCGTCGAAGCCGGCGCTCGATTTGCAGGCCGTTCTGGGCGGAATGGAAGGCGCGAAGGAGCTGATCCAGGCGGTGATGGAAGAGATTCGGAAAAGCAGGGACGAGGGACAAGGGACGAAGGACTAGGAATGTTGCGCT
This sequence comes from Terriglobales bacterium, assembly GCA_015655195.1. Taxonomy (GTDB): domain Bacteria; phylum Acidobacteriota; class Terriglobia; order Terriglobales; family Acidobacteriaceae; genus Telmatobacter. Next base: position 8,212 of record JAATFM010000268.1, read on the forward strand.
ACCCCGCTCCTGCGCCAAAAACAAGGCTGCGGCGCAAAACCCGGAGTTGCTGTATTCTTGAAAAAGCGCGCCCGTAGCTCAGCTGGATAGAGCGAATGCCTCCGGAGCATTAGGTCGGGAGTTCGAATCTCTCCGGGCGCACCATATCTCCCGCCGCATGGTTCCCGCTCGACAATCAGGCTGGCATGGCAGACCGGCAAAGCCGCATAGGAAAGCAAAGCGCGGCAGTCGGCTGACCGCCGATCCTGAAGCCTGCGCCGCACCAATAGAATAGGTTCCAATGCACTTTCATCTTCCTTTTTCCGCCAATGAGATTCTCTGGACGTTGACCTTTGCCGGGCATCTGGTGGTGCTGGTGGTCCTGATGGGCCGCGACCGCATCCGGCGCTTTCCGTGGTTCACGGCAAATATCGTTCTGATCGGCTTCCGCCTGCTGTCAGCGAAGATGCTTTACGGGCGGCTGCCGCAGATCCCGATGGCGGAGGTCTTTATCGGCCTCGCCCTGCTGAGCGCGATTGTGAGCGCCATGATGCTGCTGGAACTGGCGCGGAAGGCATTCGGGAAGGTAGGCCGCGGGCCGTGGGTTGGCGGCGCATTGGCGCTGATGGCGATTGGCGCAGTAGTGGTGGCAACGTGGGGCAAGTGGCCGGAGTGGCAGACGCTGAACGCACCGGGGCTGCTCTCGCACTTGCAGCTTTTGCAGCTTATTGCGCTCAAGGCCGGTCTGCTGATCGATGTGGAGACGGTACTGCTCGGCGTAACGGTGGCACTCTTCGGACGGCGCACAGGCGCGGGATGGAAGACGCACACGCAGCGCATTGTGCTGGGGCTTGCAACGGCCTCGCTCTCGCAGATCATCTCTGAAGCCGTGGTGCAGTGGATCGAGGCAACGGCGAAGCCGCAATCGATGGCCGAGGCGCAGAAAATCATGGACCTGCGCGAGCATATCTTTTACGCCAACAGCGCCGTGTATGTCCTGGTACTGCTCTGGTGGATCGTCTGCTTGTGGCGAGAGGAACCCGAAGTCAACGGAACCAACGCAGGCGCGACGGTAACAGGCGAGTTGCCGGCTGCGGTTTCGATTGCCCCCGCAGCAGAGCCGGCAAATCCCACAGTGCAGGACAGAGCGCAGGATGAGGCACAGCCTCCGTCAACGGAAGCGGACTCATAGCCGCGCCATCAGGCGGGTTCTGGCGAGATCTCGATCACAGCTTTGATGGCGCAAGCTCGCGATAAGCGAGCTTGCGCCATGCTATATCCCTCTGCCGCCGGCCACGGCAACGCAGACAGCGCGACGGAGTTCGGCTCGCATCCCTTTGGCGTAGCAGCGGTGCTGAACTGGCAGATCGGTAAGTGAGACACATCTCTATAGCTTTTAGCTTTGTCGTGCGTGGTGGAGGGGCGTGCTACCCCACCCTAGCGCCAAAAACAAAAACGGCGCGAGGGTGGGGCACCCGGTCGGTTTTGCCTGGGCTATGATTTGTCGCTCAGTAGCGCCTCGATGGCAGCGCGTAGCTTGAGCGGGTCAGCCGACGGCGCATGGCGGCTTACCACAGTGCCGCGGCGATCAATGAGGAATTTGGTAAAGTTCCACGCGATACGCTCCATGCCGAGGAAGCCGCGCTTCTGGCGCCTGAGCCACCGGTAAAGGGGATGCGTGTCCGGGCCGTTGACCTCGATTTTGGCGAAGACGGGGAAGGTAACGCCATAGTTGCGGTCGCAGAATTCGGCAATCTCCTGCGCCGAGCCGGGCTCCTGGCGGCCAAACTGGTTCGACGGGAAGGCGAGAATCTCGAAACCGCGGCTATTGTATTGCTTGTACAGTTCTTCGAGAGCGGCGTACTGGGGCGTAAAGCCGCAGTGGGATGCAGTGTTGACGATGAGCAGGACGCGGCCGCGAAAGTAGGAGAGCGGAAGCGGCTGCCCGCTGATCAGATTGGCCGTAAAACCGTAGAGCGGCGAGTTATTTTCGAGCATAAACACCCAGTCAGCGGGTCGATTGAGGCTCGACCGATTCAAGGCAAATTCAAACTAACCCGCTGTCAACAATTATTATGGATGCGCGCTGCAACGGGCGAGGATGTCCTGTTGGGGTGAGGCGCGTCTAAGAGGGAGCAGCAGAAGAGATGGCTCGCGTTCCGGACCGGATCAATAGGCAGTACAGGATGCCGTTGCCGGGAGCGGGTCAACCGGTTTCGCTCCGGTAGACTGGGAGTGACTGTATCAGCGTGCGAAGTTGCACGCCGGGGACCCGGGAATCGTTCCACCGTGCAGAGTTCGCACGATGGGGTGCCGGAGCGGTTTGGGCGTGCTTGAGGGCGGTCCAATATAATCGTCTTTTCCTCCCAGGGCTGGAGCAGATTTTTCTAACGCAATGAGGGTGTGCATATTCTTCCCGTGAAATTGAAGTCAGGAACGCACTATGACGATTTGTGCTGGGCGCAGGGCCAGAACAGCGAGCCACGCCAGGTGAGGAACAGGCACATATCCCCCGATGGATCGGCGCGGGACGGGGCTGCGCGGCGGTTTGTGCGTTTGCTGGCGCTGGCACTTCTAGTGTTTGCTGCTGCTGGCGCCTTTGCCCAGCAGGCGGGCGAGACGGTGGAGCAGATTCGCGTAATCGGCAACCGTCGCATCCCGAAGGAAACAGTGCTGGCGCGTCTGTTTACGCACGTCGGTGACACCTTCGACCCGACCACGGTGGAGCGCGACTTTAACTCGCTGTGGAACACCGGGTACTTCGAGAACCTGCGCATTGAGCGCGAGGACTCGGAGAAGGGTGTCATCCTGAACGTTTACGTGCGGGAAAAAGACACCATTCGCGACATTACCTACAAGGGCCTGAACGCGGTTTCGCAGTCGGATGTTCTGGACCGCTTCAAGAAGGAAAAGGTCTCGCTTTCGGTGGAGAGCCAGTTCGACCCGACGAAGATCAAGCGGGCCGAGGCGGTGCTGCGCGAGATTCTGGCCGAGCACGGGCACCAGTTCTCGACGATCAAGACCGAAGTGAAGACGATTCCTCCGGCGTCGGTTCAGGTCATTTTCAACATCAAGGAAGGCCCGACGGTGAAGGTAGGCAACATTCGCTTCACCGGCAACCAGCACATCAGCTCGCTGATGCTGCGGCGTTCGATGATGAACCTGAAGCCGATCGGCATTCCGTATTCGATCTTCCTCGAAAATATCTTCGCCAAGACCTTCGACTCTTCCAAACTGGAAGAGGACGCGGAGCGCGTGCGCGAGGCTTACCGCGACAAGGGCTACGCGAATGCCGCGGTGGAAGAGCCAAAGACTCAGATTCGCGACCAGGGAGGACTGAACCTGTTCACCTTCCGGCCCAACACGGGCAAGCGCGTCGACATCCTGATGCCGATCGAGGAAGGCTCGCGCTACCGGCTGGGAGCGATCACCTTCACCGGCAACAAGGCGGTGCAGAATGTGAGGGCGCTCCGGGCCACCTTCGCCATCAAGGACGGCGACTGGTACAACAGCCAGGCGATGCAGAAGGGCATGGAGGCGCTGAAGAAGGCCTACGGACAGTTGGGTTACATCAGCTTTGAAGCCATTCCGACGCCCAAGTTCGACGATGCCACCAAGACCGTCTCATGGGCCATCGACATCGACGAAGGCAAGCCGTTCTACGTTTCCCGCATCGAGTTCCAGGGCAACACCACGACGCGCGACAAGGTCATCCGCCGCGAACTGATGGTCGAAGAGGGCCAGGTGTACAACTCGCAGCTCTGGGAGTACAGCCTGCTACGCCTGAACCAGCTTGAGTATTTCGAGCCGCTGAAGGTGGACCAGGACTCCGAGGCGCACCAGGACACGGAGAACGGCACCGTGGACCTGCTGCTGAAGGTGAAGGAGAAGGGCAAGAACTCAATCGGCATGAACGGCGGCATCAGCGGGCTTTCGGGCGCGTTCCTGGGCGTGAATTACCAGACGAACAACTTCCTGGGCCTGGGCGAGACGCTGAGCCTGCAGGGCAACCTGGGCAACGTGAGCCGGCAGTTCCTCTTCGGCTTCACGCAGCCGTATGTTCACAACCGGCCACTGAACTTCGGCTTCCAGATTTTCGACCAGAAGCAGGATTACAACGCGGCAAAGAACTACTCGGCCACGACGGGACTCTCCGCGAACCTGACATCTGCACAGCAGTCGCTGACACAGAACTACAACCAGTCGTCCAAGGGATTCAACCTCTCCATCAGTTATCCGCTCAAGCGGCACAACTTCCAGAGCCTGGGCTTTACCTATTCGTACACGGACTCGTCGATTACAGCCTTCTCGACGGCCTCGCAGACCTACTTCCAGACGATCAGCTTCCGTTCGGGAATCCAGGGCTCGAATGCGCTGAACGGAATCGTGAACAGTTCGGCTTCGTTCAGCTACAGGTACAACACGGTAAACAACCCGATGCGTCCGCGCACCGGCAAGGAGTACACGGCGGTATTCCAGTTCTCCGGCATCGGCGGCAACCTGCGGTACATTCAGCCGCTGGTGGCATACAAGAGCTATCGCTCGATGCACTACTTGACGCCGCGAGCGGATGGGCGCAATGTGTTGGCCCTGCGTGCGCAGCTTGGCTACATTCAGGGCTTCGGCGGCGACGTGGCTCCGCCGAACAACCGCTTCTACACCGGCGGCGAGGCGGACCTGCGCGGCTTTGACATCCGTGGCGCTACGCCCTACGGCTACATTCCGAACCGCGCGAGCGTGCAGCTTACAAATCCGGATGGAACCTGCGTTCCGCGCGATGCGACCAACACGCAGTTGAACCAGTGCGTTCAGGTTCCAGTGCCGGTGTACGGCATTGTCTCGATCGGCGGCGACACGAGCCTCACGGCCAATGCCGAGTACCGGATTCCGATCGCCGGCCCGGTAACCTTCGCGTTCTTCGACGACTTCGGCGTGGACGCGGCGCTGAACCGCGGCCAGTTAAAGCAGAGCCCCGAAGGCTTTGCCTCACTGACGGCCCCGCTCTACGGTTGCCCGGTATACAACAACGGCTCCTGCCAGGGCGGCATTCCGGGCTCGATGGTGGGCTTCGTGAAGGACATTCACCCGGTGGCTGGCACAAACATCGTTCCCCGCATGTCGCTGGGCGGAGAGATTTCGGTGCTGATGCCGGTCATCAACGCGCCTTTCCGGCTCTACTATGCCTACAACCCGCTCCGGCTCTACGAGCGGCCGTACTGCAACTCTGTCCTGGGCGGCAACATCAACCAGAGCTGCTCGGCGCAGTTGATTACGCGCGACATGTTCCCGCAGGGCAACGCGGGCGACTACACCTACCAGGAGATTCTCCAGGGCTACGGAGCACAGAACCTCTTCCGCGAGCCGAGAAAGACCTTCCGGTTGACGGTCTCAACCACGTTCTAACGCCGTGCGAAATACGGAAAGCTGCAAAGGCCGCCCATATCGGGCGGCCTTTGTTTTGCCAGGGACTTCAACTTGTTCCAGTGTGCAGCGACGCGCACGTTGTCTGTTGTATAAAAAACGAAAAATCCCCGCTATTTACGGCAGGATTCACGATTTGGAGGTTTGACGCTCCTACCCCCACCCCATATAATCCCTTCAGCTAGTTCTTGCTGTGGTTTCCGTCCAGTCTTTGCCCGCCTGCGCCAAATCCGGCGCATTGCTCCCCAAAAAGACCGAGACGTATCTAAGGCAGTTAGGGGAGATTTGTGCCCTGACGCCATAACAGCCGGAACCCATAAGGAGTTTTTGAATCGCATGAAGCGTGTATCCGCACTTGCCGCCGCTCTTGGCGCCGTTCTCACCGCGGGAGCAGCCCTGAACGCACAAGCTCCCACCGCCGCTGCTCCCGCGCCGGCCAACGTCAAGGTTGCAGTCATTGCCTTCCAGCAGGCCGTGATGGCCACTAACGAGTTCCAGCGCGACATCGGCGACGTGCAGAAGAAGTTCGAGCCGCAGAGCAGCCAGCTCAAGCAGCTCGGCACCGAAGTGGACACGCTGACCAAGCAGTTGCAGGCGCAGGGCAGCAACCTCTCCGATGCGGAGCGCGCCAACCGCGCCAAGACGATTGACGACAAGAAGAAGCAGGCGCAGCGGCTGGCCGAGGACGCGCAGAACGACTACCAGGCTGCCGTGCAGGAGACCTTCGGCCGCGTGGCGACCAAGGTGGGTGATCTGCTGATGGGCTACGCCAAGCAGCAGGGCTTCACGCTGGTGCTCGATGGATCGCAGGACCCGCAGCAGACGCCGCTGGTGCTGTATGTCTCGCCGAACACGGATATTACCAAGACGATCGTGGACGCCTACAACACCAAGTCCGGCGTGCCCGCGCCTCCGCCGCAGGCTCCTTCAGCTCCGGCGCCACAAGCTCGGCCGGCAACCAGAACGCCTCCGTCCAAGTAAGCCTGGCGCGATCTGCCCCGATGCGGCAGGAGAACCTCTTCCGGTTTTCTGCCACATCGGGATTTGCGCTTTTTGAAAGACCCATAACGGTCCGGATTCACCTAAGGTCCTGATTTGCTTACGCGGCACGGAAAGCGCCAGTCCAAGCACACAAGATTCCTGTCGAAGATTTTTTAAAGGAGTACGTCGCCGAATGAAGCGTTCGCTTACACTTGCTGCTCTGCTGGTTTTGAGCGCCCCCCTGATTTCCGCGCAAACCCCCGCCGCACCGCTGCCGGGCGCGCCCGGAGCAGAGCCCGCAGCCGCGCCTGCCGGCCCCGCGAAGATCGCCGTAATCGCCTTCCAGGTGGCCGTGGCCAAGACGAATGAGTTCCAGCGCAACTTCCTGGACCTGCAGAAGAAGTGGGGGCCGAAACAGCAGCAGCTCAAGTCCCAGGGCGAGGACGTGGACAACCAGACCAAACAGCTTGAAGCGCAGGGAGCCAAGCTGAGCGAGTCCGAGCGCACAACGCGCGCCAGGGCACTCGAAGCCAAGCGCAAGGAGCTGGAGCGCACCGTCGAGGACGCCCGCAACGACTACAACCAGGAGTTGCAGGGCGTTGTGGACGAGATTCAGAGAAAACTCTACGACGTGATGCTCGGTTACGTGGAGAAGAGCGGTTACACGGTGGTTCTGAATGACTCCACGCAGCAGAACCCTGTGCTGTACGCCATTGAGACGACGGATATTACCGCTCCGATAGTGGAAGCGTACAACGTAAAGTCGGGCGTACCGGCTCCGCCGCCGCAGCCTGCGGACGCGACTCCGGCGACAAAGACCCCTGCGGCCAAGGCTCCGGCTGCCAGACCTGGCGCCAAGAACTAAATCTGGAACCACATCCGGACTGGGAATCCCGCTTCGGAAATTCGTTTCAGGCACACGGTTTGGCCGGAACAGACAGGATAGAAAAACGCCTGTTCCGGCCATTTTATAAACAGGCCAGCCGACTCCTCTTTCTGTGGAAAATAATGTGCAAAAAACTCCCGCATTGTCGGGAGTTTTTTTGTTTTGCACTCTTGCCATCCGGGAAGGGATTCTGGTAAACGATGCAAGCCTATATTTATCTTTTATTTAGAGAAATATTAAACAAAGGTTAGAGATGCTGCACCGGCGGAATCTGGATTTTCACCCCAAAATATGGTTTCCACAGATGCTTGTGAACGCACTGTGACATCGTCCCGGGCTGGAGGGCCGGAATGGGAAAACCAGAAGCTCTTATTTTTGCAGATCTTCGCCCACGCGAAGCACGGCGAGGAAGGCTTCCTGGGGTATATCGACCTTGCCGATGCGCTTCATGCGCTTCTTGCCTTCCTTCTGCTTTTCGAGCAGCTTTCGTTTGCGCGAAATGTCGCCGCCGTAGCACTTGGCGAGCACATTTTTGCGCAGCGCGCTGACGGTTTCGCGGGCGACGACCTTGGAGCCGATGGCGGCCTGGATGGCAACCTCGAACTGCTGGCGCGGGATGAGCTCGCGCATCTTGGAGACAAGCGCCCTGCCGCGTTCGTAAGCAAAGTCCTGGTGGACGATGATGGAGAGCGCGTCTACGGGCTCGCCGGAGACGAGAATGTCCATCTTGACCATCGGCGAGACCCAGTGGCCGGCGAGCTGGTAGTCGAGCGAGGCATAGCCGCGGGAGACGGATTTGAGGCGGTCGTAGAAGTCGAGGACGATCTCGTTGAGCGGCAGCTCATAGGTGAGCAGGACGCGCGTCGGCGTGGCGTACTCGAAGTTGACCTGCTTGCCGCGCTTCTCTTCCACGAGCTTTAGGATGCCGCCAACGTACTCCTCGTTGGTAAGAATTTGCGCCTTGATGACCGGCTCGCGGATGGATTCGATGTTCGTGGGCTCGGGCCAGCGCGATGGGTTATCGACTTCGATCTCGGAGCCGTCGGTGAGCGTGATCTGATAGCGCACGCCGGGCGCGGTGGTGATGAGATCGATGTCGTATTCGCGTTCAAGGCGCTCCTGGATGATTTCCATGTGCAGGAGGCCGAGGAAGCCGCAGCGGAAGCCGAAGCCTAGCGCGACGGAGCTTTCCGGCTCGAAGAAAAAGGACGAGTCGTTGAGGCGCAGCTTTTCAAGTGCGTCGCGCAGCAGCGTGTGCTCGTGGGAATCGACGGTGTAAAGGCCGGAGAAGACCATCGGCTTGATGTCTTCAAAGCCGGGAAGCTGCGTGGCGGCAGGCGCTGCGTCGTCGGTAACGGTGTCGCCGATTTTTGTGTCGCCGACGGTCTTGATGGTGGCGACGAAGAATCCGACCTCGCCGGCTGACAGCTCGGCAATCTCGACGGGCTTGGGCGTCAGCACTCCCATCGATTCCACGTCGAAGGCCTTGCTGTTCGACATGAGGCGGATGCGCTGGCCCTTGCGCATGGTTCCCTGCATGACGCGGACGAGGACGATAACACCGCGATAGGCGTCAAACCATGAGTCAAAGATGAGCGCCTGCAAGGGCGCGTTCGGGTCGCCGGTGGGCGGCGGCAGGCGGTGCACGATGGCTTCGAGAACGTCATCGACGCCGAGGCCGGTCTTTGCGCTCACTGGAATCGCATCGGTGGCGTCGAGGCCGACGGCCTGCTCGATGGCCTCCTGCGTGCGGAGAATGTCGGCCGATGGCAGATCGATCTTGTTGATGACGGGAATGATTTCGAGGCCGTGATTGGTGGCGAGATAGGCGTTGGCAAGCGTCTGCGCCTCGACGCCCTGGCTGGCATCGACGACGAGCAATGCGCCCTCGCAGGATGCGAGCGAGCGCGAGACCTCGTAGCTGAAATCGACGTGGCCGGGTGTGTCGATGAGGTTGAGCTGATAGATGTTGCCGTCTTTGGCCTTGTACATCATGCGGACGGTGTGGGCCTTGATGGTAATGCCGCGCTCGCGTTCGAGGTCCATGGCGTCAAGCACCTGCGCCTGCATCTCGCGATGGGTCAGGGAGCCGGTGAGTTCAATCAGGCGGTCGCTGAGCGTCGACTTGCCGTGGTCGATGTGAGCAATGATGGCGAAGTTGCGTAAGAAGCGTGATTCCATTCCGAGGGCGCGATGAACATTTCTTCAGCGGACGCGAGGGCCGCAGGTGAGTTGTGCGAAAGAGGCGCGCGCAACGCGAAAGTACGAGGAGCGAAAACGCGGGGAGCGGAGAACGCGCGATGCAGTGCGAGGGGAGCTTTTTCGAGCCATATTCCCTTTGCATAGCTTATCATCGGCAGAGGGTCTGCCCCACGCAATGCAGGGACTTACGACCGTGGCAATTCCGAGCGGCGCGGCAAGACGTGGCAATGAGGCATGAAGGATATTTTGTTGAGCAGGATTCACTGTGCCGGGCTTGTCTTTTTGCGCGCGGCTTGCGGGTTGTTTCTAGCCTGCGGGACTCTCGCGGCTGGAACCGTTGCGTGTGGCTTCGCGCAGCAGACGCCATCGCAGCAGGCGATTCACCAGCGGCATCTGCAGCAGCTCATCGAGCAGGTGAACACGGCTTATGCGGCGGGCGATGCGGATTACCGCAAGGGCCGTCTGCCGGAGGCGAAGCAGGAGTTCGACCGCGCCGTGGACCTGATGCTTTCGAGCGAGTTCGACATTAAGAATGAGCCGGCGTTGCAGGCGGTCTTTGACCGCATTGTGGACCAGGTCAACGCGCTGGAGATGGAGGCGCTGAAGCAGGGCAACGGCTTTGCGCCGCCCGTGGAGCCGGCACCAGCCGATGTGGCAAGCGATGTGACTTTCGGCACCGTGGACCCGAAGATTATCGCCAAAGCGCGAACGCAGCTTGCAACGACAAAGTCGGACCTGCCGCTGGTGGTGAACGATTACGTGGGCGCGCTGATCAACTTTTTCGCCAACACGCCGCGCGGACACGCGACGCTGCTGCATTCCTTCCAGCGCGGCGGACGGTATCGCGCGATGATTCAGCGCGTGATGGCCGAAGAGGGCGTCCCGCAGGATCTGATTTATCTTGCCGTTGCCGAATCGGGCTTTAATCCCCGCGCCCTGAATCCGCGCACACACGCGGGCGGAATGTGGCAGTTCATGCCCACGGGAGATTACGGCCTGGTGCGCAACAGCTATGTGGACGAGCGCTTCGATCCGGAGAAGTCAACGCGCGCCTACGCACGCTACATGAAGTTCATTTACAACCAGCTCGGCGACTGGTATCTGTCGATGGCCTCCTACGACTGGGGCACAGGCAACGTACAGCGCGCCGTGCAGAAGACGGGCTACGCGGATTTCTGGGAGCTGTACCAACGCAACAATCTGCCGGTGGAAACGAAGAACTACGTGCCGGAGATTCTTGCGGCGATCATTATTGCGAACAATCCCAAGCAATATGGATTCGACGAGATTACACTCGACCCCCCGGTGCTGACCGATACGGTGACGGTGAACTATGCGCTCGATCTCAAGCTGGTTTCGGATGTTGTGAATGCGCCGCTCGATGAAATCGAGGCGCTGAATCCGAGTCTGCTGCGGGGAATGACGCCGCCGGATGCGAGCTTCGATCTGCATCTGCCAGCCGGGACCGCGGATTTATTTCAGAAGCGCATCGCGCTGATTCCGGAGTCGCGGCGCAATGCGTGGCGGTATCATCGCGTGACGTCGGGCGAGACGCTGGATGCTATCGCGCGCACCTATCGCATCGGCGAGAGCACTCTGGCCGAGGCGAATCAATTGCGCGAGGGCGAGAGCCTGGCGGGCGTGGAGGGTGTCGTGGTGCCAGTGGCTCCGCCAGCGGAGCGTGTAGCGCATGTGGCGCTCTACACGGCGCGCCGCGGCGACACGCTGGTTTCGATTGCAGACCGCTTCGGAGTTTCGCTGGACGATCTGCGGCAGTGGAACGGAATCGCTTCCGGAACGCATGTTGTCGCGGGACGCAGGCTGCGTGTGGCGGAGCCGGCTGCAGCATCAGGCACCGGCGGAAAACGCAGGCGCAGTGCGGGTGCGGCAAGCACTCGCGGAGGAGCAACGACGAGTTCGCATCGCTCTACTTCTTCGGCGGGTACGACGAGCCGAAATGGGAAAGCCGGTGCGAAGAAGAAGAAATAAACGCAGGAAGCCGATTACATACTTGTCATTTGCATGTGTTTGCGTGCAATCTATTGCATGAATGGTTTGCGCGCAGATGCGAACCGATGAATTGCGCGGCTCAGGGCGCTGGAGGCAATGCGATGGATGAAGCGTTGAAGATGTACGCGATGAGCGACGGCTACGAGGACATCGAGCCGGCAGAAGTCTATCCGAATGGCGATGACGAGCCGGAGGATGACGAAGACGACGAAGAGATTGCGATTGTCAGCGTTGTAACTTCCTCCGATGATGACGATGACGACGATGTTGTGATCGCGGAAGAGATTACCGTTGTAGGAGTCGAGCCTGTGCTGGGAGCTGCTCCGGCAGCAACGGCGGCACCGGCGAAGAAAGCTGCTGCAAAGAAGGCCGCGAAGAAAGTTGTGGCTAAGAAAGCCGCCAAAAAGGCTGTAAAGAAGGCAGCGAAGAAAGCTGCAAAAAAATCCCCCGCGAAGAAGGCTGCCAAAAAAGCCGCGGCAAAGAAGGCCGCGAAGAAGGCGCCCGCCAAAAAAGTTGTGGCTAAAAAGGCCGCAAAGAAATCCGCCCCGAAGAAAGTCAGCACTGGCGCTAAGGGCGGAAAGGCCACGGCCAAAAAGGCCGCGGCGAAAAAGAGCGCCAGCAAATCCACCAAAAGAGGTAAACCTTTGGCAACGAAGAAAGCAGCAAAGAAGGCCGTGAAGAAGGCTGTCAAGAAGGCAGTCAAGAAGACGGCAGTGAAGAAGGCAGCGAAGAAGGCCGTCAAGAAGGCTGCGAAGAAGAAGTAACTACGCAGTCCAGGCAACAGCAATACCAAGGCAAGCAAAAGAGCCCGCCAAACCGGCGGGCTTTTTTGCGTCCGAAATCAGGCGCCGCAAAGAAAAATGAACGGAGACGAAAATGCGGCCCCGATTGCGCCGGGGCCGCATGGGTGGATGAAAAGCGATCGGCTACTTCTTGAGTTCGTCTAGCGCGGTGAGCACTTCTTCCGAGTGGTGCGAGGGGTCGACCTTGGTCCATACCTTGGCGATCTTGCCCTGCGGATCGATCAGGAAGGTGTTGCGCTGCGCCATGGCATTGCCGTTCCAGGAGCCGAGCGAGCCGTAACTCTCGACAACCTTGTGGTCGGGGTCGGCGAGCAGGTGGAAGGTGAGCGAGTCTTTGGCGCAGAACTGCTTGTGACTGTCCACGGTGTCAACGCTGACACCGAGGATTACCGCGCCGGCCGCGTCGAACTTTGGCAGGTCGCGCTGAAAGCCATGCGCCTCAATGGTGCAGCCGGTTGTCATGTCCTTGGGATAGAAGTAGAGCACTACCCACTTGCCGTGCAGGCTGTCGAGCGAGATGGGCGTGCCCTCCTGCGAGGGCAGCGAAAAGGTGGGCGCGGCCTGGCCGGCGGAAGGGATGGGCTGATCGGCCGCGTGAGCGGTCACAAGCGCGCCGGAAAAGACAAGTGCGGCGGCAAAGGCGGCATGAGCGAACTTTTTCATCGGGAGCCTCCTGCGAGGGGGGTGACGTTTTCTTCCAAGAACCGAAAGTGTGGGCGAAGGCTTGCGTTCGCCAGAGTGTAAGAACCTAGTAGACCTAGTATCGGCGCGGGACGGCCTGAATTGCAATGCCTGCCGCGTTTGCACTTGTCAAAAGATTGTCACGATCGAAGAGCAGGGTGCGGCCGGCTTCGATGGAAAGACACGTTGCGCCAGCGTGAATCATGGTTTCAATGGTGCGGATGCCGATGACGGGCACATCGAAGCGCATGTCCTGATTGGGCTTGGCAACCTTGACGACGGTGAGCTTGCGAGCGAGCGTCGAGGCTGCTTCGCCGGATTCCTCGTGCATAGATTGCATCAGCACACCGGCGCGCTCAATGGCGGCATCGGTGCCTTCCATCGCCTCGACGGCGACGCAGGCTTGCGCGGCGACAACAACGGTCTGTCCGATGTCGAATCCGGCGATGGCGTGGGCAACGCCGAGGCCGTAGTCGATGTCTTTGCGCTCGTCTTCGTCGGGCTCGCGCACAGTAAGCGTGCCTTCCTGAGCGAGCAGCGGCTCCAGAAATGTAGTGGAACTGATGAGTTCGATGCCTTCGTCGCCGAGAACCTTCGCAATCGCGCCAAGGAGCATGTCGGTTGAGCGCGTGCGGAGGCTCAGCAGCAGCTTGGCCAGGCGCCAGTCGGGCCGCAGGCTCGAAAAGATCTGCTTGTGCTTGACCTGACCGGCCATGACGGCACGCGCGACGCCTTCGGCATGGAAGGTATCGATGAGTTTGGACAATTCGCCGAGGCCGAGCCAGTGGACGGTGATCTGATTGTCGGCGGCGGCGCGCTGGTCGATCTCCGGATCGGTCTCCTGGCGAATGGCGGCAACGACGACGGAAAGGCCTTCGGCGCGCGCGGCATCGAGAAGGAGAAACGGAAAGCGGCCGTTGCCGGCGATGAGGCCGAGCTTCATGGCTACTTGATGACTCCGCGCTGACTGCGCTCGACGAAGCTGGCAAGGAGATTGGCGTCTTCAGTTTTAAGCTCGCGGATTTTTTCGACGGCCTGCGTAGTGTTCATCTTCGAGGTCAGGAGCAGGCGGAAGGCCTTTTGCAGCGCGGCAAGGCGCTCCGCGGAGAAGCCGCGGCGGGCGAGACCGACCTTGTTAATGCCGAAGGCCTTGTTTTCGCGGCGCGATGAGGTGAGCGAGAAAGGCAGAACGTCCTGCGTGACAATGGTGCCGCCGCCGATGAAGGCGTACTGGCCGACGGTGCAGAATTGGTGCACGGGGCTGAAGGCGCCGATGCTGGAATAATCCTCCACGATGACGTGACCGGCAAGCGTGGCGGCATTGGCGAGGATGCAGTGGCTGCCCACCTGGCTGTCGTGGCCGATGTGCACGTAGGCCATGAGCAGGTTGTTGGAGCCTAGGCGCGTGACGCCGCCGCCCTTGACTGTGCCGCGGCTAATGGTGGTGCACTCGCGGATGGTGTTGTCGTCGCCGACGACGGTTTCCGTCGGCTCGCCCGCGTATTTCAGGTCTTGCGGAGCGATGCCGATGGAGGTGAAGGGATAAATCGTGTTGCGCGCGCCGATGCGGGTGCGGCCGTCGAGGACGACGTGCGAGATAAGATTGCAGCCTTCGCCAAGAACGACCTCCGGGCCGATGGTGCAGAAAGGCCCAACGATGCAGGAGCCGGGAACGACAGCGCCGGACGCAACGATCGCGCTGGGATGAACGCTCATTCGGCCTGTCCCGCGGTAGAGGCAATTGGCTCGGCCGAGGAGGAATGATTGCCGTCGGGCGTCGAGCCTGGTTCGGCGGCCTTTGTCTCCCGCATACGCGGAACCACCTGGCAGGTGAGTGTGGCCTCGCAGGCAAGCTTGCCGTCCACGTAGGCGCGGCCTTCGATCTTGCCGGCGCGGGGGCGGAAAGAGACGACACCCACCTCGATGCGGAGCTGGTCGCCGGGCGTGACGGGGCGACGAAACTTGGCGCGCTCGATGCCGGTGAAGAGGACGAGCTTTTTCTCGCGGTCCGGGGTCTCGTGCATGATGATGATGCCGCCGGCCTGCGCCATGGCTTCCACCACCAGCACGCCGGGCATGATGGGGTAGCCGGGAAAATGGCCTTGGAAGAACGGCTCGTTGATGGTGACGTTCTTGATGGCGACGAGACGCTTGGTCGGCTCAAACTCGACGATGCGGTCGATGAGCAAAAACGGATAGCGGTGGGGAAGGAAACCCAGGATCTCCTGGATGTTAAAGGTCATTCTGGTACTCCGAAATACGCGCGGATTCGAGGAAAGCGCCCGAAAAGATTATAAACAAGCGGGGTTTAGCGGCGTTAGCGGGCCGGCGGAATCAGGATTCTTCCCCCATCTCTGACGAGATGTGGGGTACGGAGGCATCATGCTCCCCCAAAAGGCACAAAGACAAGAACGTGCCGTGGGTGGGGTACCCGAGATGGGCGGGAAAACAGGCGCTATTTCTTGATGCGCTTTTCGGTGGCGTCGACGCTCCAGAAGTCGGCGGGCAGGTCTTCGTTGTAGACGATGCGGTCCAGGAAGAGCTGGCGCGCCATCTCATCGTTCTTCTTGCGCGTGATGGTGAAGGGCGTGGGAAGGCCCTGCACGGCGTGATAGTCGTCGTACTCCTCGGTATCGATGTTCTTGTCCTTGTAGACCGGGTCGCGCCATTGGAAGCTGCGCTGCAGCGGCAGGTGGGTCTGCGCATCGCAGAGGATGGTGATGGCCTCGTTGCTGGACGCGATGAGCGTGACCTGATCGGCGAGATGGCGCTCGGCAAGGTGCTGCCCCTCGTAGAGCAGGATGGTGTTGGGGTCCTTGAGCCAGATCTTGACGGCAGTTTCGATGGAGTGGTCGCGGCGGCGCAGGTACTCGTCGAGTTGCTCCTGGGGAATCTGCTTTTTACCGCGATAGGTAACCTCCCAGCCCTCGCGGCCGGTGAAAAACTGCACGTAATCGCGGTGCTTGGTCACATCCACGCGGTCGTGGTCCGGCCAGCTATGGAACTCGAAGACCTCGGTGGTGCCGGGGTCGGGATTGTCGTGAAAGAAGGCGGCGATATGGCCGTGCTGCTCGCGGTTTTTGATGTCAAGCCACGCCTGGCCGCCAAGCGCCTCGACCATTTTGTCGAGCACGACGCGGGCCTTCTGTGCGTTCTTTGCGGCCTCGTCGTCCAGGTTATGGGCGGGCTGCTGAGCGGCCTGCTGGGCGCGCAGAAAAAAAGCCGGGGCCAGCAACGCAAAACCGAGAGCCAATAGCGCGATACGCCGCATCAATTCCCTTCCCTTTTTGCGTGATGGCTGCCCCGGCGGAAGATTGCCGCGCCAAAGCAACGCTAAAGGATTCGACGGCGAAGAGTAAAGTTCGGTTGGCACGCCGTGGCGTGTATCGGCGTATCGGCCTAGATTGCCCGCAACAGCCGCGCGGGCAGGAAGATGATAGCGCTGACCAGTTCAAGCACTCCACCCACGGCAATGCCGACGATGCGGAATGGAAGCAGCAGCAACCAGACGAGCGGGTAAAGCACGAGCGCCAGCAGAGCCAGCGGCCAGCAGAAGACGAGCAGAAGACACCAGAGCAGAAATTTAAGCATGGTTCGATCCTTCGCCGCGGAATCTTCCCCGCAGCCTTGCATTCTTTGATACGAAAACCTCACGAAATCTGTTCCCGGCGCAATCCGTTTCCAATGCCAACCGTTCCCGCGGAGATTCGGACAACGTTCTACTGCCTCGCCTTTTTTGCCGTTGCCTGCTTTTTCCGTTCGCGGATGAGCTTGTTCCGCTCTTTTTCCGGGAGTGCAAGCAGAGTTTTTACGCGTTTGGGGAGCTTCTCGTAGATAAGGGCGTGGGCGCGGATCGGCTCAGCCTCAATCTCGCGGGAGCGGAGTGCTTCCCAGCGCTCCAGAGTGACCCACCAGGCGCGAGCCATGTAAGGTGCGGGGATGATGCCTTCGATTTCGACAAGCTCATGGAAGCGCTCCGGGCCGGCATGGAACCACAACATTCCGGTACCTGTGCCATCCACATCGGTGGTGGCAAACATCTTGCCGCCGATCTCGCGTGGACCGACCCAGTAAACGAGCCGATGGCCCCAGTTGAAAGTCTCGACGGCGTGCGGAAGGGCGAGGCAGATTTCGCGGATGCGCTCGTTATCCATGCAGGCGAGTATAGGCCAGTCCGCGGCCAGCCTGAGCAGAGAAATGGATCCGGAGAAATTGCCGCTCTCAGAAGGCCTCTTCAAAGACGCGGAAGCGACGCTCCTGCTCCCACTGCGCGGCGGACTTCTGGCTGCCGGCGAGGAATGCCTTGCAGGCGGCGGAGGGCAAGTCACCGCCGAGGGTCTGGCTCTTGCAGGCCACTACGGGAGCGGTGAAGACGTCCGGCGCCGCCCAGAGGCTCGCTCCGGGAAGGAAGTTGTGCTCCATGCCGGTGCGGGCGAGTTGCTTCAAGTCGGCGTAGGTGAGGTGGTAGTCGAGTGCGGCGCGCGTGTATTCGCGCGTGATGTCGATGCGGCTCACGCCCTCGTCGTCAGTTGAGAGAGCGACAGGCACATGGGCGTCGCGGTAATAGGGGAAGGGGTGGTCCATGCCTTTGACGCCGAGAATCCCCTCGTTCGAGCTGAGGTTGATCTCAACCATGATGTGCTTTGCGGCCATCTCTTTGAGTAGCGCGGGAGCGTTGTCCTCGTACATCGCGTCGACGCCGTGGCCGATGCGCTCGGCGTGGGCAATCTCGACGGCCTGGCGGATGTGGAAGCGCAGGCCCTCCGGCGGTACGAGGCCGGGCGCGAGTTCGCCGGCGTGCAGGCTGATGTGGACGGCGGGATAGACAGAATGCAGATATTCGATCATGCGCATCTGGAGGGTGTAATCGCGCATGGAGACGAAGCCGTCCTCCGGCTGAACGAAGTTGATGCCGACGAATCCGGGCTCGCCCGAGGCGATGGATTGCTGGACAGTCTCAAAGCCGAGAAGCGTCTGCGCGAAGACCTGCTCTGGCGGAAAGGCTCGCAGAACCTGGTAGATGTAGCGCACTGTAATCTGGCAGGCTGGCGTGGCCTGGCTAGTCCCGCAGTGTTCCAGCTCGCGGCGGCGAGCCTCGTTCGAGCGAACGTGGTCCATGTCGATGGTGACCTCGTCGCGGAGGCCGCGGTCGAGCAGTGCCTGGCGCATCTTTGCGAAGTTAACGTTGTCTGTGTTGCCGAATTCAGAGCTGTGGGGCCAGTTGATCTGGCGGGCGATGGCGGCAGCATGACCGAAGGGCGGTGTATCCATCAGCTCGAGGTACTGCTGGTTCTGCGCGGCGGAACGAGAGGCGATCTCGTCGACCCACTCGCCGACGTGGCGGGGGTTGATAAGCCCGAAGCGGTCGAAGGTGGCGAAGAACTGGTCGTGGCCGCTCCAGCCGGCACTGGGCTCAAAGCTACGCAGGGAGAAGGAGTCGATGAGCTTGTCGTAGAGGCCCTGATCGGCGGGACCGATGTTTCCACTGAGGCGAGCGGCCGGAACGAGCGGCGAAGCACAGGGCGGCGGCACAAGCTTCAAACCCACGGGATCGACACAGAGGCCGTCCTCGGCGGCATCACGAAGGAAGGTTTCCGCGTACACGGCTCCGGAGAGGTGGACATGCAGGTCAGCGCCCTTGGGAAAACCCACCAGAAAGGCGTGGACGGCGAGCGGGCCTTCTTTCACGGCGGCCCCATAAGCGCGGGCAGCGCGGCCCTCCGCAGAGACCGGGAACTGCGCGAGCTTCTCGGCGGACGCGACAAGAGCCGGCGGACCTAGCGGCATAGACTGCTGGGCAAAGCTCGTCGGAACGAGGCTCGATGGAACGAAACCCGAGGAAACAAAGAGCGCAAAGGCAAGAGTCGACAGGCTGGCGGCAGGGAGGCATGTGGGCTTGAACATAATTGGTTTTAAGTGTAGGACAAGGGCTCCGGCTGGCGGAGTGAAAATTCCGGCCTTTCGCCGAAAGGCCGCTGGGGGCTGGGGTTGGTTTAGCGGCGCAGCCTTGATATACTAGCTCAGTTGTTGCAGCACACTGTCTGAGGGACTCTTGCCTTCTCCGGCCGCTATTTCGGTATTGGCCAACCTCCCACAGGTAATTGCAACGGAAGTTTGCACTGAGGCCAGATAGCTCAGTGGTAGAGCGCGGCCCTGAAAAGGCCGGCGTCGGCGGTTCGATCCCGTCTCTGGCCACCACTTATATTTCATCCCGTTCCATCTTGTCCTACAAACAACGTAAATTGTTGATTCTTATAGTTACCTATGTTTCACTCTGTCCCACCCTATTCCTTGACATCCTATGCAGCTTGGGGGCAACTATGGGGGCAGGGTTGATATCTCTGAAATGGGTGCCCCCAAATGCCACTCACAGACGTTCATATCAAGAATGCGAAGCCGGTCAGAAAAGCAAAAGGCCAAGCACTGGCCAAAGAACCGGATGCAGGCTCAACAGGCGCTGCTATCGCCAAGTCCCCTAAGTATGTGAAGACAGACAAGCCATATAAATTGGCTGATGCAAACGGTCTTTACATTGAAATTGACCCTTCCGAGGGAAAATATTGGCGCTTCAAGTATCGCTTTGGCGGGAAGGAAATCCGCCCAGCGTGATACAGAGTGTCCTGATGTTTGACTGTATCGGCAATTCCTCTCGTTTCATATAGGAAATGCGCCGGGCTCGTGGGAACGCCGGCGCAAGTGGGTTAGTTGGTTACCGTCACGCTAAAGATGGCGGTCTGTGTGATTGATCCAGAGGTCGCTGTGGCGATGGCCGGATAGGTTCCTGCCGGCGTTCCGCTGGTCTGATGATTCCCTCCTCCATTGCTCCCGCCACATCCGCTTATGCCAAGAGCAGCAAAAACCAGAAACAAGCCAAGACCTGCTGCGAGCATATAGCGACGGCGCACACCAAACAGGAGCGCGCCAAGCGCGATACAGCCAAGCCAGCCGAAGCCGGCACGGTAGATTCGTGATGTTGTACTGATTGCCGCCTGAGTTCCCGCAGTTTGTACTGTGAGTGTCGCAGTTGCAGAGGATGAGCCGGGCATCGTCGAGGATGAAACGGAGCACGAACCACTCGGGATTGTCGCGGAGCAGGAGAAGCTGACCGTCCCAGCGAAACCTCCGGATGGGGTGACCGTAATCGTAGAATTCGCCGAGGAGCCCGCGCCGATGCTCTGCGCCGTCGAATTCAAACTGATGGTGAAGGAAGGGACAGGTGCGGTAATGGTAAGCGGTACCGTATTCGAAGTGGATGCGCTATAGGTCGCATCCCCCCTATAGGCGGCTGTAAGACTGGTAGAACCAGTGGAGCTAAACGAAGTAGTAAGGGTGGCTGTTGCGGCTCCAGTGCTCGATAAGGGAGAAGTGCCGATCGTGGCACCGTTGCTATAGAAGGTCACATTGCCGGTAGGTAATCCAGAGCCGCTCGTGGAAGCAACATTGGCCGTCAGAGTGACGTTTGTGCCTGTCGTAATGGAATTGGCAGAGGCGGCGAGGGTAATCGTCGTTGAAAGCGGATTGGATGCTGTCACGCTGGCCGAAGCCTCTGAGCCTGTGTAGGCATCGGTATTCCCCTCGTAGGTAGCCGTAACTGTATTGGCTCCTGCTACGAAAAAGCTGCCCGGAAGAACTGCCGTGCACGACCCGGCGGATAGTTGGCAGGTACGCACACTCAATGGGCCCACCGTGAAAAGCACTGTGCCGGTGGGTAGAAATTGAGGAGATATTGTGTCCGTTACGGTCGCAGTAACCATTGTGGACCCGGAAGTCAAAATGCTGGTTGGATCCGCCGAGATCGCCGTTGCGGTGCTGTCCACTATAGTGACCGCCTGAAGGCTCGATTCGGAGGAGGGGTAAACATTATCACCGTTGTAAGTTGCCGAGATAGGTGGGGCTTCCGGTCCACCTATAGTCACGCCACTGACTGTCGCTGAACAGCTCGGTGGCTTCTTTCAAGGTTCGATTCATGCGCTGGGCGCGGCCCGGGGTGTGGGAGCGCATCTTTTCCGATCTGGTGGCGGACAAGAAAAATCAGTATCTGATGATCGACTTCGACTCCACCATCGTACGAGCCCATCAGCAGGCGGCCACGGACTACAAAAAGGGGGCTCCGAAGACAAGGCGCTGGGGCGTTCCCGAGATAGACTGAGTACCAAGATTCACCTGCTGGCCGACGAAGCCGGGCTGCCCATAGCCTTCCGCATCACGGCGGGACAGGGCTGCTGAATACGCCCAGGTAGTTAGCTTGCTGCAGAACCAATAGGCCGAAGCTGTCATCGCCTACAAGGGCTACGACTCAACTGAAATCGTAGCCACTATCCAAGTCCTGGGTGCGACCGCGGTTATCCCACCACGACGACACTGGAAGCAGCCGCGCAGCTACGACCGTACCTTGTACAAACAGCGAAACCTCATCGAACGCTGTTTCAACCGGCTTAAGCAGTTCCGCCGATTCGGCACACGCTACTGCCGAACCATCGAAGCCTTTCGATCCTGCACCGCTCTCGCTTGCGCTTGGATCAGACTAGCTATATATGGATACCGCCTAGAGCGATGCAGGGGGGATTGGAGCCCCACTGCGGCCGTATTTCGCAAGCTGCTCGACAGCTTCCTTGCAGGGCTTTGATTGCAAAACAGGATAGAGACCGCCGAGATCGAAATCGGACAGAACCAAGCGGTTGTTCAAGAGGTCTAGCATGATGGACGCAATATGTGGTGCACTGCGAGAGCCTTCCAACTCACAGAAAGTCAGGCCATGGGAGCAGGAGAATCGCATCCTGCCTCCACAGCCCGTTACAACGCCGCACTCGCAAACTTACTGGATATTCAGCGCGAATGTAGTCGAAGCTGTATTCCCTGCATCTGTACTGTCGGCTCCGACCACCGTGATGGTATAAGTCCCCTTTGCGGTGGAAGGCGAGCTTCCGCCTCCGCAACCCGTTACCGCTCCGGCTGTTGCCAATAAGAACAGCACCATCATCAACCAGAGTTTTTTACGCCTGCGCACTCCCAGCAGCAGAATGCCCGCCATCCCTGCAAATGCAAACGATATGGACCTCATCCTGTTTGCAGCAGATGCAACCGTCACTCCCGATGAAGCAATCCTTTTGTAATTCGAGGAGGCCGTGCACGCTGTTCCTATGGCAATACGAATGGTTGCGGTTGCCGTAGATTTCAACGCCACCACTGGGTTTGTGCTTACCGAATAACACGCCCCACTTATGCCCTGACTCGACAAGGAGAGATTGACCGTTCCAGCATAGGTGCTGGTTGAAGTAATAGTTACCGTTGACGATCCGCTCTGCCCCTGCGTCAACGTTACATCGGTTGCGCTCAACGTAAATGCCGAAGCGGCTGAGCTGACGGTAAACGTTGCCGACCCGGAAGACGCCGCATTCCCCGCATCTCCCGAGTAGTTTGCCGTTACCGCATGGGATCCGGCGGAAAGCGTCCCGACATTCAACATCGCGGCGCCATCCACCAGGGATACCGGCGAGCCACTGACCGCGCCATCCATGGCAAACTGCACCGTGCCTGTCGGCACACCTGCGGCAGACTGCACCGTAGCGCTCAGGCTCACCGCATCCGAGGTCGTAGGCGCTGCCGGAGAGATGTTGACCGTCGTCGTATCACTCGCAGCGGTATTCACCACAAACGAAAGCGTACCCGACGATGCAGAAAACGCGCCGCTGCCGGAGTAATTCGCGGCAATCTGATGCCTGCCCGCCGTCAGCGCCGCAACTGCGCAGTTCGCGGCTCCGTTTGTCACCGCCACACTGGCGCATGTCGCCGCGCCATCCACCGAGAACTGCACCGTGCCACTGATGCTTCCGCTTGTGCCCGACGAAACACTCGCTGTTACTGTGATCGCACTTGCCGTCGTCGGCGCGGCAGGAGAAATAGCAAGTACCGTTGTCGTTGCCGGAAGCGGCGCCACCACAAAGGTAAGCGATCCTGCAGATGTCGCCGTGGCGCTATCCCCAGAGTAGATCGCACTCGCTATATGATTCCCGGCAGTCAGCACGGGGCTCGTATACGTCGCCACCCCTCCGGAAACCGCCACCGCGCCGCCTACGGCTACGCTATCGATAGAAAACTGCACCGTGCCCGAAGGCGCGCCACCGGCAGATGAAGCCACATTGGCAGTAAAGGTAATCTGCTGCGCCGCATTCGGAGCAGACGGCGCAATCGACACGCCCGTGCTGCTTGCCGCCAGCGATGTTCCGCTGCCATAGTCGGGAAATGCCTGCGCCAGGTGAAAGGCATCGATCGTGCCCAGCCCTGTCGTCACGTCATACCCCGGCCCGGCGCTGTAACCAATCTGCGTTGTCCCCGCAGGGCAATCCACCGAACCCGCCGTGCACGGACTATCGTTATTCCCCATCGTTACGTCATGGAAGATACCGGTGCTCGTCGACAACGGATAAAGCAGAGGATTGATGTTGCCCTGACCGCCGGACGCAACGGATTGATTAATGAGCGTAAGAATACCGGCAAAGATCGGCGCGCCAAAGGATGTGCCGCCAGCCTCTTCCACATACCCGTCGCTGCAATTGTCCCCATTGCTATTCGCAGGCCCGCAGAAAAAATATGGATCATGAATGTTCGAAGCATCGAGCGATATATCAGGAATATCGCGCGCGCCATCGGCAGGAACGCCCGCGGCCACCTGCCATGACGGCTTGGCGAAGACCTGACTCACACCTCCACCGCCCGCCGCGAGACCGGCTCCCTGCGCCGTCGTCACAGCCGAGTCATTCCAAACCATCTCCGGAATATAGGAGATCGCCGAGCCATTGTCCGCGCCATTCGTGCTGTTCCAATAGCTGCCCGCTCCCTCGTTGAACTCGGTTCCGCCAATACCCGTGAAGTTCGGCGCATCCGCCGGAAACTGCACCAACAGGCCCTCCGTCGCGCTGTTCACTCCAAAATCGCATCCTGTTGCGCCCTCATCGCCTGCTGCCGCAATCAGCGTCTGTCCCTGCGCGTTCGCCTGGTCAAACAGCGTCGTAAAAGCACTCAGATTGGAGGTTGTCAGCGCACTTTCGCACGCGCCATAACTGCTGCTGATTACCGGCGCCACATCATTATCGATCGCATATTCAATCGCATCAAAGACGCTGTAATTGGCATTGTTTCCCGAGTACACAAAGTTGATGACCGCATCCTGCGCAATCGCGCCCGAGTATTCAATATCCAGATCCGACTCGGATTCATCATCGGCCGTCAGCACCGCGCTGCTTCCGCTGTTGGGCACCAGAGTCAACACCAGGTTGGCATTGCCGCCAAAATAATCATGAAAGTTGGCAATATCCGCCGTGTCGATTGCGCTCTGCCCGACGATCACGACACTCTGCCCAGCCCCTGTATAACCCGCGCTGTAGAGAGGAGCAATGTCATAAATAGTGCGCAGATCCGCCGGCACCACAAAATGATCTCCGCTCCCATCCGTATAGTTTGGGGAATACTTCACAGACGCCTTTTCCCTGTGCATCGTATGAGGCCGTAGAGAGTTCAGATTGCCCACGCCCGATACCACATTCACCAGCGCCGCAGGCAGAGAAAGCTCCGTAGCATTCGCAAAGAAACTGCTCTCTCCAAGCGTGTAGCGATGTATCTCCGTGTTGAAGGCGGTCTGCACCTGAGAGACCGTGCCGGAGAAACGCACATGCAGCGGCGTCGCCTCCGATACCACAAAATGCTGCCCACGCAGCCATGCAACAACGCGATTCACATCCCCATCCGCCAAGCCAAAACGCGCCGCATATTCCTTCGGCGTAAGCCAGTGGCGATACTGCGGGGAATTTCGATCCTGCTGGTCCTTCAGCAACTCGGCGAGGTCTGTTTTCTGCGCCTCACTCAAAGAAAAGTGAAGCGTCATATTTTCAATTGTCGTATTTGCGCTGAGCTTCCCCGCATCCTGCGCGCCACGCAACGCCTGGAGCAGGCTCCCATGCAGAACAGCCTTCGTTCCCGCATCCACGGCGGCGACTCTCTCGACCGCCTGCGATGCCTGCTGCGCCCCTGCCCGCACCGCAAAGAACGCAGCCCACATTACGGCTATCGAGACAATCGCTCTCATGCTTCTTCGCAGTGAGCGCATGTGCCCCCGCTCACAAACCGGCCATGCAGACGCTTCAACTCCCCCAACAATCAGCATTGCTATCCTTCCTGATTTCATCCGGTCCTTTTGCTCTCGCATCCGTTTCTGCATATGCCCGCTCCTACTGCACATTGAGAGACAGCGTTGTCGTTGCGGACTGGCTTCCTGTTGTCGCGGTTACGGTCACGGTGCTCGTACCCACGGGCGTGCCTGTAACCACAGGCGCTTTGCTGCCACCGCCGCACGCGCTCAACCCTGCGCTCATTCCCAGCAGCGCAAACAATGCAACCACGGCAAACCACCGCGCGCATCTGCGCCGTCCACGGAAGATCCCCGCAAGCGCCAGCAATCCCGGCAGGGCAAAGGCATACATCGCGCCTGGCCCAGCCTGCCTGCGCGCGGCGGATGCACTCTGAAAAACACCGGTTGTCGTAATCTGCAAAGCAACCGTGCCATAGGAAGGCGAACCGGAGAACGTTCCAAAGCTACAGGCCGCTCCAGCAGGCAATCCGGAACACGCAAAGGAGATGGCAGTGCCGGAGAAACCAGAGACGGCAAGCGACGCGCTTCCCGGAGCGCCCGGAGCCGCGATATTCATCGTGGACGGTGTCGCCGTCACTGTCGGCGTTGCCGAGTTCACCAGCAGGGATAGGCTTATCGTGGCCGTTGCCGGCACACTTTCGGCATCGGCCACCTGCACGGTAAAGCTGTAACTGCCCGCCGCTGTCGGCGTGCCGGAGATCGTCCCGCTTCCCGCATCGAGCGTCAATCCCGCCGGCAGATTCCCGGAGGCGACACTCCACACATACGGTCCCAGTCCGTTCTGCGCGGAAACCACAGCCGAATACGCCGCGCCAACAGTAGCATCCGGCAGACTGGCCGTCGCAATCGACAACGGCGGCACTGTCAGCGTGGCGAAGCCCGACTCAAACCCTCCGCAGGTCAGGCCGTAGGTAAAGCTGCCCGATGCCGTCGGCGTAATCGTCGCGCTGCCCGCATACACGCCATCGCTCAGCGTCCCCGCCTGCAATCCGCTCCACGCACCCGCGCCAATCGCGCCATTCTGCACTGAGGCATAGCACTGCTGCAGCGTCGTCGAGCTCGCATTCAGCACCTTCCACGAGAGCGTTACCGGAACGCCCGGCGCAACCGAGTCCTCGCTCAGCGCAAGCTGCACCGGAGCCGCCAGCGCAGGGGAAAGCGCCAGCTTGAAAATCGCGCCCTTGCGATTCTCGCCGCCCGCCTCCGTCGTGCCATACAGATTCCCATCCGTTCCCTGCACGAGTCCATCCAGCGGCTGGCTTCCCGTCGCGCCCTGCCTGAAGGTATAGAGCGTCGTCAGCTTGCCCGCGAGCGTAATCTGATAGACCGTTCCGTTACCGTTGAAGGTCGTCGTACCATACAGATTTCCGTCCGAGCCAAGCGCCAGGGTTCCTTCGGGATTGCCGCCATCCGCTCCACCGGTAAAGTCATAGAGAGGCGTCAACGCGCCATCCGGCGTAATCTTGAAGATCGCTCCGTAGCCGGCGTTGTCGTCGGCATCGTATCCGGAGGCGAAGTTGCGCGTTGTGCCATAGAAGTTTCCGTCCGGCCCCTCGACCAGCCCGCCATCGGGATTGCCGCCATCCATGCCGCCCTTAAACAGATACAGATTGGCAAACTCACCCGAGGGCGAAATCTTGAAGACCGTTCCATCGCCATAGAACGTGTTTCCATCCGTATTGTTGGTCGTTCCATAGAAGCTTCCATCGCTGCCCTGCACCATCCCGGCATACGGACTTCCACCATCGTCGCCGCCGGTAAAGGTATAGAGCGTCGTCAACTCCCCGGCGGGCGTCACCTTGAAAATCGTGCCGTAGCCCTGGCCTCCGCCTGCCGTCGTCCCATAGAAATTTCCATCGCTGCCCTGCACCAGACCGCCGTCAGGACTTCCGCCATCGCTGCCATTGGTAAAGCTGTACAGCGTGGTGAAGGTTCCCGTCGTCGTGACCTTGTAGATCATGCCGTAGTTGTTCGCGCCGCCGCCGGCAACGCCGTAAAATGCGCCGTCGCTGCCCTGTACCAAGCCTGTGATCGCACCTTGCCCGCCGGCTCCGCCCGTAAAGCTGTACACCATGGAGAAGGTGCCATCCGGCGCAATCCTGTAAACGGAGCCGAAGCCATTCGTGCCTCCGCTCGGCGCCGTTCCATAAAAGTTTCCATCGCTGCCCAGCGCCAGCGGGCTATAAGGATCGGCCCCATCGCCGGTCCCGCTGAAGCTGTAAAGAAGCGAATACGTCGCACTCTGCGCGAGAAGCGGGGAGGCGCAAAGACTCAGGCACACAAGCAGAAGAAACAAAGAAAAGTATCGGCGCACGAGAGAGTCCTGAAGAGACATAAGCTGGAGATAAGGTTTCGCGGCACGGCCCCCAATTGGCAGGGGCCGCGCCGCACAACAGGCTGCGATTACTGCACCGTCAGCGTTACCGTGCCAGTCGCCGACTGCGTGCCAGCCGTCGCCGTCACCGTCACCGTGCTGGTGCCTGCGGGAGTTCCCTCATTGCCCGCAGGCGTGCTGCTGCCGCCACACGCACTCAGCGTCAGCCCAACAAAGAACAGCATGGCCAGCATCAGCGCATTGCCCCACAGGCCATTCTTGCGACGACGAGCCCGGAACAGCGCGCCAAGCGCAAGCAGTCCCGGCATGGCCAACGCATAAGTTATCGGAAGCCCGCCTTTGGTACGTGCGGCGCTGGCCGTCGCGGGAGCGGTTGTTGTAACCTGCATCGTGGCCGTTCCCACGCTGCCCGTTCCAGAAAGAGCGCCAAAGGTGCAGGCCGCGCCACTCGGCAACCCGGAGCAACTGAAGCTGATCGTGTTGCTGGAGAAGCCGCTCACGCTCAGCGTTGCGCTGCCGCTTCCGCCCGGAGATGCAATCGAAACCGCGGTCGGATTCACCGAGATCGTCGGTGTCGCCGTCGTAACGGTCAGATTCAGATCGGCGGTAGCCTCCACCGGAGTCGCCTGCGAATCAATCACCTGGATCGTCAGGTCAGTTACACCCACCTCTGTCGGAGTACCCGAAATCACGCCCGTACTCGCGGCCAGCGTCAACCCGTCCGGCAGATTACCTGCGGCCACGCTCCAGGTATATGGAGGCACACCGCCCGTTGCCGCAAGCGTCGTCGAATAGGCTGTTCCCGTCACACCGCCCGGCAGGCTGCTGGTCGTAATCGCCACTGGAGCCGGCGCGCCAACCACCAGGCTTACCGAGCCGGTCTCCTGCCCGCCGCAGGTCAGCACATAGGTAAAGGTTCCCTCCGCCGTCGGAGTAATCGTCGCCGAGCCAGCATACGCGCCGCCGCTCAGCGTTCCAGTCTGCGCGCCTGTCCAGATGCTGGCCCCCGGCGTGGTTCCCGGCACAAATGCCGCGCACTGCTGCATCGAGGCTGAGAAGGCATTCAGCACTTTCCAGCTCAGCGTCGTCGAAGAGCCAAGCGCAATCGACGAATTCGTCAGCGAGAGCTGCACCGGGGCGGCCAGCGCAGGCGAAACAGCCGCCGCAAAGACCGCGCCATCCGTATGCGCTCCCCCAAAGGCCAGCACGCCATACAGATTTCCGTCACTGCCCTGGATCAGGGTTGCACGCGGATCCTTGCCAGCCGTGCCACCCGCAAAGGTCGTCAGCGTCGTCAGCACACCTGCCGGGGTTACCTCGAACAAGGTGCCATTTCCGCTCGTCGTGCCACCGTAGAAGTTACCGTCGCTGCCCAGCAGCAGCGTATTTACCGGCCCGCTGCCGTCATCGTTTCCGGTAAAGCTGTAGATCGTCGTAAAAGCGCCGCCCGGCGTCACCTTAAAGATGGAGCCAAGCGCGTTAGCTCCGCCATTCTCCGTGGTGCCATAAAAATTGCCGTCGCTCCCGGCCACCAAACCGGCCTGACTGCTGCTGCCATCTGTCGTGCCGTTCAGGCTGTAAATCGCGTTAAAGGTTCCCGTCGGCGTAATCTGGAAGATCGTTCCCGCCTCATTCTGGCCGCCATACGGCGTCACACCATAAAAATTGCCATCGGTCCCCTGCACCAGACCGGCATAGGGATTCGCGCCATCATTGATTCCCGTAAAGCCATAGAGCAGCGTAAACGTTCCATCCGGCGTCAGCTTGAAGACCGTTCCCGCGCTGCTTGCCCCGCCGTTGGTCGCAATGCCATAAAAATTGCCGTCCGAGCCCAGCGTAAGGCCAGCATAGGGATTTGCGCCATCGTTGTTCCCCGTGAAGGCGTACAGCGTTGTCAGCACACCCGCCGGCGTAATCTTAAAGACGGTCCCGGACTGATTCGCACCGCCCGCCCCTGTCGTGCCATAAAAGTTTCCGTCATTGCCCTCTACCAGAGGAGCCTGCGGCAGCCCGCCATCATCCCCCAAGGTAAAGTTGTAGAGCGTCGTCATCGTGCCCGACGGGGTAATTTTGTAGACCGTTCCCACGCCATTGGCACCGCTCGCCGGGGCTGTGCCGTAGAAGTTGCCGTCACTTCCCTGAATCAATCCCGTATAAGGATCGTCCCCATCCTGATCGGTGTAGCTGTAGAGCACGGTCGTCGTGGCCGTTTGAGCAAAGGAAACGACCGACACAAAAAACATGGCAAGAAAGAGTAGCGCACGTCGCATAGTCACTCCAGGGCAGGTATTATTTGCGTCCAATGGACTGGGAGGAGCCCGATTGGGGCAGGATCGCCGCCGATCGGCAAATTCATTTCTTAATCAAACTTGTGATCTAGGTTGTACTTCTGCAAGCCTGAAATGAGCAATATCTTTGCCTGAAAAAGGCATCAGGATATACGCTTTAATTTCAATCACATATACATTGACAGCGAGCCGGCCATCCCCGGAAATTCTGGACATTTTTCCTCCCGTCGGCTATCAGGGAGCGAATTTGTACAATAAATTGAATGAAAGCTCGCCGAAATCCTGTCTATGCTTTCTCTTCTTTTGTCTTTGATTCGGAGAATGGCGAGCTCACGCAGAATGGACTTCGTGTCCGCATCAACAAGCAGACTGCCGACCTGCTGACACTCCTGATCCACAATGCCGGGCAGCTCGTCACCCGCGAAAATATCCGCGAGGTCCTCTGGCCAAACCAGGAGTTTCTCAACCACGAGAAAATTATCACCAATGCCGTCAGCCGCTTACGCCAGATCTTCCGCGACGACCCAACCAAACCCCAGTATGTCGAAAGCATCCCCAAACGCGGCTATCGTCTGGTTATCAAAGTCGAGCAGCTTACTCCCAATGCCGCCGAGCCCTCTTCCGTGGCCCCGCTCGCCATCCAGGCCAGAAATCGTCAGCCGGCTCCGCCCCCGGAACCTGTCATCCTGGCCGTTGCGGCCCCCATTCCCGAGGCGCCGGCGCAGCCCGCGCGTCCGGCTAAGGCGCGCCGAAAATGGATCTATCTTGTTCCTGCCTCGGCAGTTATTGCCATTGCCTCTCTCGCCGCATCGTGGATCATCCTGCACCGTCACCCCGAGCCTGAGCCAAACATGTCCCTCGGCGTCGCCCCCTTTGAAAGCTCCGGCGAAGATGCCAAAGAGCTGGCCGAGAGCTTTCGCCTCGACCTCACGGACACCCTCTCGCAGCTCCCCCATGTCAGCGTCCGGGGCGCTTATTCCCTGGAACACCTGAGCCTCGACAAAAATACGTTTGAGGAGAAGGCCAGCAAGCTCGGCCTCGATGCCATCATTTTTGGCCGCTTCACCCCCCAGGGCAACCACTACCATCTGGAATTTGAAGTCGTCCGGGGCCGTGACTTCACCCATCTAACCAGCTTCCAATACGATGTCACGCGCGAAGAGCTGGCCAGCGTCCGCGACAAGATTCAGCACAAGATATTCGACCTGCTCAGCGTCTCCGCCTCCGGAAAATCCCACCTGCCCGACATTACGGCACAGGGTGGCACCACAGACCCGGACGCCTATGATGCCTATCTCCGCGCCGGCTATCACCTTTCGCAGCAGACCCCTGATTCCATCCGCCTGGCGCTGCAGGAATACGGTGAAGCCATTGCCCGCGATCCCAACTTCGCCAAAGCCTACGCCCATCGCGCCCGCACCTATATCTTTCTCGGAGAACACAACCTCATTCCCCACCCGGAGAGCTTCCGCGAGGCCGACGCCGCGGCGAACAAGGCCCTTCAGCTCGATCCCTCCTCCGCCGAAGCCCATTCCGTCCTCGGATTGGTCTATTCCCTGCGCGACTGGAACCTCAAGGCCGGCGAAAGCGAGAGCCGCAAAGCCATCCAGCTAGACCCACACCAGCCGCTCTATCACCAGTGGCTCGCGCTCCTGCTCTGCGATCAGGGCCGCTTTCAGGAGGCTCTTCAGGAGATCGACATCGCCCATGCCGACGATCCCTTCTGGCTCTCCGCCTACGTCACCGAGGCCCATATCGCCAGCTTCGCGCACGACATTCCGCGCGTCGAGGCCACCGTCCGCAAGCTCATGGAGCTGATGCCCGAATCCGCCCATGCCCGTGACGCCATCGCCAACGCCCAGTGGTATATCGGTTATTATCCGGAGGCCATTGCCGCCTGGCGCGCCATGGCCCAGATCGAGGGTGATGCCGACCGGCTGGCCCTCGAAGACCGGGGCCTCATCGCCTTCCAGACCGGAGGCCCCACGGCTTACGCCCGCGTGCGCCTCGAAGCGATTCAGTCCGGCAAAGGCGTTGCCCGCCATCCCAACGACTTCGACCCCTCCGAGTGGTACGCCAACGCTGACCAGCCCCAGGCCGCGCTTCAAGCCATCCACGCGGACATCGAACACCATGACCAGTCGATTCTTGAGCTGGGCGTCATGCCATCCTACAGCAGCCTGCACCAGAACCCCGAGTTCCAGTCCATTCTCTCAAGCCTGAACCTACCTCTTCCCCCGGAAAAATCCGCCCGCCGCTAAGCCATCTTCTCAGCCGGACTATCGACGTGGTCTTGCCCCTGGCGGATATTATGTTGCACAGCTCGAACGTCACGCCCCGGTTCGTTGCGTATGTTCAGTCATTCGCAGCGGATACCGTAACCATGAATCTTCAATGATGCACTCAAAGAGACAGCACTAACGAGGTCACTTCGGACTCGGATATGGATAGAGTTGTGCGCCAGCTTACTCCGCTGTATCTGCATCCTGGAGGTCGGCGATAAAGATATACAAGCCCTATCATCTCCCCGTTCCGCTCTTCGCCGTTGCGTGAAAAAGAGCCAGATCAATCGCATCCGCAATCGCCTTATGCCCTGCATCATTCGGATGCAGATGATCTCCGCTGTCATAAACCGGAAGAAATCGTCCCGGATGCTCAGGATCATGCGTGGCAAGATCCTGATCGACAACCCCGTCACATCCGCTATCCCGGCTCCGGACAAAGGCATTGAACGCTTCGCGCACCTGTTCGTCCTGCGGCCTCCAGTAATTCGCCCCCTCATAAGGCGTCAGAGTCGAACAGAAGAACAGCATATGCTTTTCATGGGCCTTCGCAATGATCCTCCGCGTTGCCGCAATCAGCAGCTCTGCATTCGGCGCCGGCCTGGTAGAACCGAGATCATTGATTGGATCATCCGAAAAGATGACCCAGCGGACACCCGGCTGACTGAGAACATCCCGCTCGAACCGCTCCTCGGCGTTCTGTCCCGCACCTTCTACCAGCAGCCGATTCCCGCTGATCCCCTCGTTGAGCACGCCGATTTTCAGCCCCGCCGTAGCAAGCCGTTCCGCCAGCATATCCGGCCAGCGGCGATTGGTATTATCGCTCGCGGCATAACCCTCGGTAATGGAAGCCCCCAGCGTCACAACCGCGCCAGACACATCCCGGCCACGCACATCCACATTCGAGAGAAAGTAGTAGCTGCCCGATTCCCGCGCTTCGCGCAGATCAGCCGCTCCGCCCACATCTCCGCTGGCAATGTAGTTCGTCCCATGCGCGGCCGGATGAAAGGTAGCCGCTCCCGCCTGCGCCGGCAGATAGAAGCTGATCGCAAGCTGACTCAAGGCAGGAGCCGCGAAAGAAACCGGATCACTCTCCACCTCAGCCCCAGGCGCAATCACAACAGAGCTTCGCCCATGAAAGGACATCGGCTTGTCCGAGCCGGCAACAACCGAAGCGCCGCTGCCCCGCAGCGCAACATGAGCATCTTCCACCCGCAGCGGCTGATCCCCAAACAGATTCGAAATCCGAAAGCGCATCTCAGAGCCGCCAACGCTGATGCGAACAATCTGCCGCAGCGTCTCTCCCGTAAAATGCCTGCCGGAATCATCCCGCATCGGCGCAGTTGCCCACGTCCCAACCCACTGCGTTTTCTGCGCGCACGCAGGCATACAGGCAAGCAGCAGCGCAAAGATTCTCCCTGCGATCCTTAACCGCCGCATCCCGTCACTTCTCTGTATCCGATGTGTCATGGAACAGCCCAATCTGAACATGGCCCAGCTTCTTTGCTTCATGCGCGGCCACTCCACTGACTGGCGCAAAGCTCTTCTCTGCTCCGGGCGTATCCTGCCTCCGCAGCAAATAATTCGTTCCCGCAACGGCCTGGAATCGAATCTCCTGCCCGGCGGCATCGCTCGCAACCTTCTTCTTCGAAGCGCCCGCGAAAATATCGACAGCCGTCCCCGGCCAGGGATTGCGAACCCGAATCGTCGTTTTCGATCCGGCCTCAATCACGACCGTATCGACAACACCATCGCGGACCTGCACATCGACCTTCGTCTTTCCACGCACAAAAACGCTGCCGTCAAAATTCCATCCGGGCGGAATCGCCGGTGCAACCCGAATCACGCCGTCATAATCCTGCACCAACGCCTCTTGCAGCGCATCGGCCACAATCCCTGTCTCCTCGACATAAAACTCTCCGTACCCCTGATCCCAGTTGGCAAATCCATTCGGCGTATGCTGCGAATGTTCGGTAATGTTTATCAGCGTCGACCCCACCTCACTGCCCAGGTGGAGACGCGCGGCCTGAATCGGGTCAAAGCTCCAATCCGCCACGGAGTGAAACAGACGATGCTCATACGTCCGCTTGGCAAGCGCAAACATTGGCGATTCATCTCCAATCAGATCGTAAGGCCACACCGGCTCCAGCCCGATATTCTCGGCATTATGATTCTCCGCGCCCGGCAGATACGATTCCGCAATCACATCCTCGCCACGCGCATCGTCCTCCGGAGCAAGCAACGTCTTTACCCCAGTCGGCTGTGTGCGCGGAAGCGGCGGAATCTTCGCCACGGCACTCTGCATAGCGCCAACCAACTCCGCATCTTCTTGAAGCAATTTCGCAGCCTCTATCGTCACCGGAAAAAGCGCCATAGCCGACGCAATATCTGTCGTTGGGTCCGTAACATCCCACTGCGTCTCATGCGCGTTGGATGGACCCATGTGCAGCAGACCATCCTTTCCCGCCTCCTGATAAGCCAGCAGGAAACGGGCCGAGGCCGCCATCACAGGATAGTTCGCACGCAGAAAATCGCGGTCATTCGTCATCAGATAGTGCTGCCATATCCACAACGAAACCTCGGCTCCGGTCGAGAGCGTGCGCGCATTAAAGTAGGGATGAAAATCCGCATCGCAATCGTAGCCAATACTGATCGGCTTCCAGCTCGATTCATACTCGATGCCGCGGCCATTAAAGCGCATCGTCTCCGGAACACAAGCGCCCTCGCGCCCTTTCATATGCTGCTTCGTCCAGCTTTCGATGCTCGCAAGATTTTCGCGGTAGAGATTGAAATACGGCGCATTCAACTCCGCCAGCCCCGCGCCCATATTCGCGGCCACCTGCATCCGCAGATTCCAATGCCAGAAGGCAGAGGAGTCCCAACGGTGCATATCGCGTGCCGAAGAGAGCATGTCCGCAACACCGGCCTGCGAGCCCGGATACTCCTCTCCGCGTTCCGCCGCGGCGGAGAACAAATAGATATTGCGAAGATTCTCCATGTACTGCCCGGCGCCGTCCGCGGAGTCTACCTTGATCGTGGACGCGCGACTCCAAAAGTTATTCCACCATATTCTGTGCACTGCCGGCTTGCTCCGGACAAACGCCAGCCGCACCATCTTCGCTACATCTCCACTCCCGTCGTAATGAGGAGCGGCAACAAGAACCTGGAAATGTCCATCCTGATACGGACGGAAAGATACCTGGATCGTCCGCGCATCCATAGTCTTTACTGAAACATCGCGCCCCTCTACGGTAACAGCGGAAAGCGATCCGAAGGGACGGCCGGAGGACTCAGGACGCTGGTCATCGACCCATGCCTCCGACAAAATTCCTATCTCCCCATCCACCGCAGCCTTCGGCTCACGCGGAGGCCATAGCTTCAGCACTGCCGTCTGCATCTCATCCGGCTTCGCCCCGCGAACCCCGATCACAAGCATGTCCGTATTCGGCTCCACATAAGCCTCTGCGGTCATGCCTCCGCCCTGCTCGTGAAACTCTCCATTGTAGAGATCAAGCAGCCCCGAATAATCACGCGCACCCGTCAAAGCCGCAAGTCCGGGAATCGTAATCTGCCCCGGAGAAAGACGATCCGGCAACGTATCCGCGCGATTCAACTGCGCCGTCATCCCATCCGCCGACCAGACCGCTACACCAAGCCGGCCATTGCCCAGCGGCATGGCCTCCTTTGCCTGCGTGTTCGCTCTTCCCAAAACGATGTTTGAGCGGCTGATAACGCCCTCGACATTCACATGAAATTGCCCATCTCTCCAGGCCGTCGTCGCATCGGCGGATGCGGCCTGCGCATACGCAACCGCTCCGCACAAAGAGAAAAAGAAGACTACAAAAACTGTGGCTCTGTTCTTCATCCGCATCGCCTCATCCCGCCGCATTGAGTCCTACCTGCACATCTTTGGTCGAAGCATTCTGTATCTGCATTGGCCCGGTAAAGAGATTTCCCTCAACAACCGCACGCATCACATTTTCTCCCAGCACAATGTGCGGTTTGTTTTCGCGGAACTCGCATCCTCGAATAAGCAGACTTCCGGAAGATGCCTGAATTGCCGCACGCCCTTTCTCTTTTCCCCACTCAACGAATGTGCAATCGCTGAAGCCGACAGTCCCCACCCCGCCAATCTTCGCAATCTGATTACATGGCCCCCAGAAGGCGCTGTTGCTAAAGCGCACAACACCCTTGTTCCCTCCAAGCACCTCCACCATCGTGGGGTCTTCGCCATGAAACGACGTAAACTCCGCATTCGCAATCAGCAGCCCATACGGCGCGCTTTGCTCCACCAGCACAGCGCGATTGCAATCGTCCGCGCCAATGCCCAGAAAGTTTCCGTTACATGCGCCCGTGCCGGTCTCCACAAATTTATAGCCGACATGGTAGCCATAGCAGAAGGTATTCAGCACATACTCCCAGTCCGCGCGCCCAAAGATAAAAGCCTCACCATTCTCAGTCTGCCACTGATAGGCGCGCCCACGAGAACTCCACCAGGGATTGAAATGCACATTCTCAATGCGCCCGATGTCATAAATCGCATCCACCCAGATGCCGCGCCGCAGCGGTTGCCCGGTAATATTCCGCACATTGTGCCGCTCATTGCGGCTGGCATCAATCCCCTGATACGGATTCAGCAGTTCCACATCGAACACCGCTGGATTCTTCCCCCGCATAACAATCGTCCACGGATAAGCAAGGGGAATTCCATCCGTAATCTGCTCCGGATAATAGATCGTCAGACCGGCAACGGAACTGTTCGTGTTCAACGTAAGAAACGGCTCACCATCTTCTTGCCCGCGCCCAGCGGTCACAAACAATGCCGTGCCGTCTTCACCGGGCTTCACGCCTCCGTTCCCGCGTATGCCGACATGCGAGGGCACACAGGCAAACGATCCCCGCAATGTCACGCCCTCCGGAATCTTCAGAGTCCCGCGAAAGAGATACTTCCCCGTCGGCGCATAAACCGTTCCGCCACCCATCCGATGAACCGCATCCAAAGCACGCTGAAACGCGGCCGTGTCGTCGCTCACCGCATCTCCAA
This sequence comes from Terriglobales bacterium, assembly GCA_015655195.1. Taxonomy (GTDB): domain Bacteria; phylum Acidobacteriota; class Terriglobia; order Terriglobales; family Acidobacteriaceae; genus Telmatobacter. The sequence goes on from JAATFM010000268.1 coordinate 45,269, forward strand.
CCGCGCCATAACTTCGGACATTTGCCTCTGGGCTGACGGAATGCGCCTTAGGCTCCGCACCCAACGCCGCGGAGGAAGCGCCCATCAAACCCACCAGTCCCGTTGCCGATCCAAGCGCAAGCAACTGACGACGCGAATGAAAACCCTGTTGATCCATGTGATCTTCCCCATCCGTTTCTGCAAAGACAAAACGTCTTCGAGTTACCGCGTGCTCTCTGCCGCAGGCGCCTTCACCGTAACGGCTCCGCCGTTATAGGGAACGGTGCTGTCCACACTCTTTTCAACAGCCTCGCCAACGCCATGCCCATCGCCGACCCACACGACGCGGAAGGTCACATCCTTTTTCATGCCCGGAAAGCTTCCCTCACGAGCGCCGATATGCAGCACGCCGCTCGCCTCATCCCAGTGCAGCGGAGTGATCGACCTCTCGCCTTTTTCATAGGCATAGCTATCGCCGCTGTCGTCATACCAACTAAAGCTGGCATCGGCGCCGCGATAGATTCTCACCGTAATCGGATCATTCTCGCGCTGACTGGCATATTGCACCTCCGGCCCAAGCGGCAAAATCGAGCCGGCGCGAATATAAATCGGGATTCGATTCAGCGGAGCCTCCGCCTGAATGCGTTGATCTCCACCAAGCTTTTTCCCCGTCCAGAAATCGAACCATCCTGCACCCGGCGGAAGATACACGGAACGCGACGTAGCCCCCTCCACGGTAATGGGACTCACCAGAACAGACGTCCCGAACATGAACTCATCGCCTATATCCCGCACCTTCTCAACCGTGCGCCAATCCATCACAAGAGGCCGCTGGATCGTGTAATCCTCATTGGTCACACGCCACGCGAGAGAGTAAATATAGGGCAGCATCCGGTAACGCAATTTGTCATATTCCACCAAGATAGGCGTGACCGGCTCATAGGCAAATACCTCGTTGTTATCCCTGTGCCCATGCGTGCGGAAGATGGAGCAAAACGCGCCATACTCATACCACCGCGTATAAAGCTCGTGATATTTTGTGCTCTTCTCGTCATACGGCGAGGTATAACCGCCAATATCCGTCGTCCAGTATGGATTCCCCGAGATCGCAAAATTAAGCCCGGCAGGAACCTGACGACTGAAATCCGTATAGGTCCCATAAATGTCCCCGGACCACGTGACCGCCGCATTGCGCTGCTGCCCCAGGAACGCCGACCGAGTCAGGATAAAGACACGCTTCTGCGTCTCTTCCGCGCGCCAGTGGCTATAGATGTTGCCCGTATGCAGCAGCGGAAAGACATTCGCATAGCGCGCGCCATTGCCCATAAAAAGCTGCTTGCTGCTCAGGTCGGCTTCCGGCTCTGAGGCATCCAGCCAGAACCCGTCCCAGCCCTGCGCAAGCAGCTTTTTCGGAAGCAGATTCCAATAAATATCCCGCGCATGAGGATTCGTCGGATCGTAGATATTGACTCCGGGAATCAAGCCATTTTCACTCTTGAGAGCACTATACGTCGCCGACTTCTCATCCAGGCGCGGCCATACGGAAATCACCGCATGAAAATTCTCTTCGTGCAACTTCTGCAGCGCCCCGGGAACATCCGGATATTCTTTCAGATAATCGTCGCTGTACTCGGGATCTCCCTGATGCTTCCACCAGAACCAGTCTTGCACGATCAGATCCAACGGAACATTCCCGCTCCGATATTGCTCGCCAATTTTCAGCAGTTGCCCCGCGGAGGTATAGCGATCCTTGGACTGAACAAATCCATACGCCCACTTGCCCAGCATGGGACTATGCCCCGTCAGATCGCGGTATTCATGGATAATCTGGTCCGCCTCCGGGCCATAAAGAAAGTAGTAGTCAACGGCATTCACGGCGCTCGCGGTAAACGACATATTCCGCGGAAAACGATTGTCGAATTCGGAAGGAGAGGCCGTATTCCAAAGGACTCCATAGCCCTTGGTCGAGATCAGCAGCGGAACCGCAACATCCGTATTCTGCTGCGCCAGCTTCACCACCTCGCCCCTGTAATTAAAGGCGCCGCTCTGATGCTGTCCCAGCCCATACATTCCTTCGGTCTCATCGGGAGAGAAGGAATCCGTCGCGCGATACAGTTGTTCCCCGTTCACCGTCACCGGTACAAAACTGCGCTGAGGCTCCCCGCTCTCCTGCAATAGCTGCGCGCCATCTTCCGCGACAAACGACAACGTGGAGTTCCGGAGCGAGATCACAGCCTGAACTAAGGACGTTTTGATCCTTACCTCTCGCTCCGACTGCTCCACGCTGAACGGAGCAGCGTCGCACTTTCCCACGATCCACGGATTCTCCGACGACTCCTCATGCACGCTCACCGGGCTCGCTACGATGTGCAGAATCCCCGGCCCGCAAACCGAGATGCGCAAACTCTGTTGGGAATTTCGTACTACCAATCCGTCCGTGCTCCGTTCCACGGTGGCGGCATCGCCTTTCAAAGCAAACGCAGATTTTCCGGAGCACACTCCGACGATCATGAGCACGGCAATCGCGCAAAGAACACGGGCCTTCGACAGCATCCAATCAACTCCTCGACAACTTCTTAATCGTGCAAAGAAACATAGTCAGGCGACGCAGAATCCGCATCACTTTCCTTCCGCAGAATTCTCCGCACTCATCGACGGCGGAGCATCCTGAGGCGCGCTGCCCCACAGCGGATTCGGATGATCGGACATTTCCAGAATCAACGTTCCACCGTCGGCAATGTCCGCGTGGCGGAACCACGCACGGTTCAACGGCTTTCCATTGAGCATGGCCGATTGAACATATTTATTGCGCGCGGAAACATGGTTCGCAACAACGGTAAACTCCTTGCCATTGCCCATCCGGATCGCGGACTTCGCAAAGATCGGGCTTCCGATTTCGTACACCGGACTGCCCGGACACACCGGATAAAATCCCATCGCGCTCAGCACATACCAGGAGGAAGTGGCGCCGCCATCATCGTCTCCGGGAATCCCCAACGGCCCATCCCCGTACCACACATCCATCAACTGACGCACACGCTGCTGCGTCTTCCACGGCTGTCCGGAAAAGTCATACAGGTAGGGAATATGAAAGCTCGGCTCATTTCCCTGCGCGTACAAACCGACCAGTCCCGTCGCATCCGGAAACTGATCGAGAAAATGAAACTTCGACGTTCCGTACTGCTCCACAAACAACCGGTCGAGCTTTGCATTGAAGGCATCGCGGCCTCCGGTCAGATGAATCAGCCCGGCAACATCATGCTGAACATTGAAGGTGTAAAGCCAGGAATCCACCTCCGTAAAATAATCCCGTCCGCCATTGCCGCCGCCCAGCTTGGGATCAAAATGACTTACCCACTGCCCATCGGCGCTTTTCGGCGCCATAAATCCAATCGCCGGATTGAACAGATTCTCGTAATTACGGGCCAATCTGCTGAAGTATTCCTCATCCGACTTCTTTCCAAGCGCCTTTGCCAACTGAGCAACGCACCAGTCATCATAGCTGTTCTCAAGCGTCACCGAAACAGACTGCCGGCGCTCGGGAGTCACCTGCGACTCGCTCTCAGTCTCTCCATAACTCAGCGCCGGAAAGAAACCCTTTTCAAAATATGTCCGATCAAGATCACTCAGAGGCCCGCGCCTCCAGGGAAGCATCGTTGCCTCGGTCGCATTCTTTCGCAGGGCGGCATAAGCCTCCTGCACATCGAAATCGCGATACCCCTTTGCATACGCATCCAGAATCAGCGAGGCCGCATGATGTCCGATCATAACCGGCTGCTCACCGGCAGCGGAAGGAAACGACGGCATCCATCCACTCTGCTGATACATGCGAATGTAGGACCGAATCATGTCCTGCTGCGCCCGCGCATTCAGAAGCATCTGCAGCGGATGCAGCGAACGATACGTATCCCACAAGCCATCATCCACATAGAAGTCATGCCCCTCCGCATCATGCACCGCGTGGTCATAACCGCTAAAGTATTTGCCGTCTTCGGTGATGTCCGTCATCCGCCCCAGCGAGCGATAAAGAGCCGTATAGAAGATCGTGCGCTGCCGCTCGCTTCCTCCATCCACCAGCACCGCGCCCAGCGCGCTGTTCCACGCCGAACGCGCCTCCGACTTCGCCTGCTCGAATGTCTTTCCTTGCAACTCCCGCTTCATGTTGCGTTGCGCCTGCTCCGCGCTGATGTACGAGATGCCGACCCTGACTTCAACCGTTTCGCCAGCCGAGGAGGCGAAATCGCTGACCAATCCAATGCGATCTCCGGCCTGCTTCTGCGCGTGGCTCATCTCCCCGTTCTGCCAGGTGCTCCAGTTCGCTGGCGAACGAGAAAACTCCACATAAAAGTATTCCCGCGTTTCCGGCCCCGACTGCTCCAGATGCACAACCACGCCATCGGCGCGCGCACTGCCAGCGACAGCATTGCCTCCCGTCACGGCGAATTCCGCATGGTCCCGCAGACTTAAAGCAAGATGAGCATGTGCTCCGGCAGGAAAAGTAAACCTGTAATACGCCGACTGATTCGCGGCTGTGTACTCCGCACGAATCTTCCACGTTTGCAGATCCGCCTCGTAATAGTACGGAGTGGCCGTCTCAAAATCATGGTCGTAAGCAGAGGCATACGCTGCCTGACTGGAGCTGACTTCTCCAGCCGAGGCCATCAAGAGCGCAGGCCCTGCCGGAAATCCATAAATCTTGTCCGCGAGGTATCGGTCCGCAATTCCCGGAGTTACCACAGGAGCAATTCTCGCCATGCCATGCGGGCGCTGCACATAAGGAACGGTTGCGGTGAGTAGTTGTCCGATGCCCCCGATGTTCGGCGACACGTAATCGACGGCTTCCTTCGGGTGCTGTCCGGTAGCGGCAAAAGCGCTGCATCCCAAAACCAACAGCCACGCAAATCGAACTGCAATCTTCATCTTTATCTTGCCCTCTGCACGCCATGTGCCCGAATTTCACTCACAGAATTCGCCTCCGTAAAAGCGCTTTCTTCTTAACGGGGAAGAAGAAATTTAGCGGTCAGAGAAGCCTCAGAAGAACCACCCGCCCAGACCAAATAACTGCCGGGTTCAACCGACCATTTCCCCTCCTGATTCCACACCGCAAGCTGATCCTGCGGCACGCGGAAGGTCACAGTCGTCGATTCCTCCGGCTTCAGATGAATCCGCGAAAAGCCTTTCAGCGCGCGGTCAGGCGTTTCAACACTGCTCACGTCCTCCCGCAGATAAAGCTGCGCCACCTCGTCGCCTTCCTTGCTTCCCGTGTTCGTCACGCGAACCGTAACGACCACATCCGCCTTGCTTCCCTGCGCGGGCGCCTGCACCGCAAGCTGGTCATAGCGGAACGAGGTATAACTCAGGCCGAATCCGAAAGGAAACAGCGGCTTGCCGTCATCATCGACATACTTGCGCATACGCGATGGATCAGTGCTGTAGTAATCCGGCAACTGCCCCGTATTGCGAGGAAATGTAATCGTCAATCTTCCCGCCGGATTGTTATCGCCAAAAAGCGTTTCCGCAATCGCCTGCCCGCCAAACTCTCCCGGATACCATGCCTCAAGAATTGCCGGAATATGATCCTTCGCCCAGCCGATCGTCAGCGGCCTTCCGTTTTCCAGCACCAGGACTACAGGCTTTCCAACCGCGGCCACAACCTCCAGAAGCTCCTCTTGATTGCCCGGCAGATCGAGCTTCGATCGATCAAATCCCTCGCCGGAGATTCCCTGCCATTCGCCCAGCGCCATCACCACTACATCCGCATCCTTCGCCTTCGACACCGCGGCGGCAAGATCCTTCCCATCGTCAAACGTGACCTCCGCCTGCGGAACCAGCTTGCGAATCCCATCGAGAATGCTGAGATGCACGCCATTCTCTTCCTTCTCGTAATCCCCATAGCGCGCCACATTGCCATTCGGTCCAATCACGGCAATGCGCTTGATCGAGTGCGAGAGCGGAAGAAGATTCCTCTCATTCCGCAGCAGAGTCATCGACTGGCGCGCCGACTCCAGCGAAAGCGCCAGATGTTCCGGCGAGCGATTTACCCTGTCATGCAGCGTAGGATCAACCAGCGGATGATCGAACAATCCAAGCTCAAACTTCACGCGTAGAACAGATCGAACGGCGCGGTCGAGATCGGCCTCCGCCAGACTGCCCTCATGCACACAATCCACCAGCGCCTTCTGAAAGACCGCGTGATCGAAGTCATAGAACTGCATATCCACGCCGGATCGAATCGCCATGCAGGAAGCATCCTTCGGCGACCCGGCCACATGATGCACCTCATACAGCCGCTTGATCGCGCCCAGATCAGACAGCACAAACCCCTGAAAATTCCACTCTCCGCGCAGAACCTGCTTTAGCAAAAAAGGATCTGCCGTAACCGGAATTCCATCGATCTCGTGATAGGCAGCCATCACGCCCATTGCATGACCGTCCCGCAACGCCGGCTCAAATCCGCGCAACATGGTCATGCGCAGCTCGCGCTCTCCCATGTGCAGGGGCGACATATTTGTTCCGCCCTCCGGTGAACCATGCCCGGCAAAATGCTTCGGCTCCGCCACCAGCGTGTGGTCCGTGCTCAGGCTGTCTCCCTGCGCGCCGCGCACATACGCCAGCCCCATCTGTCCCGTCAGATACGGGTCTTCGCCGAAATCCTCTTCCACGCGCCCCCATCGCGGTTCCCGCGCAAGGTCCAGAACCGGAGCCAGAATCATGCCGACGCCGGTCGCGCGGGCCTCGGAGGCAATCGCCGCAGCCGTCCGCTGCGCAATGCCCGGATTCCACGTCGCAGAGAGATTCAGCGGAGTCGGAAAGACCGTCCCCATATCGAAGCCGTGCAATCCCTCTTCCACAAACAACACGGGAATCCCCAGGCGATTGTGCGCGATGACCCAGCTCTGGATCGCATTCGACTGCGCCGATGTCGGATAAAGATCGTGAGTTCCGCCAGCGCCCAGATCGCCCCACATCTCCTGCGCCTTGGCCGGTAGAAACGCCGCATCCGGCGCCACGTGATCCTTGCCCGTATGCTTGTCTTCCAGGACTCCGGCCGCCGCATACAGATCGAGTTGCCTGGCCTTTTCCTCCAGCGTCATCCGCTTCAGCAGATCATCGATGCGCCGCTCGACCGGCGCCCCGGCCTGCTGATAAACCGGATGCTCATCCCGGGACTTTCCCTGCTGCGCATGAGCCATGCAAAAAACGGCGCCCGCCAGAAGACACGCCACAGGCCAGGCAACCCTCCGGACAGCGACGCCGGCAAACCCGGCGCGAGCCTCCAGACGGTGCGAGCCTGTTTGCGATTTCCGATCCTTCTGCGAAGCATCTATGGCTCCGCAAAACACTTTATCCCCTCGGCTGTCCTTCCAGTTCCGGATGCCCGTCAATTGGATTCCCCCTCGTAAGCCTGTAGACTGCTTTCAAAAGTACCTGAGGCCGAAAGCAACCCGCAACGTTAGCCACACTCGTAACCTCTCCCACAACCTCTTGTAAAACAGGCCTTTGCCGCGTATCCCCCGGCCCTAACGGTACATACCTTCCGCCATATCCCTCTCCTGTACCGCAATGCGCTCTCTGACTCATCCGCCCCGATCCCTTTGCGACACCTCAATCATCCGGGTGCTAGAATCGCATCGATCCTGCAATTGATCTTGCAATCGACATTTCATCCGCCAATGCCACCTTCGAATCCAGCCGATGCACGCCCTTCTCGATTTGCCGGGGTAATCGAGACGCAGGAAGATCTCGCCTCTCTCCATCGGCATTTGCACGAGATCCTCGAAGGCGCTGCATTCAAGGGCAGCCATCGCAGCGGCCAGTTCCTCAAATACATCGTGGAGCAGGCCCTTGCCGGTCACTTCGATACGCTGAAAGAGCGCATCATCGGCGTTGAGCTTTTCGAGCGATCGACAACCTATGACACCGGCGACGATGCCATCGTCCGCGTCACAGCCAGCGATGTGAGACGACGCCTTCTGCAGCACTACGGCACCTACAAATCGGACACCGGCTTCCGCATCACGCTTCCGCAGGGCACCTATATCCCCGAAATTACCCGCCACGCCGCTGAACATAAAATCGAGCACCACGATGTGCGCGATCCCACCACGCCGCTGAACGCAGAGAGTAATGCCGCGCCATCCGAGAACGCCAACGCCCCGCAGGATCACCCCGAAATCATTTCCGCGGCATCTGGCAGGGCCCTGCCGGCCCATCAGGTGTGGCTTGCAGTCGGCATTCTTCTCACCGCGCTGAATCTCGCAGCCGCGGGCGGCATATTCTGGTCGCATCTCCTCCACACGCGTAACTCGCCGCGATCAACTCCGCCCTGGTCTGCATTTTTCACCTCATCGCACATCACGCAAATCATCACCAGCGACCCAAACATCGCCACCATTCAGGATCACTGCAACCACGAGATTTCCGTCTCCGATTACGCCGCCCATAACTACCTCACAAACCTGCCCTCCCTGGCTCCAGATGAGACCAAGGCCTGCCAGCTTCTCATCGTAGGTGATACCGCATCCAACATTGACCCCGGCATTACCGCTCAAATCGCCATGCTGGCGCAAAGGGCCTCGGCGCATATCGCAGTACATGCCGCCCGGGACATCGAGCTCACAGACCTGAAAACAGACGACAACTTCATCCTGCTCGGAAGCCCGCGCTCCAATCCATGGTCCGCGCTCTTTAACGATCAGCTTGATTTCCGCTTTGCCTTCGACAACACCTTGAAGAAAGAGATCATTCATAACGCGCGTCCGCGCACAGGCGAACTCCCGCAATATATTCCCACCGCTCTCGGCGGAGGAACCGGCAGGTCGTTCGCAATCCTTGCCTTTGTTCAGAACCTCGACCAGAACAGCCAGGTTCTACTGCTGGCGGGAGCGGGCGCGGAAGGCACAGAGGCCGTCGGAGATTTCGCCACCGATCTACCCCGCCTGTCTTCTGCGCTTCAAAGGTGCGGAGCCTCACGATCCAAGCCTCCCTCGCACTTCGAGCTTCTATTGCAGCTCGATATCATGGCCGGCTCTCCCAACAACATCAGCGTAGCCGCCTGCCACCTGCTGCCCCATTAGCTCCCAAAACGCATTTGCGGCAGGATGGCATCTCTGCCATCCTGCCGCAAACTGTCTGCTACATCTGCCAGTCCTCTTAAAAACGCAGGTGCCCCTGGATAGAAAGCCAGCGACCGTTCGAGTTCGGCCACCCATCTCCAAACACCCTGCCAAAGTTCGGATCGGCGGGATTCGTGTTGACTCCGCCAAGAACCTGGTGGTTAAACACGTTGTATGCCATCATGCTTGTTTCCAGGTTCATCCGCTCCCAGATATGGAAGTTGCGGGACGCGGTGATATTCGCTCCGTTCATCCCCATCTGGCGGACTCCGTTGATGTACGTCGGAAAGACGCGGAGGTTGTACCCCGTCGGCTGGCAGGCCGAGTTCGTCACAAAGCCCGTTCCGCTATACGTGCACGTCGTCGCATTCGTCACAGGATTGGTAACCGCCGTGGCGACCGCCGTTCCCGGGTTCAGCCACTGAACATAGTTCGAGCCGCCGCTGCCCTGGTTATTGACGTAGATAGGATGCTTGATCTTGATGTCCCCTGCCTTGACATCGCCGACATAGAAGAGATTGCCAAAGCCGATCAATTGCCCCGGCTGAGCCTCATAAGTACCGCTGATCTGGTACCCGCCGAAGACCGCGGACTCCCATCCATGATTTAACCAGGGATTGCCTTTTCCGAACGGCAACGCCCAGACAGCCTCCGCGGTAAACCGCGTCGGCGCACTGCTGTTGGAAGGCTGCCAACTCGGCAACGCATCGAAGCCGTTCTGCCAGTAATTCCGATCGTGCTGGTCGTTGATTTGCAGCGTGCCCATCACCGTAAGGCCGTGGCTGTAGCGCCGCGTGAAGTTAATGAGAATCTCCTGGAAGTGCGTCTGCCCCAGCGCCTCGTTAATCTGCAACCCACTCATCTGCTGATAAGGCCGAATCAGGCTGCCGACAGAAGTCTGCTGCTGCGTGAAAAACTGGTTCAAAGACATCAATCCATACGCCGCCGGATTACTGCTTGCAACACCGGAGAAGTTCGATAGCGCAAAAGGATTCTGGACCGTTTGACCTAACAGATTGTTGGGAGCGGTATTTGGCTGCTGTCCGCCCGCGTAAAAGGATGCCGGGGTATAGGTGTAGTTCTTCCCGAGAGAGAAGTGGCTGGAATAGGCAATGTTATAGGTGATCTCCAGCATCGACGATGCCCCGAGCTGAAACTGAACCCCAACCGATCCACGATTTTCCCGCGCCGGCACCAGGTTATGGTCATAGACGTTCGGTCCGCCGCCGACATAGTACAGCGCTCCTGCTGCACTTCCGATCGGCGTATTGAATCGCGTCCCATTTGCAGTCGCTGGAAACGGATCGTTCAGCGGAGAGTTCCCCGGAGTAAAATTTGATCCCCACACACCGGGAGCGGACGTAGGTACGCTTGTGCCGGTACTGAATCCGTCCTGGTCGATCGATGGGCTGAGCGCATTCAACGTGTCGAAGAAGAGTCCATATCCACCTCGCAGAACAATGCGCGGAGTCAACTGATAAGAAACCGCAATACGCGGCAGGACACGGTAGCTGTTCTTCCACTCCGTTCTTGGAGCGCCGTTCACGCCCGCATAAACCGGGCCGCCTTGAATCGTCAGCGAAGACGGAAGCACCGCCTTCTGCGCCGCAGTGGCGCCAGCCAGCACCGCCGAATAAGCCGTATTCGCCGGACCGGAGATCGAGGAAAGATCCGCATTCCAGTCCCACCCGGTAATCATCTGGTTGTGTTTTTCCACCACGCCCCCCTCCCACTCATAGCGGATGCCCGGAATCAGCGTCAACCGGGGCGTAATGCGCCACGTATCACCGGCATAGAGCGCGTAATACGGGGTCTGAAGCGAGATCGAGGCGGTTCTCCCAACGCTTGCCGAACTGTCAACGCCCATCAGGAACGAGGCAAAGCTCAATCCGCTGTTCGATTGCTGAAACGTAGGATCCTGGTTATTGTTTTCCTGCGTGTAGGAGTTGTCAAAGTAATACGTCCCGGAAACATTTCCACTTACGCCCTGGGAGTTATTCTGCTGCCGCCATTCCCCGCCGGCTCGGATCGTATGATGCCCCGCTACGCGTGTCAGATCACCGCGCAACGCAAAGGCACGCGATGTCTGGGCCACGTTATCCGTAGCTCCCAGCGTCGAAGCTGCCTCACCCGAATTGCTGTTCTCGTAATTTGCAATCATGAGCACCGGCATCTCAAGAAGAGCGCCGTTCGCCGATTGCGCGTACTCATCGGTATAGCTTGGAAGACCAAGATCGCTAGGCTTGTATTTATCGAATCCTGGGTAGTAGCAGCATCGTGATTTAAAGTTTGTTCCGCCGTAGGAAAGATCCAGTACGGTGCGCTCGTTAAAGATATGATCCCAGCCAATCGCCGCAACATCGATCCAGCGCGGCCCCTCCTGCATGCCGACCCCGCCAACTGTGTAATCGTTCTGCGACTTGGTGTAGTTCTGCCTCGTATAGCGAACAAAGAGACTGTCCTTGGAGGTGAACTTATAATCCTCTCTCGTTGTGTAGCTGCGGAAGGTCTGCGGCGTAACCTGCGTGAACGTGTAGTTACTTCCCAGCGGACTGTTCTGCGTCGGCGCCGGCACCAGGCTGTTATACAACTGCACCATCGCATTATTGGTCATTCTGTCTGGAGAAACTACGTTGCCGCAGAATGGCTTGCGACGAGGAATATTGTTCGAATCAAAGGTCACCGAGAATGGATCATAAATCTGGTATTGCCCATAATAGAGCGTTCCAGTGGGGCAGGCATTGGCGAGCGCAGGATCAAGTCCAGGCGTGACCAGCGGGTAAGTACCCGACGACTGCAAATCGCTGAAGTCTCCTTTTCTCTCCTGCATCGTAGCAACGGTATCCGTCTGCGAACTGGTATTCGCATACACATTGTCCTCAATGGACACAAAAAAGAAGAGCTTATTGTGTCCGTCGATCACCTTGGGAATGTAAATTGGCCCGCCCAGCGAGGCCTCCCCGTTATTGGCATGATCCGCAGGCTGCCCGTAGGTATTTTCAATCTGGTTGCAAACAGCACTGGAGGCGGTGCCGTTGGTGCATCCGGCCTGCTGCCTCTGGTAGTCATAGTTCAATCCCGAAAAGTGATTCAACGCTTCCCAGCGCTGCGCCGTATAAGCCTCACGAACCGCGCCGTGAAGATCATTCGTCCCCGTCTTGGTCGTCGAGGTTACAGCTACGCCCATCGTGTGCCCGACCGAGGCGTCATATCCATTCACCTCGATCTTCATCTCGCCCACTTGATCCGGCGACTGGTTGATGCCTGCCTGACGCGCAAAGGTTTCATTCGGCACGCCATCGAGTGTGAATTCATTGATGCCGACATGCCCAAAGGAACCAAAATCCTGGGTGAGCCCAGTCCAGCTCAAACCGCCATCGCCGCCACCCGCAGCCTGTCCTAACTGCCCCTGCACACCGGGAGCAATCATCACCAGATTGGTCACGCTTGAACCGGAGACAGGAAGCTCCTCCAGTTGTTTCGTCGTTAGCACTTGCCCGCTGGAGCCGCTTTCCGTATTCAACAGTGTGGCATCTGCCGTCACCGTTACGGTTTCCACGTCCTTTCCCGGCTGCAACTGCAAAGGCACGCTGAGGCGGGCATCGACATCGAGCGTGATCCCCCGGCGAAACAGGCGCTCAAAGCCCGGAGCCGTAACCAGAATATTGTAGGTTCCCGGGTTGATGCTATTCACTTCAAAGTAGCCCGTCGAGTTCGTCACGGAATTATGCGAGACATTGGTCTCCGCATTCGTCACCGTCAGCTGAGCTCCCACAATCACCGCTCCGGTCTGGTCGGTGACCGTTCCCACGATCGTCGCCTGCCCGGTCGCCTGGGCCCATAGTGGCATTCCCGCAAGCCACGCCGGAACCAGCACAGCGATAGCCACCATTAACAGGAGTTCTGAGAAGCTCCTTCTTTTTCTGGATCCTTGCATTACTGTCCTCCATTCCACGATGCCGAGGGAACCCGCAGTTTTCTGTAAACAGCCGAGAGCCCATTCCGCAGTGGTGCTTAAATCTGTCCCCACGCTACGCCCCATAAAAGCAGTTCTGGCAAGGTTACGCACGGAGCTTAACAGAGACGTATCTTATTGAAAAATTGAGCAGAAGCAGATTTACCCCCTCCTAACCGTCGCTACCCGTCCACGGAACAGGCCCGGCAGCCTCCGGTGCGGGAGCATTTGCGAATCTCCATTTGTAACCCTGATTTGTGAATCCGGCCTGCACGCAAACACCCTGAAGCAGGCACAGTTCCGCAGCCGCACGGAACCATCCCGCCCATCGGCGGTTCCGTCCGCAACATAGGTTAAGAGAAGAGGGGAAAATTGTCCGGTAGATAATCGACAGCCTATCTGAATTTGCGGTCGGCAAAGACATGACACGCGATCATATCCACCGTACCGGGCGAGCCCGCCAGCGTGCGGAGTTGCAGCAGCAGCTCAAAATCCGGAATAGGCCCGGCAGTCGGAACACCGCAGTCGCTCAGAAGCCGTAACAGGTGCTCGCGATCGGTCACCATCCGTCCCGCCGCCTCTGTTCCTTCGCCGCTTGCGCCGGCCAGCAGCAGCACCCGCCCCGAATGGTCCTGATTATGGACCAACGCGACAAGCGCAAAGGACTCTCCGGTAGCAAACCCACGGGCAGTCGGCAGATAGCGCACCTGCTCGCCTGACTTCGGATGAAGATTCTCGATAATCTCCTGGTTCAGCTCCGGATGAAACACCAGCCGGAAGTCCAACTGATCCTCAAAAATCCCCACCCACGGATTCGAGCGCGGGCTCCCGATCAAAATAAGATTGTCGTCACTCTGCAGATCGGCAATATGCAGGCTGCGCGCAGAACGGATACGAATCGGAAAATCCGGCGGCACCAGCCGCGCAATACTGACAACCAGCGGCATATCCACCGCCGCGGCATTATCTGCATGTTGATAATAGGAATAGAATTGCTTCTGCTGCGCCGACAGCGTATCCTCATCCGGAATATACCGATGGTTGGCATAGTCCGAAACGGAGATATTACGCCCGGTCAGCTCCTGCAGCTCCTCCACATTCGGATCGCTGGTAATCACCTGCGTGCCATGACCAGACCGCAAAATCACGCTCCAGGGCGGCAACGCCGCCGTAGGCTTCGCGGCAATCAGACGATACCCCACGAACACCGCCAACGCCATCAGCAGAGCACCCGCAACCGCACCCCAGAGCCACCAGCGCGCCCATATTATATGGATATAAGACTGGAAAGACGCAACTTCGCTCTCGGCAACCAGCCGATTTTCATCACCCGATGCTGCCTTGCCCGCCTCCTCGCCGCTCGCGGACTCCTTCTCCGGCACCGCCAGTTCGGAATAGACCTCGATTTCCGGCAGATAAGAGCCGGGAGGCAGATGAATCTGAAACGCGGAAGCATCCCCATAACGCCCGTAGTGTTGTAATAGCCTTCGCCGTACATCGCTGGCCGTAACCCTCACGATCGCGTCCTGCCCCGTATCGTAAGTCGGCGACTTCTGAAACAGCTCGACGCCGATCGTGCGCTCTTTCACGCCCTCGACCGAACCCGCCAGCGTCTTTTCGATAATGTAGCGCAGAAACTGCTGACTGCGATGACTTCCCTTGAAGGCCGCGCCCTGCGACAGCTCATCTACATGGCGCCTGATTGCGTCAATCTGCGCTTCGCTTCTGATAGCACGGCCTGCACAGGCCCCCGGGGTCTCGTCTTGTGCTGCAATCGACATTCGTTTGTTGCGACCGACGGATTATAGCACCTGAAGTAAACACCTGGCACCTCCCATGAACTCCTATTTTTCCAACCACTTA
>JAATFM010000101.1 GCA_015655195.1 Terriglobales bacterium
CCGGCAGTCAGTAGCGCCTCTAATCCAATCATGGGAACACTGACCATTTCAACCAGCAACGCATCGTTAGTCGGTTCGCTGCCTCGGACTGGCAACACCATTTACGGCGCGGCAATAGCCGGTTGGACATCGCTTCTCTTTGGGGTGATCCTCGCATGGCAGCGCAAGCGGCTGGCCCGATACGGGAGTATGTGGGTGATCACAATGGTAGCGATCCTGTTCGGCATGGCAATAAGCATGACGGCCTGCGGAGGCAAATCCAGCTCGTCTTCAACCGGCAATGGTCTTGCCGCCTCTGGAACAAGCACAATTCAGGTTGTCGCCACCGATGCCAACGGCGGACCGGCGCATACCATTTCCCTCGTAATTACGATCAAATAACCGGAAAATCAGCCAGTGCAACGGTACCTGGAGTGAAGCTCTCCGCAACCACGGGGAGCCTCACTCGGCACCGTCATGTCTCTTACGGGGCTTGAAGTCGCGTTGTAGTCCAGTTCCCGTCGTTGCATTTCGATTCTGCGGAATCGTTCCGCAACCGCACCAGGAATTTGCAATGACTTTCCCTCACCTCCGGGGAAACACACGGATGATCCTGCCGTGTGAACACGACTGCCTTCGCAGCGGGCATCGGATCAAGGCCTGTTCTCCCGATGCCCGCCCTTTGGCAGAGATTTCCTCCGGGCGCCGTGTATCAGTGGCTCTCCGCGCGGCGCATTCTTTTGGGCAACTATGGAAACCGAAGAAGCTCTCCACCCTCAACCCGAAGCACAAAGCTGGCGCAGAGCTGCTGCGGCATCCCGCCTCTCCGTCCAGCTCTTACACGAATTGCGCGAGGAGAACCAACAAGCGAATCGACACAGCAATCCCAAGACAGGCAAGGCATCTCGGCCGGTGCGGTCGGCGCGCGCTGTTGGCTCCACCTCCACGAATCGTCCAAGCCCATTGGATGTCAAAGCCCTGAGCCTTCCGGTTTTGCCGGCCCCCAATAGTGCGAGGCTCCAAGGAACTGCCGGACGGGCATGAGCGCCAACTATCCAGTCCCGCAGTTGTCCAGCGCCGCTCCCGCGCGCAAGGCCGCGCCGTCGCTCGCAAGATCCTCGAAATCACAGCAATCGGCAAACGGTTCTCGCAAGAGAGCTGCTTCAGCGCATAGCTTCCCTCAACCATCCACCGATCCCGAAGTGAGTTCGGCAATCGCCAGGGACCGAAGGCGCATTGCAGTTCATTCGTTTCCCGCGTCCCCTGAGCCGGGGATGCAGCCGAGCGTTACCCCGCTGGTACTCCCGATCAGTTCGCCGACGCCAGCTCTTCACACCTCCACAAACGGGAAGAAAGAAAAGCCGCTTTCTGTTGGCCACGCTGCCCTTGCATGGTAGCAGCTCTGCAAGGCCGTCAAGAATCAATGCCAGAAGAGTGACCTCAACACGCCGCTCTACTGCATCTACGGGAATCGGATCGAGTTTCGGCTTCGAGCGGCGGAGCTCCCGATCTTCCTCAACTGCGACGGCGGCCGAATTGCGGCGAACTGCGGTGATGAGCGGTGGGCCGTGCGGATAGTCCGCACCAAGGCCAGAAGTTTTCTTTACGAGTTCCGCGGTCAGAGGTACTCCCCAATACGGCTGCTGATCGAACTCACCCATGAGGTACGCCAGATGGCGGCCTCCCGCCCTCCGGAGCGGTCTCTCTTGATGGAGATGGAACTAAAGCGGGAACAAAGCATCTGGAAGCTGGCTTGCGCGTTTGCCGAGGACACCAAAGATCTGATGCGGCTTTCCCAGCTCCCTGGCTCCAATACCGCGATCACAGAGGGGAAGGGGCCGGCGCACAAAGAGCTGACAGCCCATCGGAGACGCCTCTTCGACGAACTGTATGTGCCCTATGGGCGGGGAGCATTCGGAGCAGGAAGAGGAACACAAAACGGAGTACGGAGCAAGCGGGCAGGATCGGCAATGCCTATCGTTTTGCCATGAGTACCATCGTGGGCGCACTCCAGCCTACCATCTTGGCAACCTTGGCAATCGGGGTTCCGGCATTCAGCATCCGGGAAACGGCAGTGTGCCGAAGATCGTGGAACCGGCAAGCAATAGGCGCGCTCTCCTCTTCGGGTTCCGTCTCTTCCGTCTCGCCTTTCAAAATCCACGTTCCCCCATTGCAACGTGCGAATCGTGCCGTACCGCGCCCCCTGTCTCAATCGCCAGCGTGACGAATGGAACGAGAGAACGGGACCGGGACTTACCGCAAGCCTGAAGCAGCGCCGATTCCTCTTTCGGGGTGATGGCCCGCCCCACATCATCCTGCGTGGGTAGCATCTCCACTTCCGGCTGCAACCGCGCCCACTGGCCGGAGCGTTTCAGGATCGCCCGCAACGTGCCGATTTCCAGATTGGCTGTCTTCGGTGAGGCTCCGCCGTCTACGCGCTTCTTCTGATACTTCGCCACGTCACGCAGCTCTATGTCGCATACCAGCTTCTTGCCAAACTCCGGGAGCAGGTGGTCCTACATCCAGAAGGTGAATAAGGTCTCGGTTACGCCATACTGTTCGATAGGTCCATTGGCGGTCTGGCAATCCGCGTCTTTGCCATGCAGGAGGTCTGTTGCGAAATAATGTAGAAATGGGTTCAAGTGGGCAGCGGCAAGTAACTTTCGGTATCGATTTCGGAACGACGAACAGCGCGGTGGCGATGCTGCAGCGCGGCTGTGAACCGCAGCTTGCCCGCTTTTCCTTTCGTGGCGAGGATATTCCCGCAGGCCGATCGGTGCTCTACTTCGAGCAGTCGAAGGCCACAAACGGCCAGCGTCGGGTGCATGGCTACTCTGGTCCGGGAGCTATCGAGCGCTACCTCGACGCCGATGAGAAAGGGCGCCTGATCCAGTCGCTTAAGTCGCACTTGTCCAATCGCCTGCTCAGCGGTACGGAAGTCTTCGGTCGCCGGCACCGGCTGGAAGAGCTGTTGGCCCGAATCGTCGGCGATCTCCGCAAACAGGCCGAAGTTCAATTCATGCAGCCGGTGAGGAAGGTTACTGTGGGACGGCCAGTACGCTTTGTTGGAGCCGAGTCCGAAGAGGAAGATGAGTTGGCCGTCTCGCGGCTGCGCGAGGCCTTCATGGTGGCCGGATTTGAACAGGTGGAATTCGAACTGGAGCCGGTAGCCGCAGCCTTCACCTATGAGGCCACACTCAACCGTGAGGAGTTGATCCTGATTGGCGATTTCGGCGGCGGCACCAGCGATTTTTCACTGCTGCGCGTCGGTCCGGAAGTGCGCCGGCGCGGCCGGCGGCCGGAGGACCTGTTAGGTAGCAGCGGCGTGGGATTAGCTGGCGACACGTTCGATGCGCGGATCGTCCGCAAACTGGTATCACCGGCTCTTGGCTCGAACTCCGAGGCACGCTCGCTTAACAAAATTCTCCCTGCCGTGCCGGCGTGGATCTACGCACACTTGGAGCATTGGCACTATCTTTCATTTCTGCGCACCAACAACGTCCGCGAGATTCTGAAGAGCGCGCGGATACGCGCACTCGAGCCGGAGAAAATAGAGGCGCTCATCGCCGTCATTGAGGGCGACCTCGGATACCAGTTGCATCAGGCCGTGCAGAAGGTCAAGTTCGAACTGTCGCAGAGCGAATGTGCGGAGTTCACTTTTCGCGATGGCGCATCAGGCGCGTCGATGGTGGAGCTGAACATTCCGATAACGCGCACCCAATTCGAGAGCTGGATTGCTGACGACTTGGCCGCAATCGAGCACAGCGTGGACGCGTTACTAAAAAGTACCGGGGTCGAGCCGCGCGAGGTGGATCGGGTTTTCCTCACGGGCGGCAGTTCTTTTGTCCCGGCGGTGCGAAGGATTTTCAGCAGCCGCTTCGGCCAGGACCGGATTCGGGGTGGCAATGAGTTCACATCGGTTGCCCAGGGGCTCGCGCTGAGCGCTGCAGCGAGAGATGGCTCATAAATGCGATGGTGGTAATTTATCCGTTCGCAGCGAAGATATTTGAGCCAGAGAGTTGCGCGTACATGAGTTGCACTCCACCCTACATCAAGCGCGGTCTAGAGAAATGATGCTGGAAGAGGGGCGTTTCGGAGATCGGTTATTAAGTAGCGCTGCGCTTCCAACGTTTGTCGATGGGCCTCCCTTAAGACCTGGCGTAGGGTAATCCCGTGAATGCGGTCACTTCGATTCCTCCTTTGGAAACGTCACATCACCGATGGGCTGCGGCGAATCTCCAGGAACCATCACGACGCCTATACTAGCTTTTCACTCGTACAGATATTTTTATTAGTGTTTTTTTATGAAGTCTTTCAAGCCCGTGCCCTGTTGCCCTCACCTCACGCATTTCTGGCGGTAAATGGAAAGCCGGGATTGTCTGGGCTCTCGTACGGAATGAACCATAGCGGTTTTCGGTGCTGCGCAGGGCATGTCTGCCCGTCAGCGACCGAAATCCCACCAAAGAACTCCGGAAACTGGAAGAGTGGGATTGATTTCGCGCTGCGAGTATCCCGTGATTCCGCCCAGGACGGAATATAGCCTCACGGAACAGGGGCCCTGTCATGGCGGCAATAGCGGATTGGGAACTCATTCATCCAGTGCCGACGAGTTCATATTCCGTATTGGCTCAGGGAGGGACGATATAACGGACCGAATTTTAAAGATGTTGAAACAGAACGGAGTTTTTTTCATCTTCGCAGCGCGGACTGCATCTCTTATGAGTGGAGACGCTTTGTCGAGAACTGATAACCGATCTTTTTCTGCTGCAGGCGCCGGGAGCGCTGCTTCTGTTGTCCCTGCAAAGCGCACCACACATCCGAACCTGATCCTGGCGATCTGCTGCGCGAGTCTGTTGATCGTAGGCATGGACGTGACGATTGTTAACGTCGCGCTGCCGGCGATCCAGAAGGACCTGCATGCTCATCTGGCGGGGCTGCAGTGGATTCTCGATGCCTATACGCTCGTAGTGGCGAGCTTCCTGATGTTGGCGGGGTCAATGTCGGATCGTTTCGGGCGCCGGAGGGTCTTCCAAATCGGGCTGGGTGTGTTCACATTCGGCTCGCTGCTATGCAGCCAGTCGGGAACAATTGAACAATTGATCGGCTTCCGCGCTCTGCAAGGGCTTGGGGCGTCGATGCTGAACCCCGTGGCGCTGTCGATTATTGCGAATGCCTTTCCTAATCCGAAAGCGCGGGCGCGGGCAGTGGGTATCTGGGGCGCGGTGGCGGGCCTTTCGCTGGGGATCGGGCCACTGATCGGAGGGGCGCTGACGGAGACGATTGGATGGCGATCGATTTTCTGGATCAACGTGCCGATCGGAATTATAGCGGCGCTCCTGGCGGCGCGGTTTGTGCCGGAGTCGAAAGCGGCGCGGGCGCGGGCCTTCGATCCAGTGGGACAGGCCCTGGTACTGATTGGGCTGGCAACGCTGACGTGGGGTGTCATTGACGGGCCGCATGCCGGTTGGGGATCGGGCTTGATCCTGGGTCTATTTGTTACCGCGGCAGCGACACTCGTGGCGTTTGTGCTGTATGAGCAGCGGCGGAACCATCCGCTGCTGGATCTGAGGTTCTTCCATAGCGTGCCATTTTCAAGCGCAACGGTTCTGGCGGTTAGCGTCTTCTCCTGCTTTGCCGGTTTTCTTTTTCTCAACACACTGTACCTGCAGCAGGTGCGTGGATTTTCCGCTTTTCATACAGGGCTATTCACGCTGCCACTGGCGATAGCGATGATCGTATGCGCACCATGGTCGGGACGTCTGGTTGCAGCGCATGGCCCGCGGCCCTCCCTGCTGGTTGCCGGAGTGGGACTTCTAGCCGCCACTTTGATACTTACCGGACTGAACCAACAAACATCCGCGGCCTGGCTGGCGACGGCTTATGCACTGTTCGGTGTGGGGCTGGGCATGGTGAATCCCGCAATCACGAACAGCGCGGTGGCCGGGATGCCGCTGTCACAAGCAGGAGTCGCAGCGGCGATTGCATCGACCAGCCGGCAGGTGGGCGCAGCTCTGGGTGTGGCGGTATCGGGAACGGTGGTGGCTGCCAGCCGTGTGCATGGCATGGATTTCACCACGGCGACGCACGCAATCTGGTGGGCGATGACGGCGTCCGGTGCGGTGGTGTTGGTGCTGGGCTTTGCGTCGAACACGGCCTAGGCACGAGCAAGCGCCGAAAGGGTGGCACATTTGCTTGAGGAGAGGCACTGAATCAGGCTGCACGGTTTCTTCAAGGCGACCTCACGTCGCCGCTCCTCGGTGAGTGCCTTGGCGATTATGCACTGTGCGCCGGGATAAACCGGCATGTTGTAGGGGGTGCAAGTCCCCTGCAGGAAAGGTCGCGGAGGTTGGGGAGGGAAGGGCGCAGATGAAGGAGAACATCGGTCAGCCACGTATGCTCCCGATACAGAGCGGGAACCGCATGTCCCAGGGGCTGGACGGTGTGCGTAAAGCAGCAAGGGAAAAGAAGTAGGAACGGTTTACTTCCTTGCTCCACCATGTTGACACCGCTCTGCTGCGCGATAGCTTCTACGCTCTCAAGCGTCAGGCTTCGCCGGAAGTCGATGGTGTCCGGTGGCAGGAGTATGAATCTGGACTGGAAGGTCGCCTCGTTGATCTTCACAGCCGGGTTCACCGCGCAGCGTTCCGGGCGTAGCCTTCAAGGCGAGTCTATATACGCGTTCCGACCTATGGGCGGATGCCTGGCGCAGGAAAGTGGCAACGGACGATGTCATCATCGTTCGTTATGCCGACGATCTTGTGATGGGCTTCCAGCATCGAGCC
>JAATFM010000284.1 GCA_015655195.1 Terriglobales bacterium
GCAGAAGGCGATGCAGTTACTACAACAGCGTGACAAGAAGCTCATAGACGTTGCTCGGTCGGTCGGTTACGAGTCCGACGCTGCGTTCAGTAAGGCGTTCAAGCGAGTTGTCGGGGCTAACCCTGGTGAATACCTCAAACGTGGTTTTGAAGGCCACGGTCATGCCGGAATGGCGGAAGATTATTGAAGCGGAGGATTCTGACTTTGGCGGCGGCGGCCTAGGTGCCATGGAAGCGTGTTCTTCCACTGAAATGGGTGGGAATGGGAGACCACAGACCCAAAACCGACCGAAGCAGACCACGACCAGTCCCGGAAAGCGCCCTTTGCGGAAGTGATCGGCCGGTCTGCGGGGCTCAATAAGTGACTCCGCCTGTGGCTGTTGAAAAAGCCATCTACGAAAAATCCGCAGAAAATTCATGACGCTAGGATGCCTTACAAGCGATCTTCTCGGGCTGGGTAGATATTTTCCATCACGTAATTTGGGACTGTTTTTCCAGGAAACAAGTTTTCAACAGCCACGCCTGATACCGACAAGTGAGATTTACACAAGAGCACTTAATAAGGACCTACGGAAGGCCTTGTGCCGTCGTAAGCTGGAAAGCATGGCCTTCCCGAAGCCCGCTCTTTTGCTGGTTGCTTTTGCCGTGGCTCACTTTGCTGTTTCCCAACAACCGGTGGCGGTGCAAAGAACCCCGCAGCAGAATGGGATGCCCTCATCTGGAGGGTACGAGCCGCCGTCATCATCCATGACGCGTTTGCTGGAAAGCGATCATGCCATGAACGAGGCACTGATGACGTTCGCGCGGACTGGCGATAGGACCGCATATAAGACCGCCGTCTTCAAGGCCGCTCAGGAAGGCGACCTCGCAGCAGAGATCCTATTGGCCGAGCAATACATTCCTGAACAGTGCACCTTTGAACCAAACCAGGATGTGCCCCATTGCGGCAAGACTGGAAATGAACCTCCACATGTGGTCTTCCGGACGAACCCGCTCGATATCGAAGTCTCCTATGAAGAAGCCTCCAAGTGGCTGGAGATGGCTAGCGCTCACGGTTCTGGAGAAGCAAGCGAAGTTCTAGCTCAGCTAATTACACGCATGCAAGCGAATCATCATGGCACGCACTATACGACGGAAGATTCCACACATTTCCATGCGCTTGCACGTTCTCAGGGCTTCGATGTCGAAGCTATCTCGGTTACCTGTTACAAGCGTGTTCCCGGAGGTAGTGGAATTACCTTGGACCGTTTGCCCGGCCTTATCGTCGGGGAACAGCCAAATGAGCCATTCACCCCAGAGGAGCTTGAGGCTCTCAACAAAGCCGGAATTGCGGGTGCTTTGCTGTACGGCGGCAGCTCCGGGGGCGGCGATTCAGTGTTGCTCATGCGACCGCAAGGTCCGACGGTTAATGTCCGCATCATCTTGGACCATGATCCTGATTCCGAGGTGCTCTTGCCCATGCCGGCTCACCATGACGAAATCTATGCCCAACGCGGAGATGAGTTCTTGGCATTTCCAAATGGCGGCGATATCATGCCCCGGTTCATCAATCTGGAACCGCAGACACAAAATACGCCCCAGGTTTCTGTATCCACTCAAACGATGGACGGTGGGCACTCAGGTGGCTTTTGCACCCGCTTCTAGAGCGCACCGCACGTGCGTGTAGGATTCTTTCCGGCCCAAGATCCCCATAAACGCGCTTTGTCACCAGCTACGATTCTCGATTGATGCCAAATCTCCAAAGCACTCATTTAAGAGCCGGAATTGCTTCTGAAAAGCCGACACTTATGAGGGCTCATCCGAAACCGTTGTTCCCAAGCCCGGAGCACTGCTGATTGCAGACCGATGCCCGAGTCCCCAATCCGCCATTGCCGCAATGAGAGGACGGAGCGTATTCCCCAGTTTCGTGAGGCTGTATTCCGTCTTGGGCGGAATCACGGGATACTCGCGCCGCGAAATCAGCCCCCACGCTTCCAGCTCCCGGCGTTCCGGCCGGCTATGTTGGGCGCAAGGTAGCCGTTTATCGCTCGCTGACGCCCAGCACCCAGACAGTCGGGCTCTGGGCGGAACGTGCTGTGGTGCCCTTTACGAGCTGCGTGATTCTTCCAGAGGAGCTCTCCGTGATCGACTACTCCGGCTCTCTGGTCAACATCGTCACTGCCCATGCGTTCCTTGAGACGATGGCTGCGAAAGATCATACGGGCGTCATCGTGACGGTCGGCGCTTCCGCGACGGGGCTTGCCATCGCAGCGTTGGCTCGGCAGAAGCGGGTCCCGTCCTCTTCCTGGTTCACTCTCAGCACGCACGCGAGCAGCTTCGAGCGTTGCATCTCGAACACGTGCTGCTCACAAGCGACGATGACTTCCACACAAAGTTCGAGCAGCTTGCAGAGGAGCTGAAGACCACGGCAGTGTTTGACGGCCTCATCACACGCATCGCACCACGCCTGCCTCGAAACTCCACCATCTGGTTCTACGGCTTCCTGGCGGGAGCAACTCCTGTCTCGGTGCCGTCCGTGGCGTTTATGGTGAAGAACCTCACGATGAAGGCTTTCAGCAACTTCAACAGTGCACCCGTACGCGATACGGCGAAGTTGCGCGAAGCGTTCGAATATCTCCAGACGCAAATCGCCGATCCGCTGTTTCGAACGAAGGCCGGAAAGACTTTCCGGCTCGACCAGATTCGCGAGGCAATGGCGTACGAAACGCGGCCCGGCGCGAAGGCTGTGTTACTCGCGAAGGGCCAGATGTAACGGCAGACGGGAAACGCGGCAGTTTTCAAACAATTGGGAGGCCATGGCATTGACCGATCGCATATCGGGCGGTCTGTGGTCTTCCGATGAAAATGCAGCTTCCGCCGCAGAAAACCGGCCATTCTCTGCAAACATCTGGCTTCACCTAAACTGGCGACAACAGCCACGGGCCTTAGCACGTTTCCAGGATCGCAAAGCTGGATACGCGCTTTGGCGATTATGCTCTCGCTGAGGACAAAATTTGGCTTTGGTTTCCGGCTCTTCAGCATCCGGTGAAAAAAAGAGCAGTTGGCAGCGCACCATCAGTTGGTGAAATTCCGGCGGAACTCAGCCGGTGTGAAGCCGTAGGCTGCTTTGAAGCGGCGATGGAAATTGCTGAGATTTGAGAAACCGCTCTCCAGTGCTGCTTGCGTAATGGTTCTGTCCTTTGGCGATGTAAGCAGAACGGCGGCTTTCTCCAGGCGGCGCGCATTGACGTAATGCACGATGCTCGTGCTGGTATGCCGGCGAAATGCCCGTGTCAGCAGGCTTCGCGACAATCCGAACTTCGAAGCGATTTCATCCAGATCGCACTCCCGATCCAGATGTCCATCGAGCCATGCGCAGACATCCTGAATCCTATTCCGGTGTTGTCTTTGCGATTCGTCGATCGTCGGGTACCCGTCCTCTACATGAGAGGCGAGAAGCAGGCTGATCACGCTCCACACCAGTAGCAACTCGCGACGATTTCCGACGACAGAGCCCTCCGGGATCAACTTGATTAATTCAGCCAGCAGGGGAACCTCGGCAGAGTGGTCGGTGCTGCTGCAACCCTGGTTCTGCAGGCTCTCCAGCAAGGCGACCTGAACCGGTGAAAGGTATTCCACCGCGTCCTGCGCCGTGACACAGACAACCTTCAGGTCGGACGATTGGCCGTTGTCGAAAATCAGCCGGTGACGGGCGCCGGGAACGATCAGAATCATGCGATAGGGATGGAGATCGATCTCATGCTTATCGACCAGTACCCGGCCGGCGCCCGAGTGACAAAACATAAGCTCAAAAACTTCATGAGTCTGCCAGTCGGTGGACTCGGCAGTTGTAAGGCGGCAACTCCAGAACATTTGTATCCGATCGTACACAACTTATACCCTGTCGTACAAGACGCGATATCCTCATGGAGATTAGCGTCATATTAAGCGAGATTCGATGACCTGATCGGCCAACGGATCTTGCTGGATTAGGGAGTCTTCTTATGGATAATCAGCAAATGCTGAATGCTTTTGAGCAGATGTGGGGACCGTTTCCCGAGCCTGTGATGCTCATCCGCAAGGATCGGACCATCCTTGCCGTCAACACGCTGGCGCGTACCGCCGGCTGTTCTGCCGGCGTGAAGTGTTTTTCTCTCAATCCGGAAGCGGTCACATCCGCCTGCAAAGCCTGCAAGGCAAATCTGGCTCTCCGCGAACACCGTACAGTTTGTATCGACACCGTGCAGAATGGAAATCACATCATCGGTTACTGGATGCCACTTGTGGATGCTCCCGATGTGTATGTGCATTTTGGCATCGGATGCGCCGAGGCCATGGGGATTCAGCCTTATCCGATCCTCCGCGATGGGAAGAACGATCTTGTGGCTCTCACCAATTAACTTTGCTGCGCCAAATCCATCAAGCACACGCAGGATTGCCTGAGCCTCGCTGCGTGGTCGAGATTGCCGTGGAGGCTTTATTCGACCAGTCCGGGGGACCGGAGTCGGATAAGCAGATCGCCTGAATGAGAATTGAATAAGGGAATCGCGCAATGCACAGCAAAGATCAAAGCATGGTCGACGCTCCTCATCGCGGATGCGCTGACCACGATCTCTTGGGATTACAGGAAGCGGAGAGAGAGTTGTCGTCTTTCCATCAAGCGGTGTTGAGGATGTGCGGGCCTGAAGAGGCTCTGCACGCGGCTGAATGCTGGATTGAAGAATTGGCGGCGGCGGCTTGCCTTGAAAAGTCCATGCCGTGGCGCCGTATCTCAGTAAAAACAGCCGCGAAACTGGCGTCGAGGCTTGTCACAGAGCCAACGCGCAAGTGCGTGCGTTCCGCCTCTAGCCTGGATGAGAGAACTGCGGCCAGAAAATTGTGCCATGCCCTTCCGTAATGCCGCGCGTGGCCGCGTCAACTCGCGTTTGCAACCGGCGGGATAATTGCCGCTAAAACCGGCCAAAGGAGATTCTCAGGTTGAATCAATCGATAGCCACAGTCATGGTTCAGGTAGTGCGCCTATGCGGCTTAGTGGCATTGGGCACGGGCGCTCTGTCCTGGTTCGCCTACAATTCACCACTCCTGGTGCATGTCGTTTTTGGCGGCTTACTGGTGAGCGCGCTCTGTATCCTCGCTTTTCAATCGCGCTCGTCGGCGGGCAAGCAAACCGTTTTGGCGGTAGCTGTAGCGATTGTCATTCCGCTGCTGGGATTGCTTGAATTGAAGCCCTTTCTCGGGGAATTCCGATGGGCGCTTCAATGGCTTCATCCTGCTGCGGGCATTGGGGGCATGGGCTTGGCCGAAGTCCTAGCCAAACGCATTCGGCTAGGCTAGCGAGGCAGGAAGACCGCAGCAGATTGCAGAGTCTGTGACGACATTCTAGGAGATCACAAACAGCCAAACTCCCGTTGCGGAATTACCAACTGCGTAATGCAGTCATTGAGTGCGGACGAAAACTTAGCAATGACAGTCGGGTGTCTGCCAGGTTACTAAATACCACGGCGTTTGGACTTAGTCGTCTACGGTCCGCTATATCGAGGTGCCTTTCTGATTCCCTAGATCATGCTTCGCTGTTGCGCTTGCGAAAAGCAGCTACCTTGTGGCGGTTGCCGCAGGAGGCCATGCTACACCAGCGTCTGTGGTGGGACCTGGTGCGGTCGTAAAACCAGAGCACGCAGGTTTCACTTTCACAGCGGCGAATGAGCTCGAAGTCTCCGGTTGCAAGCAAGTCGGCTGCGGCTTCGGCCACCGGGGCTAATGCCTGCTGCGCTGTTCTATGCTCCCATACCCTGTGCACGGCGAGCGAGCCTTTTTTGTCTTGGCTTAGTTCGAGATGGCTCCTGGCTTCGGCAAGGAACTTGTTGAGTTGCGCGAGATCGAGAGGGTCTCCGGTTTTGCGGTTCTCTATTAGCTGGCGGAGCTCTTCCCGCAGGTTTCTCGCCGCAGATAACAGGGCGGCTCCTTTGAACTGTGTTGGCCAGCCAAGGCGGGCGAGCGTGTTCAGGACATCGGCGTCAGTTCGGAACAGGTCCCGCAGCTTTCCTTCGACCATCGGTGTCGTGTTAAGGAATTCGAGAACCGGATGGTCGCTCAGCATTGCTGGATGGTTCCGTGTTTCGTCACTTGTTTTCATCTGTTCCAGATTTCTCTGAATCGTTCCGTAACCAGTATATATCTTATTTAAAGGTTACATGGCTCTCGTCCCATATGGGCTGGAGGCCAAAAGGAGCGCAGTATGACTCGCAGAGATTTCTTTATCAAAGGCGCCACCACCCTCGCCGCAGCGGCCATTCCCGCATCTGCTGCCATACCGGCGACAAACCATCCGGATGTTCCAGTGACGCACATTCGCCGCGTGCAGGCCGATGGAGTCAATGTGTTCTATCGCGAAGCTGGCCCAGCAGATGCGCCGGTGATTTTGCTGCTCCATGGGTTCCCCACAAGTTCCTTCCAGTACCGGGAACTGATTCCGCGGTTGGCGGACAAGTATCGGGTCATCGCGCCGGACCTGCCGGGCTTTGGCTTTACGGAGGTTCCGGCTGAACGCGGTTACACGTACAGCTTCGACAACCTTGCGAGGACCGTGGAAGCCTTTACGGAGGCGCTCCATCTTAGCCGCTATGCACTATATGTGTTCGACTACGGCGCGCCGACGGGGTTTCGGCTCGCGATGGCACATCCGGAGCGCGTGACAGCGATCGTTTCGCAAAATGGAAATGCGTATGAAGCGGGGTTGGGTGACGCCTGGGCTCCGATTCAGCAATACTGGCGCGAACCGACCGCGGAGCACCGCGAGGTAGTGCACCAGGCATTGAGTCCGGCTGGGATTCGTTCGCAGTACACCGACGGCGTACCGAACCCGGAGCGCATTGCGCCGGAGGGCTACACGCTGGATGCGGCCATGATTGCGCGGCCAGGGAATATGGACATCCAACTCGATCTGTTTCTGGACTACGCCAATAATGTGAAACTCTATCCAGCGTTTCAGGAGTATTTTCGCAAGTCGAAGCCGCCGCTGCTGGCGATCTGGGGGCGGTTTGACCCATTCTTTATCCCGGCGGGCGCGGAAGGGTTCAAGCGGGATAACCCGAATGCGACAGTACAGCTTCTTGATACGGGCCACTTCGCGCTGGAGACGAATGTGCAGGATGTGGCTTGGGCGATGCGGCAGTTTCTGGCGAGAAACAACATCTAAGACTGCCAACGAAAGTTAGGCCACGGCTCCTCAAGAGCAGTATTGCCACCAGGTTGCGCGAGGCAGTGGAACACCATGTGCCGACCGTTCGGGAGCACATCGCGTATGTCGAACTATCTACGCCTGTGACTACACGCCACTTGATCAACTATGAGCAGGGAGAGATTTACGGCATCGCGGCCACGCCACGACGTTATCTTACGCGGAGGCTTGGTGCGCGCATGCCGATATGTGAGCTTTTTCTTACCGGTCAGGATGCTGTGAGCCTGGGAGTTGTAGGAGCACTTTGCTGAGGTGTAATGAATACGTCCGTCGCAATGGGGAAAATTCTGGCCGGAGCGGTGATGAAATGAGCTTGCGGCAGGAATTCACAATCCGTATTCTGCACCGCTTGGCTTGATTCATGGCGGCCATGCCGCTGTCAATGTGGATACGGACCGCGAGGATCGCAGTTCGTCTCAGGGGCGCAGATTCCTGTTCCAAAGTAGTGAAGGCTGAGCGGGGGCCTGCGTGACTGCTCACCAGAGCGTCATGCAGAGCCCCCGTTCCTGATCAAAACCGCTGGGGCTCTGGTAACAGAATTAGGAGGCGAGGGCCGAGTACATCGTTCCACCAAACACCGAGGGCCGTGTGGCCAGTTTCTCCACTCGTTCCACTCCCGCATCGGCAAAGAGCTGGCGCAGCCGTTCGAAGCCGACTGGATATGGCCCCCATCTGTTTGGCTTGGATCGTTCATACTCCACGATCAAGATGCGATCTGCCACAGACAGAACCCTTCTCAGAAGCATTTGCTGGTCCTCGATGAAGTGCAATGTGTTTGCCATGAGAATTCCATCAACCATCGGAAGGCGCAGGCTGGAACTCCTAATATCCCCCAATGCCTTACGAATTTCGACTCCGTCATAATGGTCGGGCACCAACTCCAAAGCTCTTAGGTCCAAATCAAACGCGTGAATCACGCTATCCGGAGCCAGTAGGCATGCAAGCGCCATTGTGAACATGCCGCTGCCGCAACCAAGATCACACCAGGACTGCGGGTGTATCCGTTCGATGAGAGGTGTACGAAGGAGTGCGATGGCTTCACTGATCTTCACCTTCTCACTGTACTTCAGCTTCTCGAGTGTAGCGCAGGCGACAACTCAAATGTCGGCATAACAGAAACCACCGCCAGATGCCGACAAGCGCACTTCGCAGAGCTAGTACTTTAGGAGCAGTTCGCGGCCAGTCTGCGATCAACTCCTGGGAGCTCATCTCTCAATGCCCAAATGTCTGAGGGCTACCTCTGCCGTGCGCCTCAGTTCCGCCTTTGTTGATCCATTCGCAGCCTGGACGGCAAGACCGCTAAGAAGCGAAGAAAGATACCGCGTGTAGTCGTCGAGATTTTTCTCCTTGGGAAACTCCCCAGCATTCCGGGCCTTGAGAAGACGTGCTTTAATGGCGACCTCGTTTTGCAGGCGCATCTCCCTCATCAAAACCTTGGCAGGTTCCGTATCGATACCGCAGGAGATGGCGCCAGTCAGCGTGAAGCAACTCGAAGGATGTTCCTTCGAACCGAGGAACTCGACCGTGTTGTCGAACGCGGCAAGAATGAACTCTCGGAGCGTCGGCTGGCCAAGCGCTCGCGCCATGTACTGCGCAGGTACGTCAGCATACCGTTTGGCCGCGAGTCCAAAGAGCGCCTGTTTGTCGCCGAAGGCGGCGTAGATGCTGGACGGGTGAATGCCCATCGCCTGAGACAGGTCCGACATGGACGTTCCTTCGTAACCTCGCTCCCAAAAGAGCCGCATTGCTACGTCCAGGGCACCATCTTTGTCGAACGCCACCGGTCTTCCGAGTTTGACCAAAGTCTTCACGCGCCTTCTTTTATTTTAGATTCGCGATTCCTGAATCTGATGCAGGTTGGGGAACATCTGTAATGAGCGTTCGATAATATGTAACGATCATTCGAAAATGTTTCAGGCGGCGACATGGCCGCCTATATGCGAATCAACAAAGGAGAGGATCATGGGTGCACTTGCAGGTAAGGTAGCGGTGATCACAGGCGGAAACAGCGGAATCGGGTTGGCCACGGCGAAGAGGTTTGTGGAGGAAGGAGCGTATGTTTTTATCACCGCGCGCCGACAAGCGGAATTGGATAAAGCATTGTCTCTGATCGGCGAGAACGTCACGGCCATTACCGGAGATCTCTCAAAGCTCGACGATATCGACGTCATCGCTGCGGCGGTGAAAGCCGAGAAGGGTGTCGTGGACATCATAGTATCCAATGCGGGCTTCACGGAGCAGGCTGCACTCGAGGCCATTACTCCAGAGCATTTTGATAAAACATTCAATCTTATGGCGCGCGCTCCTGTCTTCCTGGTGCAGAAGCTACTGCCGCTGATGCACCGAGGTGGATCAATCATCCTGGTCAGTTCGGCCATGCACATCATGGGTATTCCGAATCATACGGCCTACGCGGCAGCCAAAGCGGCAACACGCTCCTATGCCCGCACGTGGGCTGCGGAGTTCAAAGGCCGCGGCATCCGCGTCAACACCCTCAGTCCAGGCGTGACCGATACCCCCATCCTTGACTCTCAATCGGAATTGGCAGGACGCGACGAAGTGGTGAAGATGTACCTGGACATGATCCCGATCGGCCGCCTCGCAGAGGCTGTCGAAATCGCGAATGCGGCTGTCTTCCTGGGATCTGAGCAGAGTTCTTATGTGACAGGCGCGGATCTGATGGCAGATGGCGGCGTTGGCCAGGTTTGAGAGCAGACAGTCACGCGGGGGCTGGGTGGGAGCGTCGGTGCTGGGCGCTCCCTCTTTGCTGCCCCAAAAATACCGGATGGTGATGACGCGACACTGAGAGCTGATGTTGGTCACGGATCTAGAGTGTCGACAGCTGCAGTGGGTTCATATAGTCACGTATGCTTATCACTTTGCCGTCGCTTAGGGTGATGAACCAGACGTAGTTAAGATCCCTTGGCGTGTCGTCTGCAACGCGCCGATGATGGCCTGTTGCCTCGATGATGACCTCGTCGCCCGCTTCTCGCACTCTAACGTCGCTGAGCGATCCGAAACGGATGCGTTGCGGGAGCTGGCGCATATAGGCCGCAATCGCGTCCCGTCCTTCCAGGCGGCGGATGGCGCCCTCGGGCGCAAACGGGAATTCGTGGACAGCGTCAGGTGCATAAATCTCCGTCCAGCCGTCGATGTTTCCAGCCTGGAGCGCCTCGATAGCGCGTGCGAACCAGCCGGGCAAAGTAGAAGTTGGTGGCATCTGGACCTCCGATATAATTACGGACTGTAGATCCGCTCGATGAATTTCGAAACGGTCTCAACTGATTTCAGCAAGCCGGCGAGGCAATCGCTACCAGGGAACGTCCCCGCCTGTTTCGAGAAATTTGCCGGTGACAGGCGTGTCGACAAGGGCTGCGCGGACGATCTCCGCGGCGCCTTCTTCTACGGTCTGGGTACCGCGGTTCCCGTTCAGGTCGGTGGCTGTGTAACCCGGGTTGATCGAGTTCACGGCGATGTTTCCGTCGCGGAGCTCATAGGCGAGTTGGACAGTGAACATATTGAGCGCGGCCTTCGAAGCGCAGTAAGCAAGCAGCTTTACCGGGGCGTACTCCCAGTTTGGGTCGTTCTGCAGGCTTACGGAGCCGAGTGAACTGGACACGTTGATGATCTGCGCCTTTCCGGCGCCTTGGAGCAGCGGTAGCATGGCCTGCGTGACCGCAATTGTGCCAACAAAGTTGGTATGAAAGACAGTCTCCACGGTTTCGATGCTGACTTTGCTCGGTGGGCCGTCGCCCGCACCCACTATGGCTGCGTTGTTAATCAGAAGGTCGAGTTTGCCGAACTGGTTGCGAATGGCCTCAGTTGCGGTGACTACGGTTTTCTGGTCATTGAGGTCGATGGGAACGAAATGCACATCGAGACCGTCCGCCAGGAGCCTTGCGACAGCCTGCCTGCCTAACTCTTCGCTACGCGCGGCGGCGAGCACCGTCCATCCAGCCTTGGCAATCTGGCGCGCTACCTCGAAGCCGATGCCCTTATTGGCTCCGGTAATTAGGGCCACTTTCCTTACTGCTTGCATGTTTTTACCCTCTCCTTGAGTATATGAATGAAAGTTCAGGTTTTTATTCGCATATGACCAAGGCAGCCTTACTCGAATTGGAGCCAAGAAAGACGCCGCAACAGAGCCGGTCTGTGGCAACGGTAGAGGCGATTCACGACGCGACTATTCAGGTTCTGCTCAAGGATGAGCCGGACCGGCTGACTACGGTGCGTGTGGCCGAGCGCGCTGGTGTTTCCGTGGGGACACTCTATCAGTATTTCCCCAACAAGCAGGCCCTGCTGTTTGCCGTTCTGGAGCGGCACCTGCTGGGGACGGCGAAGGCTCTCGAGGATGCCTGTGCGGCAAATCACTTTCAGCCGCTTGAGGTGATGATGGATGAGGTGGTGAACCGGTTTATCGATGCGAAGTTGGTGGACCGGGATACCTCGGTTGCGCTGTACCGGATTGCTGCGGAGGCGGGTGGAAATCTCATTCTAGAGCGCACTCGAAAGCGCTATGAGACCGCTATGACGGCGATGTTGCAGACCGCAAACCTTCCAGCTTCCGCGGATGTGAACTATATGGTGCACATGATTTACCTGACCATGGCAGGAACGATTCGGGGGCACCTGGAGAGCAGTGCGCCGCCGAGAATGACTAGGAAGCTGCGAGAGCACCTTGCAAAGCTGCTCGTCGCGTATTGCAAAGCAGTATGAACGGAGCAGTTCGGTCCGCTACCAATCGGCCCTGCCCGACATCGAATGCACAGGAGATCCTCATGACTCAGCAACAGTCGCCGGTATGGTTCATCACCGGCTGTTCGACCGGCTTTGGTAAGGAACTTGCAAAACTTGTGCTGGCTCAAGGCTGGCGCGCCGTGGTTACGGCGCGCAACCCCGGCCAGTTGAGCGATTTGGTGTCCGGTTATCAGGAAAGCGCACTCGGGCTCGCACTCGATGTGACAGACCAGCACCAGATAGCCGAGGCCGTGCAGCGGGCCGAGGAGAAGTTTGGTCGCATTGACGTCCTGGCGAACAATGCCGGATATGGGTATCTGGCGGCGGTTGAGGAAGGCGAAGACGATCAAGTCCGCAAGATGTTCGAGACCAACTTCTTCGGTTTGGTAGCACTGACCAATGCGATTCTGCCCGGAATGCGGAAGCGCCGGAGCGGTCGTATCGTGAATTTTTCATCGATCGGCGGCCTCACGAGTTTTGCCGCCACAGGCTACTATCACGCGACCAAGTATGCGGTGGAAGGGCTCTCGGAGTCTCTGTCCATCGAGCTTGCGCCGCTTGGCATCAAGGTAATCATCGTTGAGCCCGGTCCTTTTCGAACCGATTGGGCCGGGCGTTCGCTGCTCGAGTCCAAGACCGTTATCGACGATTATGATGCCACAGCGGGCCAGCGGCGGCGCCAGAGCCGGGAGCGCAGCGGCAAACAGCAGGGTGATCCCGCCCGTGGCTCGCAGGCAATCCTCGAAGCTGTCGCTTCCGAAAATCCGCCGCTTCATCTCCTGTTGGGAAAGCCCGCACTGGAGCTTGCGTATAAGAAGCTGGATGCTCTGAAGAAGGACTTCGAGCAATGGCGGAGTCTAACGCTCGGCGCCGACTATCCCGAGTTTCAGGATAGCCACTGACCTGCCCTTGTGCAGACGGGATCGGCGCGAAGATGGAAACGATCGCTGTACCGTTCGAAGAGTGGCATAAAGGAGTCCCGTGACTGACTCAGCCGCCGGATCAGGGATGAAGGGGAGGAGTCTGCGCGCGCAACCATTTGAGCAGTCCAGCGGGATCGTCGGTGATGATGGCATCGACATGCGCATCCGCCAACTTCTGCCATTCCTCTGGGGTGTTGGCCGTGTATGGGGCGACCTGAAAGCCGTTATCGTGCGCCCACTTTACTTCGTCTGGTGTGGCCAGCGTGACGTCCGGGTTGAAGAAGTCTCCAGGACGGAGTTGCGCGACCTGCGCGATATGTGAAAAGCTCTTGTCCGTATCGGTGCGCCCCATCATGCAGTCATACCGAACTTGGCCGAATA
>JAATFM010000273.1 GCA_015655195.1 Terriglobales bacterium
CTCGATGTGTGCAGTTTTGAACAGATTCAACAAACTCATCTTGTTAGCTTTGCGAAGACGCACGACACCTGCACTCCGCGCCGCTCCGGCGAATGGATGAGCGTTGAACGCTGTGCCATCACAGTTGGGCGAGAGGGTTCACATGTACAAAAGGCTGGGACTTCTTTGCACCCAGCCTGCCGGCGGCGATGCCAGTGGCAGTTTGCAAGTGACCAATAGTGCACAGTCTCTGCCGAGATGACGGAATGAGAATCGGGCTTGAGCCGCCAAGGTTTCCGGCCAGGAGACACTCATGCCAGAGCTTCAAGCTTTCCCTTCCCACGAAAATCCTGTTGCCCATCGATTTCAGTCCTTCATCCCAGGCAGCTCTCGATATGGCGGCTGACCTTTGCTCAGCACTTTCATGCCGAACTCCACGCTGGACCACCGCATTCAGACCGCTGGCGTTGAAATTCGCGGCGCCGCAGAGTTGGAGATAAATGAAGAAGCTCATCGTATTTGATCTGGACGGAACACTGGCGCCCAGCAAGTCGGCGCTCGATGCCGAAATGTCGTCTCTGCTGCATGATCTGCTTGAGATCATCAAGGTCGCTGTGATCTCCGGAGGCGCGTGGCTCCAGTTTGAAAAACAGGTACTTTCCAAACTCCCCCAGGATGAGCGGCTGGCAAGCCTGTCCATTCTCCCTACCTGTGGAACACAATTCTTCCAATACCAGAAACATCAAAATCAAGACCAGTGGAAGCGGCTCTACGCAGAAAATTTCACTGCGGATGAAAGGGAGAAGATCGTCAGTTCCCTGAACAATGCGGTGGTTACCGCGGGCTTCCCTGCCGAGAAAACCTGGGGAGAGATCATTGAGGACCGGGGAAGCCAGATCACCTACTCGGCTCTAGGCCAGCAAGCTCCCCTGGAAGAAAAAGTGAAATGGGATTCGGATTTCTCCAAGCGGAAAAAGATCAAAGCTATCCTCGACACTCTCATTCCCGAGTATTCGGTCCGCCTCGGCGGCGCGACATCCATCGACGTCACCAAGCCAGGCATTGACAAGGCATACGGGATCAATAAGCTGCGAGATATTCTTGGCATTCCATTGAAAGAGATGATTTACGTTGGGGACGCATTGTTTCCAGGCGGAAACGACTACCCGGCAAAACAGGCAGGCGTCGTTTCCATTCCCGTTCGAGACTCCAATGAGACCAAGCGGGTCATCGAAGCAATCATCGCGTGCCTGGGAGACGACCAGCAAGTGCGATCCTTCGAGGTGGATTGATGGGCGACTTCAAGCTCCATCGTCTCGGAATAGCACGGAACCGCGCTCAACTCTGCAAATATTCGGACTGGTCAAAGTAGCTCTACAAAGTACCGAGCAGCACGCCACAATAGGATATGAAAAAGTTCTGGCTTGGATTGGTTCTTGTCTTCTGCTTTGCAATTCCCTATGCGGCGCAGGCGCAGGTCGTGGTGGTAGTGCACCATCATCACCACCACCATCATCGTCATTATCACCGTCGTTAATCTCAAGCAATAATCGTCGAGATTCATAAAGGCAAATGTTCCTGCCGCATATCCATTCCCTCCCCCAGGCAAGCTGCTCATTGGATTTTCATCCCACTCTGACTTGGCAAAAGCCAAGTCAGAGACGAACAGCGCATCCGCTGTGGGGGAT
Organism: Terriglobales bacterium; assembly: GCA_015655195.1. Classification (GTDB taxonomy): domain Bacteria; phylum Acidobacteriota; class Terriglobia; order Terriglobales; family Acidobacteriaceae; genus Telmatobacter. Next base: position 1,668 of record JAATFM010000273.1, read on the forward strand.
GCACTGGATGATGGTGTGACGGCGGCGCTTATAGTCAGCGTCGTTCTGGCTCTTGTCGGAATTGCAGGTGTATGGGTCGGCATCCGCACATTGCGTTTCCCTGGTCGACAGGCCGTTGAGGTCGGTTCCGGCACTCCGCAACGTTGTCGAACCTATTGAGCAATCTCCCACTTGAGATCGCAACTCGCTTGATAGCCTTGCTTGAGGGAAATCAAGGTCACGCGCTTGGTGCCATCCGGGTTGGTTTTGATAGTGAGAGCCCATGACTGCCGATCAAATACAAATCTGATCCGCGCAGCAGGCAGATGGTCGAAGACCACTTGGCCATTTAGTGGTACCGGCGGCCCCTGGTAATGCAGTGTCCCCGAGCGCTGTGGATCCGCTTTCGGCGCAGCTACAGCCGCTGGCGCCGCAATGGGCTCTGCTACTGCTGCGGGAGGCTCTGCCTTCACTGTTCTGGCTGACTGGAGAATATCGTGTCTGCTGGAGTTGGCCATCTGGTGCGTCGCCACTGGTGCAATGCTCGGCATCGGCTTTGCGTCAACACTGGAATTCGGCTGTTGGGTGCCGGCTGTCTCATTCCTCGGATTGCCTGGGGCCGGTTTCTGCGAGGACGTGGCGGGCTGTTGATATTGCGGCGCTGCGCTGGGCGTGGATGAAATGCTCCGATGACAATAAATATTCCAGGCCCATACGCCGCCGGACGCCATCAACACTGCCGCACCAATACCGATAGCCACGCCGATCTTCCGCGTTGACGGCACTTGTGGCGCAGGCCGCGAGGTGGCGGGAACGGATACATCTTGCGCGGTGGCAGGCACGGCTTCGGGAATGGAAGCAGGAGTTGTCGTCCTGGGTTCTTTCCGCTCCTCCCTGAAAGATCCCAATTCCTCCTGCGTGACGTCACCGTGCGATGGGACGGTCGTATCCGGCACCGCCTGCGGCTGAAGTGGCAATGCGCCCACAGCGTGGCCGCACTGCCTGCAGAATGCCTTGCCTGCAGTAAGAACCGTCCCACAATGGACGCAACAAGACGCTGCCGATGCGCTGCCTGCTGGGGTTGAGGCCGTTGCGGTCACTGCTTGAGAAGACTGCCGCATGGAACGGGCCGCCGAACTCACTGCCTGACCGCATCCGCCGCAGAAGCGCTTTCCCTCTGCCAATTCTTTTCCACATCTAGAGCAGAATTTGTTGGCCATATCAGTCCACCTTCGTTCCGCATTCGCCGCAAAATGTGGACCCGGAGTCCAGACGATGGCCACACTCTTTGCAGGTGAGCAGTGTGGAACCATGGGTAGCGATTGGAACAGAGAGATTGGAAGCGGCTTCCTTTGCAGGCCGCGGGGCCGGGATACCGGCGGCAGCCGTTGTCATCTGCGCGTTTCCATCCGTTGGGACAGCGTGCGAGCGCTGCGTGTTCTGGGCTATTTCGACGAAGACTACGCTCAGCTCCGCCAGTGCATAGAAGGAGACGATACCGGCGAAGGCCATTAACAGAAAAGTGATTGCCAGTTCTATTCCCCCGATGAATCCGACGGTATCGAGCCGGGCGAATGGAATACTTTCCGCCAATTCGCCCATTCCGCGGAACATGCCAAGCGCGGAAAATGGGCTGATATTGGTGAACCAGACGAACAGGCACCCACTTACAGCCAGGAGTGAGTAGGTAATGAATGCCATCTCACCGGCCAGGCGAAAGAGAATGGAGAGAATGGGGAGAACAGTAAAGTGACTGTCTTCCAGTTCTTCGATCGAACGTGCTCGAAAGGTGTGAATTCCCGCCGCAAGAGTACCCCAGACCAGCCCGAAGATAGCGAAGAGCAGACATCCGATCACAAGACCGGCCGAGCGGCCCATAGACCCAATATCGCTGGCTTTGAAGCCAAAGACGATGACGCCAATGGATAAAAGCAGTGCGGTCAACGCGAGTAATCCCGCCAGCACACGCAGAACCCAGGCAATCGCGAGGCGGATGAGTTTTCCATCGCTCAACGCCCAGAAAAACGGTTCGAGAAAAGCAAACATCTTCATGGATTTCCTTTCTGTTCCATGTCTTCCGATTTATGTTGGAAGGCTGGGTTGATGGCAGAGCAGACAATGACGGACGGCCTCGCTCATCTGCTCTTCGCGATGCAAAATGGCGTGCCTCGATTCGCAGCCTCCTTGAAAGACTGGCCTACCGTTAGCACGATAGGCCGCCATCAGCTAGTTGCTAATGTCCTCCGATCCCTGCGTCCTCGGTGGCTACATCTTTCTCCGCCTGGTCGGCCTGCTGAGCCTGCTGTTGCACTTCGACGCCGGCATTTGGATCCTCTGGAGGCGCGATAGCCGCATATTGGGCCTGCGCGGGCTGGGCCTGCGCCGAGGCCGGCACTGCAGGCAGTCCATCCTTGCCCTGTTTGGCTTGGAGTTCCTGCAGCCCCTGATCGACGCTCTCCCGCATGTGGTTCTGCATCTCCTGCAGGTCATCAAGCGCAACCGTGACCGTGGCTTGCTTCTGGCATTCCTGACCACCTTTACTGGCCAGCACAACAAGGTTTGCGGCCGCTGCGTTACCGGGAGGCGGAGTTTGCAGCGTCAACACATCGCCGTCGCTTAATGCACACTCTGTCTGAGTCGCATCCACCACATCCAGAGAAGAGCCAACCACAAACACATGCGGGCGGCCGTCGTTCAACATGCGGTCAATCCCGCTCGAACCAGGGTCCACATCCTGCTGATTGGCGTTCAATTGAGCCTCCTGGTTTTCGAGGGACAACTGGTTCCTTACCTCTGCGGCAATCTGCTGCTTCACCTCGGGGGTAAGTGCCGGAGCACCGCCGGCGGCGCCCGCAGCACCGTCCATTTCGCCAGCCTCGACATGCGCCGTATAGGCTTGCTGCAAGTCCGACGAGATCATATAGTCCGTCAGCCAGTCTGAAGCTGAGGAATAAGCCGGGGATGGAGCGAAGTAATAGCCGTAGTACCCATACCATGGATTGCCGGCAAATCCCCATTGGTAGTAGGCCGGCGCACCCCATGGACCGTAGGCCCAGCCGTAGTAGGCAGGGCGATAGTAGAAGCCCGGCGCGTAAACATTGATATACATGCCGCGATAGGCATAACCATGATAGAAGTGGCTGTAGACACGGCCATGATAGAAGTAAGTGCGCCGTGCGAAATCATGGCCGCGAAACGCGAAGGGATGTTGCACGTAGCCTGGACGGCCGCGCTGAAATACGGTTCGACTGTGGTCCGCGCGCTCTACCATGACGCGTCGGTTGCCATTCAATCCGTGATGAATATCCATGCCCCGCCCGGTGTCGTGAAAGTCGCTCGGACGGCCATCTGCGCGCCTGCGCAGGCTGTCCCCCGACTTAAAATTTGTCTCCTTGATTCCCCTGGGCTGAAGAGCGTGATTCGGACGGCCAGTTGAGCCGGGCCTTACTCCTTCGCCCATGCCGCTTGTTTTCGTAGATGTAATCGGACCCGTAGTTCTGGGCCCATTCGCAGTCGGACCATGCGTAGTTGGGCCGTTCGTTATCGCACCTTGTGGCTTGGCTGTTCCACCGGCGCCAGTTGCCGGTTTTGCGCCTGGCCTGGCTACCGGCGCAGGCCTGGCTGCAGTTGCCGGTTTGGCGGGCGCCGGAGCTTTTTTGGTGTCGGCGTGCGCCAACATGCTCGCGCTTAAAAGCACGGCCAGAATGAACGCGGATGAACTCTTTCTCAACACATTGCAAGGGATTGTCTTGCTCATCGGATCCTCATCTTCCAGTTGGTTTCCTGGTTTCGTGTCTCAACGCGGTGCCCTGTCGGCTATTCAATATTGCTGACTTTTCCGTTGGTAAAGGTGATCTTCATCTTCGTGTCGCTATAGAAGAAAATCTCTTTCGGCCCCACTGCCGCCTTTCGTGCGGGCTCTCCCATAACCGCGGTCACCTGGTCTTTGGTCATGCCCCGCGCCAACGTCTGCTCTGGAGCCGGCGGCACGGGTGGGGGTGCAATTGGCGCATATGCGACGGGAGTTGAAGGCGGCAAAGGCCCGGGTGGAGGCAAAGGCGGTTGCGCGGCGCTTTGACCCTGCGCAGGTTGATCTTGCCCCTCTTGCACAGCCAAAATCTCTGAGAGGGTTCTCGCTGCGTCCTCTGGTGTCGGAACGCTTCCCCGAGGTATCAGGAATTTGAGAGTGGCAAAATACCGGCCATCGTTGTCATACGGATCTGTTACCACCTGAACCTGAATAGAATCCTCGGCGAGAGTGATACCGCTGATCCATACCTTCTCCCCAGTGGCCAGCGTCTTCTTCGGAATACCATCGCACCCGCCGTCGCGGCCTACGATGTCCACCATGCATACCTTTAACCTGTCTCCCATTCCCTGCGAGAGCTTCCCGTTTTTGTACACGTTGACAGGTGGCATACGCACCGCTGTGGTGAATAGCTGCAATCCATCCCTTTGAAGGGCCACGATTGCGCCGGCGGTAACAATCCCCGTTTTGTCCGCTGTGAATCTGGTAGGCACGAACTGCGCGTCGAGCTTTTTGAGAAGCAAGTCCTTTGAGTCGCCTGCCTGCGCCAAAGCCGATGCGCTGGCGATCAATGCAATCACGGCCAACCCGATTACACGGAACAATCGAATCTGTTCCATATGCCTCATTTCCTTTCTGAGTTATTGGAGCTTGATTGCCCGAACACGGGGTTGCGACAAAAGATGTGTAACTCGCCAGACTTAATTCGCAACTCTTATAACTTTGGTAATGCTCGATAGGCTGAGACACCAAGCCATGCGCTCCATCACGGAACGTGGCGTGAGCATAGTCGTACTCTCCAGGCACTGAGGTAGTACCCATGCTCCAGGAGCTTGTTGAAAGACACTTGACGCGGAAGAGGCTGGAAACTGAATTGCGCTAGATTGCCCGAAAACGATCCGCAGGTTCGGTGGTAATTTTGGCATACCACTTTTGTCAGACTCCGAAATGGGAGGCCTATTTCAACAAGCTGCCAGACTCGTATTTCTCATCGGCATACATGGCGAAAACAAAATAATATAAATAGGCAAGCGTGACGCACATCACATTTGCAATGCCGACGCCTCCACTCCCGATGAAAAGCAGCACAAGCCCTGAGCGCAGAAGGTCGAGCCGCTGGCATAGACGGCCCGGCACACTCTGAGTACCAGGTCTATTTCTTCAGCGAAGCAAGCACTTCCGCGAGTTGTTCATCGTGATCGGTGGAGAGGAAGTCCGTCTTGGCGTGCGTCGCAACCTTCCAGCGGGGTACACGTCTGCAGTGTGGAGTCCTTGCCGGGTATTGGAACAGTCTCAGTAGCTGCAATTCACCCTATTGGATGGCAGAATTCACTCCAGCCAGAACCCAGAAGCCAATGTCTTCCGTGCAACAAGAATCTGAATAACGATAATTATTCTGCTCGTCACGTGGCATCCCAAAAATTACTCTCCGAATGCCGGCATGGCGGCACGAATCTTGTGACGCAGCAGCACTGGAGAATCGGCGCTGCCGTGGGCATTTCCCATTACTAATCTGTTGCAATGCTGTCAACGAATTTAGCGGTGGGCTCATGCTGTGCCTGACCTGTATAATGCAGTTGGAAGTCAGAACAACTAGCTTTATAACCGGCAATCATACCAGTGTGTAGTTAAGCAAACGATTCCCACTTTGTGAAGACACTCTCTGGATCCACTGTACTCGCACGAGGGAAGTAGGATTCGATGAGTGTGCACCTGGTTAATCCCAGTGACAATTCCTTTGGCACTGCTGTCATTACCCCCAGATGGTTATTTGTTCTCGCAGCGGCGACGCCGCCATCGGCGGGCGATCCCATCCTTGTGGATGAATCGCTGGAACCGATTGTGCCGGAGAGCATTCAGGCCGGCGACATTGTAGGCATTAGCGTGCACACCGGCAACGCGCTGCGCGGCTACGCCGTGGGCCGCATGGCACGCAGCCGCGGCGCATGGGTTGTATACGGCGGTATTCACGCCACGCTCTTTCCCGAAGAGGCATTTGAACGCGGCGAGGCGCACGCGGTGGTGAAGGGCGACGGCGATCTTGCATGGGGCAAGGTTGTGGCCGATTGCCTGGCCGGCAAGCCGGGAAAAATCTACGAGGGAGGGCGCATCGGAGGCAGCCAGTTTCTGGCGGCGCGATGGGACCTGATGGCTACGGATAAATACATGTGGGCCTCCGTACAGACCATTCGCGGATGCCCCAAACACTGCTCGTTTTGCAGTGTGTGGCGCACAGATGGGCAGCAGCCGCGGCAACGGCCGCATCAGGGCGTGATCGACGAGATCGTCCAGTTGCGGCGGATCGGCTTCCGGTTCATCGCGTTGGCCGACGACAATTTTTATCCAGTGAGCCTGACCGACCTGCGGCTCGCCCGCGAGCAGAACAACCTGGCCAAACTGGGCGAATTGACGGCCATCCGCGAGGAACGATTCGCGCTGATGAAGGAGTTGGCAAAGCTGCCCAAAGACATGGTGTTCTTCACGCAGATCACCATGGAAGCGGGAGAAGACGGCGAGTATCTGGACGCGATGCGCAAGGCCAACATCAAAGGCGCGCTGGTGGGTGTGGAGGCGGTGACTCCGGAGGGACTCAAGGCAGTCTTCAAGGACTTCAACTTCTCCGGCGAAGCGCTGGCGAAGCGGCTGCAGACTTTCCGGGAGCATGGCGTGCATGTGCTGGGCTCATTCATCTTCGGGCTTCCGACGGATAAGCCGGCGACCTTCGACGCTACGGTGGAGATGGCTCTGCGGGCGGGCGTCACCTTCGCCCAATTCGTAATGATGACGCCGTTTCCGGGGACGGTGGACTTCGGGCGCTGGGAAAAAGAGCAGGCGGCGGCCCCCGCGATGGTGGGCGATGTGCCGCTCACGCGATATTGGTTGATTCCCGCCGAGGTTCGTCCCAAGATGTTTACGCCGCATCCCACCATGAGTTCCGAAGAGATTCGCCAGCGGACACAGAAGGTCTGGGACAGGTTCTACAACTGGGGCGCGATCTGGAGGCGGTCGGCCTGCACGCCGAATTTGCGTGCGAGGGTCGCGTTCATGTTTCTCTCCAAGCTCTATCGGATGATGTATGCGGGAACAGGTATCTCGACCGACAGCGCTCGCCGGAAAAAGTCAAAGGCCTGGGCGCGGTGGACGGCTGGGCAATGCAAAAAGCTATTCCAGGCGAAGCCAATGCCGGAACTTGCTGCGCCTGTGTGGGATGTCGTGTTTCCGCCTCTGCAAGGAAGTTCCTCCAGTGGAGTAAGCGCAAAAGGGTCTGCGCCCTTGGTGGTCATAGCCGAGGGTTGACGCCGTTGCGAACCGGCAATTGTCGTCCTGTGCTCCCGCGTCCACGGAAGCGAGCGTTCAGTCCATGGCCGGCACAGAAAACACGTGCCGGTCGTCGTAGATCCGCAAGAGTAGAAGATGAATACGGCAAGTTGAAACTGTCCATACTGGTTACCGCATTTGCTCTGAAGGCGGCATCCCATCCGTGTCCTAGCTGCAACTCCGTCGAATTCAGACCAGGCAAGTCGCGTTCGTGACGGCTTGCCCGGCATGTTCGCGCTGCACCCAATACGCTGCATGTTTTTCTGGCGGCGATACTACCGGTTCGCCTTTCATACCTGTCACGTTGGAAAAATAACCTCTCTGCGTCCGGACAGGTTACCTGGGTAGCAGGTAGCACTCTAGCAGGAGTGTGGAGGCACAGGAGACGAGCTCTTCCATATACGCATGATATGGATTAGATTCATGCCATTATGGCATTTTGAAAATGACGTTCGTGATGCCTCGTGGGCCTACTCGTCGGCATCACATACACGGATGCAAGATGAGAACGAATCTCGGCCCAGCAATTCTTTGGCAGTGAACATGGAGGAAGTTATGAGCAGCAACACTGAGAAAATCGCATTTATTACCGGCGCGAACCGCGGACTTGGCCTGGAGACAGCGCGTGAGATCGGAAAAGCAGGAGTGAAGGTGCTCCTGGGATCCAGGAATCTTGAGGCCGGCGAAAAGGCCGCAGCAACTCTCCAGGAAGAAGGCATCCAAGCAGAAGCAATCAAGTTCGACCTGATAAAGAAAGAAGATCATACGGCGCTTCAGGCTTACCTTGAAACGCACTACGGGCGTCTCGACATCCTCGTGAACAACGCGGCATTCACCCTGGAAGGAAACGCCTCCGACCTTGGGCCGCACAACACTGTGCTTACTGTGTCCTCAGAAGCGCTACGCGAGACATTCGACGTGAATTTTTTCTCAGTCGTCGACCTTACAAGAACACTTCTGCCCTTACTCCGCAAAGCCCCTGCAGCGCGCATTGTGAACGTTTCGAGCATTCTGGGCTCGCTCACTCTTCACTCTGATCCCAACTCTCCTTTTGTCTTCGACTATAAGTCGTTCGCCTACGGGACCTCGAAGAGCGCGTTGAACGCATTCACCATCTATCTCGCACATGCACTGCGAGATACCCCCATTAAGGTCAACTCCGCCCATCCTGGCTGGGTAAAAACGGATCTGGGCGGCGCAAATGCAACACTCGAGCTGAGTGAAGGAGGCAAGACGAGTGCGGCCCTGGCCCTGCTCGGTGAAACGGGGCCTTCGGGTGCCTTTATCCATTTTGGAGAGACAATCCCCTGGTAGACACTTATTCTGAGCAAAGATTGAACGTGGCTGTACCTCAAATATGCAGGTATTAAGCCGGTCTTTAATGGGCAAAGCTATCGCAGCTATATTACAGGTCTGATCCGCCAGTTCCAGTCCATTGATGGGGAATTGCGCAGAGATTCGCGCTCGAAAAGCCGTCAACCTGTCCGCCTTGCCATAGACATCGAGACGGCCGCCGGTCACATGGTGCCGGAAACAACTGTAGACGCACCACATCCAGACCAGTGGCAGCAAAACTGCGAAAAGTATCTCCGTCGTATGGCGAAGGCTATTCCTTCATATTGCCGATCTCCCCATCACGGCACCCCAGCTTATATAGCGTTTCCATCTTCATTCAAGGTGGCTTCGCTTTATAGCAACTGGAGGTCCGCAATAAGCAAAAGCACAAAGGGGAAAATCATGGCACTTACAACGTGGCACGATTCTGACAGTGTCAAGGTAGAGAAGCTTGACGCTCAACATAAGGATGTTTTTGAAATGATCAACAATCTCGCCGACGCCATGCGCAAAGGGCAAGATGCATCAGCTATTCAACCAACTCTAACCCAGTTAATGGAACACCTCCGCATCCGCATAGGAGACCTGCGTGAAAGCTGAGAGAGATTCCTGTGCCGCACGCGATGCCTCTTCAGCGCCAGAAGCGATCTGGTCGCTGGCGCGCTTCAGTTCCTCGGCTGCGCTTGACGCCTCGGCAATCCCTGAGGCTAGCTGGCTAGTTGCGGTGGCGATCCGCTCGGCCGCTTGTTGCTGCTTGGCAAGTGTTCTCGCCTTCTTACGTTATGCCTCTGCTTCGCGGGCGGTTACCGCCGACGATTTTCCAACGATTGTGACAGAGGCTGCCCGAACA
>JAATFM010000002.1 GCA_015655195.1 Terriglobales bacterium
CCGTGTGACCAAGGTGGTGAAGGGCGGCAAGAACATGTCGTTTGCCGCGCTGGTGGTCGTAGGTGACGCCGCTTCGGGCGTGGTGGGCTACGGTTCGGGCAAGGCCAAGGAAGTGCCGCAGGCGATCCGCAAAGGGATCGAGTCGGCGAAGAAGAACTTGGTCCGCATAAATCTGACTGAGACCACGATTCCGCACCAGGTACTGGGCCGCTTCGGCTCGGGCCAGGTGTTGCTCAAGCCCGCTCCCGAGGGCACGGGCGTCATCGCCGGCGGCGCGGTTCGCGCTGTGATGACCTCGGCCGGCGTGCAAAACGTGCTGACCAAGAGCCTGGGCACTGCGAATCCGCACAACGTCATCAAGGCCACCTTTGACGCGCTGGTCCAGCTTCGCGACCGGGCCGATGTGGCCACCATGCGCGGCAAGTCCATTGAGGAGCTGTAATCATGGCTGAAACCAAGAAGATTCGCATTCAGTACTTCCGCTCGGCTATTGCCACCCCGGTGAAACACAAGCTGGTGGTGAAGGGCCTGGGCTTTACGCGCCTCAACCAGATTGTCGAGCGCGTGGATACGCCGTCGATCCGCGGCATGGTGAAGACGATTCCGCATCTGGTGCGGATCATTGAGAACTAGCTCTTAGCTTTCAGTTTTTAGCTCATCGTGCTGGAACGAACAGATTCAGTTCCGGCACTCGACGGCTAAGAGCTAACGGCTAAGAGCTAATAGCTGCAATTAACGCGAGTCGTCCGAACCAGCTTCGGGCGGCGCTACAGCGAGGAAATCATGGCAAAGAATCTCTCCAATCTACGCGCGCCCAAGAAGGCGAATACCGGGCGCAAGCGTGTCGGACGCGGTATGGGCTCCGGCATGGGCAAGACTTCAACCCGCGGCCACAAGGGCCAGCGTTCCCGCTCAGGCTCCAGCATGATGCGCGGTTTTGAGGGCGGCCAGATGCCGCTGCACCGCCGCCTGCCCAAGCGCGGCTTCACGAACATCTTCCGCACCGAGTACACGGTCATCAACCTCGACCGCATCGCGGAGTTGGGCGTGGCGGAAATTGCCATTGACGACTACAAGAAGCTCGGCCTCGCTTCGAGCAAGAAGGCGCTCATCAAGATTCTCGGCTCGGGAGAGCTGACGACGGCTGTCACGATCTCTGCGCACAAGTTTTCGAAGTCTGCGGTCGAGAAGATTGAGAAGGCCGGCGGCAAGGCTGTGGTTCTCGGCGGCGAGCCGGCTGAGGCCAAGGCGTAGTTTTGTGGTCTCTCACCCTAGCCGCAAAAACAAAGACGCGGCGAGGGTGGGGCACCCGATGTAATTCCGAGGTTTCCCACCCTTGCGGCAGGAAAAAGCCGCAAGGGTGGGGTACGGAGCTTGTGTAAGGCGAGCGACAGGCCGCGGCCCCGGCGGCTAAGATGGATGCACACGGACAATTTCGGCGCCTGAGGCGCGAAGGGTCAACCGAAACATGCTTGAGAAGTTCCTGAATATCTTCCGGATTCCCGATCTGCGCAAGCGGGTGCTGTTCACGCTGGGCATCCTGGCCGTCTACCGCCTCGGCGCGTTCATTCCTACCCCCGGCATCAACGCTCGTCTGCTCGAACAGTTGTTCCAGCAGGCGCAGAGTGGCTCGGCGCTGGGCTTGATGGACCTCTTCGGCGGCGGCAACCTGCGCCGCATGACGATCTTCGCGCTCGGCATCATGCCGTACATCACCGCGTCGATCATCTTCCAGTTGCTGACCGTGGTTTACGAGCCGTTGGCGCGCATTCAGAAGGAAGGCGAGCTGGGACGGCGGAAGATCACGCAGTGGACCCGCTATCTCACGGTGATTCTGGGCGCGGTGCAGTCGGTCGGCATTGCGCTGATTCTCACCAAGCAGGGACTGGTGCTCCATCCCGGCATCGGCTTCAACCTGATGACGGTGCTGACGCTCACGACGGGCACGGCCTTCATCATGTGGCTGGGCGAGCAGATTACCGACCGCGGCGTCGGCAACGGCATGAGCCTGCTGATCTTTGCCGGTATTGTGGCCGGCCTTCCGCGGGCCGTGGGCGATCTCGTCCAGAAGATCCAGTCGAATGCCTGGGGAGCGTTTACGCTCTTTGGAATCGTGATTGTGCTCGCCGCGATGATTGCGGTCGTTGCCTTCATCGTTTACGTGGAGCGCGCCGAGCGGCGCATTCCCATCCAGAGCGCGCGGCGCATTGTGGGCCGCAGGATGATGGGCGGGGCTTCGAGCCATCTGCCGCTCAAGGTGAACTCCGGCGGCGTGATGCCGGTTATCTTCGCCAGCTCGATCCTTTCGGCGCCGCTGCTTCTGGCGCAGCTTGACTGGGTGCAGAATAACCGCTTCCTGCAGCCGATCATCCGCTCACTATCGCCGGGCGAGCCGTGGTACGAGATGCTTTACATGCTCGGCATCATCTTCTTTGCGTACTTCTACGTGTCGATCGTGATGAAGCCAGACGACATTGCGGACAACTTCCGCAAGTCGGGCTCGTTCATTCCCGGCATCCGGCCCGGCAAGCGCACCTCGGATTTCATCAACGACATTCTGACCCGGATTACGCTCGTCGGCGCGCTCTACCTGATCATTATCTCGCTGGTTTCCACGTTCATGATCTCGGGCATTCACTTCAACCACCTCCCGCTGATCGGCCGCGCTTTTGATATATTGCCGGCGTGGATGACGAACGGCCTCGGCTTTAGCTTCGCCTTCGGTGGCACCTCGTTGCTGATCGTGGTGGGCGTGGCGATGGACACAGTGAACCAAGTCGAGTCGCAGCTCATTATGCGGCACTATGATGGCTTCTCGCCACGCTCGGGCCGGATTCGCGGAAGGAAAACGTGGTAATGACGTTGTCGGTGACTGAGATCGAAAATGGCCGGGAGGCGGTGCAGACAACCGTTCCCGGCCCGATTCTTTTGCTCGGCGCGCCCGGCGTGGGCAAGGGCACGCAGGCCAAGGAGTTGGTAAAGCTGTGGGCGATTCCGCAGATCTCGACCGGCGACCTGCTGCGCTTTCACAAGGCCAACGGTACGCCGCTTGGAGCCGTCGCCAAAGGGCTGATGGATCGCGGGGAGTTGGTGCCCGACGATCTTGTGAATGATATGGTTGCGGACCGGCTGGGGAAGCCGGACACGGCTCGCGGCTACATTCTGGATGGGTTTCCGCGCACGCTGAACCAGGCAGGCTGGCTGGATACGAGGCTTGCCGGGAAGGCGCAGGAGCAATCCCTTCCCGTGGTTGCCGTTAGCCTCAAGGTGGACTATAATCAGTTACTGCGTCGAATCACGGGGCGCAGGAATTGTCCTGTCTGCGGCACGATCTACAACATTTACGCGAAAGCCCCCAAAGTGGAAGGCATTTGCGATGTAGAGGGCGCCGCGTTGGTCCAGCGGGCCGATGACACGGAAGCGGTCTTTGCGGAGCGCATGAAGGCGTACTCCGCGCTCACCGAGCCGGTCGTGGAGCATTACCGGAGCCAGGGGCGTTTCGTGGAAGTGGACGGGGACCGGCCGATTGAGGCGGTTTCCGCAGGAATTATTGCCGCCGTCAAGCGGTTGCGCGCGACTTAACGCAACCCGACGGTGATCTTGTGCGTTAGCACAAACGGAAGTTGTAGCGTGTTAACAGAGCTTTTGGCGTGTCTGCTGGTTCGATAGGACGATAGCGGGCTAAGAGCCAAAAGCTGAAAGCTGGTTTTCAAGTGGCTGTTGTTCTCAAGTCGTCGAAGGAGATCGAGAAGATGCGCCGCGCCGGTCATGTTGTCCGGCAGGTGCTGGAGCGGGTGCGTGCGGCGGTAAAGCCGGGCGTGACCACCGCCGATCTCGACCGCGTGGCTGAGGGTGTTCTGAAGGAGTTCGGCGCCAAGGCCGCCTTCAAGGGCTATCACGGCTATCCGGCAGTGCTCTGTGCCTCGGTCAACAGCGAGGTGGTGCACGGCATTCCTTCGTCGAAGCGGGTTCTGAACGAAGGCGACATTATTTCGCTCGATTTTGGCGCGATTGTAGACGGCTACTACGGCGATTCGGCGATTACGGTGGCGGTGGGCGAGAAGATTGACCCGCAGACCGAGCGGTTGCTGAAGGTGACCGAAGAGTCGCTGCAAAAGGCGATCTCGGTGGTGAAGCCGGGGGCGACGCTGGGTGACATCGGCGAGGCTGTGCAGACGCTGGTTGAGGCCGAAGGCTTCTCCGTGGTGCGCGATTTCGTAGGCCACGGCATCGGCTCTTCGATGCACGAAGACCCGCAGGTACCGAATTACGGCCAGGCAGGCAGGGGCATGAAGCTCAAGCCGGGCATGGTGATTGCCATTGAGCCGATGGTGAATGCCGGTGGGCCGGATGTGCGGGTTCTGAAGGACGGCTGGACGGCTGTGACCGACGATGGCAGCATGAGCGCTCATTTCGAGCACACGGTGGCGGTGACCGACACCGGAGCGACAATTCTGACGGCGTAGTAATGCGCTTGTCCAAAGAGTAAGGGTGCGGAAGCACCAGAGCGGAAAACAGTTTGTCGAAGGAAGACGCGATTGAGGTAATGGCGGTGGTGGTGGAAACGCTGCCCAACGCCATGTTCAAGGTGAAGCTTGAGAACCAGCACGAGGTTCTGGCTCATGTTTCGGGAAGGATGCGGAAGAACTTCATCCGTATCTTGCCGGGCGACCGTGTTGCGGTGGAGTTGAGCCCCTACGATCTGAATCGCGGACGGATTGTGTACCGCTACAAGTAAGCTATTAGCTTTTAGCTCGATGGTGCAGACCGAAGCGGTTGCGGCGAGCAGAAAAAACTAAGAGCGAATAGCTAAAAGCTAAGAGCTTTTTGAAACCCCGCGTGGCAGCAGGATGCGCGGAGAAAAGGCAGCAGAGAAATGAAAGTCCGTGCATCGGTGAAGAAGATTTGCGTGAAGTGCAAGGTCATCAACCGCAAGGGTGTGGTTCGTGTGATCTGCGAGAACGCAAAGCACAAGCAGCGCCAGGGCTAAGCGAGTCTGGCATTGGAACGGAACCTCCAGAATGGGGCGAGTTAGCTTGAGTCAAGGCTTGCGATGAACCCCGGAGGCAATCCGGATTAACCCGTGCGGACCGGCGCTAGGCCGGGGGCACATAACACGAGCAGTAAAGAAGGATTTTCGAATGGCACGTATTGCTGGTGTCGATCTGCCCCGCAACAAGCAGGCCCGGATCGCGCTGACCTACATCTACGGCATCGGCGATCCTCGCGCCGCAAAGATTCTGGAGAAGGCGAATGTTGAAGCCGACAAGAAGATCCAGGATCTGGGCGAAGACGAGGTCAACCGCATCCGCCAGGTGATCGAGGACGAGGGGAATGTCGAGGGTGATCTCCGCAAGGACACCCAGATGCACATCAAGCGCCTCATCGACATTCAGAGCTACCGCGGCAACCGGCATCGCCGCGGCTTGCCAGTGCGCGGACAGCGCACCCACACCAACGCCCGCACACGCAAGGGCCCCCGTAAGGGCACCGTGGCCGGCAAGAAGAAAGCGACGGCGAAGACCTAATGGCGAAAGAGCAGAAAGCCGCCGGCAAGGCTGGCAAGAACAAGAAGTTCAAGAAGCGCGAGCGCAAGAATGTGCCGTACGGGATCGCGCACATTCAGGCCACGTTCAACAACACCATCGTGACCATCACGGACCAGGTTGGCAACACGCTGAGCTGGAAGACGGCCGGTTCGCTGGGCTTCAAGGGCTCGCGCAAGGGCACGCCGTTCGCGGCGCAGCAGGCTGCGTCGAACGCCGCCGGCATTGCCCGCGATCACGGTCTTCGCGCTGTCGATGTGCGTGTGGCCGGGCCGGGCTCGGGCCGCGAGTCGGCAATCCGTGCGCTCGGCGCTGCGGGCATCGAGGTCCGCTCGATCCGCGACGTTACGCCGGTGCCGCACAACGGCTGCCGTCCGCCGAAGCGTCGCCGCGTGTAAGAAGCAGCTATTAGCTGTCAGCTTTTAGCTCTTAGCTCCATTCGTGCCGGGTTCAGCCTGGCAGTAAGGAATGAAGCATAAGAGCTAAAAGCTGAAGCAAATGGCTAAAGAAAAATCGGGCCGGGACGAAGCGTCCCAAACGCAGCAGTCATAGCCAGCTTCAAGCCACGGCGGTTCGTGTCAGCACGAAAAGCTAAAAGCTAACGGCTAATAGCTGCATTACGCGTAAACCGGCCGTCACTCGAAGTTGAGGAGAAGAAATGGCTCGTTATACCGGAGCAGTCTGCCGCCTTTGCCGCCGCGAAGGCACCAAGCTCTTTTTGAAGGGCACCAAATGCACCTCTGATCGCTGCCCGATCGAGAAGCGTAACTTTGCCCCCGGCCAGCATGGCAAGGACCGCAAGGCCAAGATCGTCGGCTACGGTCTGCAACTGCACGAGAAGCAGAAGGCCAAGCGCATCTACTTCACGCTCGAAGGCCAGTTCCGCGCCTACTACGAGAAGGCCAGCAAGGCCCAGGGTGTCACCGGCGAGATCCTTATCCAGCAGCTTGAGCGCCGCCTCGACAACGTGGCCTACCGTCTTGGCTTTGCCATCTCGCGCCGCCAGGCCCGCCAGGTCGTTCGCCACGGCCACGTGCAGGTAAACGGCAAGAAGGTCAACATTCCCTCTTACCAGGTGAATGTCGGCGACGTGATCGCGGTCCGCGACGGTGCCAAGCAGCACGTCATCATCGAGCAGGGCGCGCAGTACGCCGCGCAGAACCCCGCTCCGGCATGGCTTGATGTGGACTTTACGAATTTGACCGGACGCGTGCTTTCGCTGCCCGGACGCAAGGACGTGAACCTGCCTGTCAACGAGCAGCTCATCGTCGAACTGTACTCGAAGTAACAGCTATTAGCTCTTAGCCGTTAGCTTTTAGCTCGTTGTGCGAGAACGAAATGTCGTGTCCTCGCGCGATGGGCTAAAAGCTGAAAGCTAATCGCTAAAAGCTGCATTCCAACGCAAGGAGAACTTGCGCGGCCGCCGCAAAATGCTTCGCGACGTACCTGCCGCGCGGGAAAAGAGACGATATATGTTGTGGAGAGGATTCCAAAAGCCCAAGCGCCTCGCAGTCGATGCCGAGACGCTCACAGAAACATTCGGCAAGTTCAGCGCCCAGCCCTTTGAGCGCGGCTTCGGCACCACCATTGGCAACGCGCTGCGCCGCACCCTGCTGAGTTCGATTGAAGGTGCCGCCGTTACCGCGGTTCGCATTGAAGGCGTGCTGCACGAGTTCCAGTCCATCCCCGGCGTCGTCGAGGACGCAACCGACATCATCCTGAACCTGAAGCAGGTTCCCTTCAAGCTGGCGGGCGATGGCCCCAAGGCGCTTTACCTGCGCGCCGACCAGCCCGGCGTCGTGACCTCCGGCATGATCGAAGCCGACGGCGACGTGGAGATTCTCGACAAGAACGTCTACATTGCCACGGTCTCCGAGGGCGGCAAGCTCGACATGGAGATGCGCCTCAAGCGCGGCCGCGGATACGTTTCGGCGGATAAGAACTTCGACGCCGATCTCGGCCTGGGCTTCATTCCGGTGGATTCGGTTCACTCGCCCGTGCGCCGCGTCAATTACGTTGTGGACGCAGCCCGCCTGGGACAGATCACCGACTACGACAAGCTGACGCTCGAAGTGTGGACCAACGGCGCGGTGCTTCCGGCGGACGCCGTGGGCCTGGCCGCCAAGCTGCTCAAGGACCACATGAACATCTTCATCAACTTCGAGGAGGAGATGGAGGCCGAGGCGCGCGGTGAGGAAGGTCGCATCCTGCTCCGGAACGACAACCTGAACCGCTCTGTCGAAGAACTGGAGCTTTCGGTCCGCAGCTACAACTGCCTAAAGAACGCGAACATTCAGTCCATCGGCGAACTGGTGCAGAAGACCGAGGCCGAGATGCTGAAGACGAAGAACTTCGGCCGCAAGAGCCTGAACGAGATCAAGGAAATTCTCGCGCAGATGGGCCTCTCGCTGGGCATGAAGATCGACGAGCAGGGCAACGCGGTTCCGGGACCGACGAGCATTCCTCCGGCCGCCGCGCTGGCCGCCGGCTACGGTCACTACGACGACGAGGACGAGCCTCTGGACGCAGGCGATTTCCAGTTGCCCACGGAAGAGACGGAGAATTTTTAAGAGCAGCTTTTAGCTGTTAGCCGTTAGCTTTTAGCACATTCTGCCAGAACGCAACGCATCGTTCCCGCACGATGAGCTAAAAGCTAATAGCTGAAAGCTGATAGCTCGCACAGCTCAAAGATTGAAAGAGAGTTTTCGCTATGCGCCATCGCAATGCAGGATTCAAGCTCGGACGCAACACCAGCCACCGCCGCGCGCTGCTGCGGAACCTGGTCACGTCCGTGATCGTGGAAGATCGCGTGGAGACGACCGTGGCCAAGGCCAAGGCGGTTCGTCCGCACGTGGAAAAGATGATTACCCTCGGCAAGAAGGGCGATCTGCACTCGCGCCGTCAGGCGCTCAGCTTCCTCATGACCGATACGGCGGTCACGCGGCTCTTTGAGACCGTGGCGCCGCGGTACGGAGACCGCCAGGGCGGTTATCTGCGCATCGTCCGCACCGGCTTCCAGAAGGGCGACGGCGCCGAGAAGGCCTTCATCGAGCTTTTGGGCGCGGAAAAGATCCTCGACGAGAAGCGGCAGAAGCGTGCCGAAGCCCGCGAGAAGCGCCGCGAAGAGCTGCAGAAGCAGCTTGCCGAGCAGCAGCCCGAGGGCGGCGAAGAGCAGGCCTGAATCCGATCGTCGGCTTAACTTCGAAAGCGCATCCATTTGTGGATGCGCTTTTTTATTCCGGAATCAAATGCAGCTATTTACTCGCTGACCTTGAAATTGCCGGCGAGATTGCGCAGCCGCGCAGAG
>JAATFM010000169.1 GCA_015655195.1 Terriglobales bacterium
ACGCTTGGCTCTCTTAATCGTTTCCTTGTCCGGCATATGGATACCTCCCTTCCAACTTGTACTCATCATCCGATGCCGTTATTGAGGAATCGGATGTCAGGGCGTCAGAAGATAGTTGTCACATTGATTTCTCGCTATTCAGGCACGCTGCTTTTTACCCGATGTCGAGACTTTTCACTTTGTGCGGAACCAGCGCAGCCGTCTGGAAATAGTGATGCGTCCTCATCGCAGCGAGGAATCCATTACGAAGACACACCCATCACATGCTCTATCTGTGCTTTGCCAATTCTGAGGTGGCCTCAGCCTCATCTTCTTTGGATTTCTTGTCTGCGTACTTTTCCTTGCCTATTTTGGGCTCGGTATCCTGCTCAGGCTCGTCCGCTGCCTGACTCAAGATCGGATTGGCCGCTGCCGTCATCTTCTCTGCTATGGCAAGCTCTTCATTCATGTTTTCTGTGAGAAAGCCAACGACATCCGACAGATCGAGTGTCTCCGCCATCGAGATGCAATCGTAACGAGCGGATCTGCCTCGGCCACTTCCCTTTCGGTTTTTAGCCCCTTGAGATGCATGCGGATCGCCCAGCGGCCATTGCCATCCATGATGATGGAGACGTGCGGCCCTTGTGATTTTTCACTCCGCATCATGCTGGGTCCTTCGGGACGAGGAGCGAGGCCCGCTGTTCCTGAGTTCCTGCCCCCGCGAGTTGGCTATACCAGTCAATCCCGCGGGTGAGGTACATTGCGGCGGCAACCGCCAGGAAGCTGGCAATCGCGCCTACCAGAAGGGCGTTGTCTTCAAGGCGCAGCAGCATATAGATGAGGACGTAAAGGAGGCCGAAACAAAGAAGGGCTCGGAGGCCTTGAATGCGGCTCTCGAAGATCCATCCAGCATTTGCAGATAGAAGAATGACCGTTGCACTACCAGCAAGCAGGAAGCCGAAATCAAAGCCGATTCTTTCAGCAAACGATAGCAGTAGAAGATAGAAGATGATTTGCGCGATGCCGACCAGGATGTACTGGGCGGGATGGACTCGCTTGCCGGTGGTCACCTCAAAGATAAAATAGGACAGGAACAACAGGCCCAGGAAGAGCAGCACGTATTTGATCGACCGGTTTACGGACTGGTACGGATCAGCTAGCTCAACAAATGAGACACCGAGTGCTGTTGAGTCAAGTCCTGCGGCCGAAGAACTGCGACCCTCGGCTGGGATTCCACGAGCGATCCAAGGAACCGACCATTCGCCAGAGAAGCCTTGCGCAGAGACCGTGCGCCTGACGGGAAGAAATCCGCCATCGAAACTGGGATTTGGCCAATCGCCTGCAATGTTGAGGTGTGTGGTCTTACCGTACGCAAGTATGGCCATCCTTTGCGCTCCTGAGAAACGCAATGCAGTGCTCACCTGAAACCTTGCATTGGGCTGAGCGAGATTAGATACCATAACTCCAAAGAGCGTGAGCGGTGTGCGCTGATTCTGATTGCCGTTCGAATTGAGTGATAAGTCGTCGATGCTGTTTATCGGAACGAATGAATCTGTTTTTCCGTTGGCAGTGATTGTGCCATCGGCCAATGCTCCGCGGGCATCCGAAACCCCTACGACAAGCTCAGCCTGGCTCCAGTCGAGCACAGCGCCCAACGGAGCAGCCAAAGGTACACCTGTCAGGTCGAAGGCGGCGTCAAATCGTAAATCGGCCTCGAAGACAGGGACCTTGAAAAGCGAACGGCGTCGTTCTTCGGTGCGAGTCTTGACTGTGGCTCCTCCCTGTACAGGAAAGACCAAATAGGTGCCGTGCTCCGCTGTGCTTCCCGCGGTCTGTGCGGGCACAGTGTAAGGAATAGCGAGAGTTGGTCCCAGAAACGTCTGCTGCCCACCTACATGGCTGCCGATCTCCTTTGTAACATCGGCGGCTCGTTGAGTTCTTTCTTCAACCAATCCTCCAACAAAGAGCGCAGGGATGGTCATCACGAGAGCCAACGCACAGACAACGATGAGTTTCATGCCCATGGATCGGGTCTTCAATCTGGCGTGCAAGTTGGATAACGATATTGGAGCATCGTTCATTAGTTTTCTCTCCGTTCAAAATAACTTTGCAATGCAAAGTAAGTGCGCAAAAAAGGGGATTAGGCCTCTCGTGGCGTCAGCCCCCGTATCGAGGTGGACGTCGATTCTTCTTTCGTTCCTTTTGCTGCATCCTTGACCACTTGCTCGAGGGTCGACAGGTATTCAAGATAACGTTTGCGGCCATTGGCGGTGATGCGGCAGATTGTCTGAGGACGATTGCGATCATGTCCCTTCAGAATCTCTACCATCTTTGCCTTCTCTAGCACGCTCAGATGCCGGCTGAGGTTGCCATCCGTTAGGGCGCAAAGTTGCTTGAGATCGCCAAAGGTCAGCCCTTTCGGGTTCGTCAGCAGAGAGGTCAACACACTGAGGCGAGCGCGCTCGTGAATCACGCGATCTAGTCCTTCGTATGCGAAACGGCCTTCAGTGCCCAGTTCTGCAGTGCCGGGAGGTTTAGTCTTCATCGTTGCTCTCCCGCGCGGTGAAGAACAGAACGCCTGCGACAAGTAACTGTCCAACTCCATACGAAACGCCCATGGTCCAAGGAGAAAGAGCACGACCATCTGCGAGTGCGATACAGGTCAATCCCGTCAGCAGATACCATGCGCCTGCTGCAGCCATCGGACGGGGAAGAAACCGGCACGACGAAAATACACCGAGGCTAAAAGTGATCTGCCAAAGTCCCGGAAGCATCCACAGCGCCGCTGGAACAGAACCGACAAGGACAATAGTCAACAGCGCTCCCGCACCTGCCGCCGGCAAGAACTGCTCGACGGCCATCTTGATCATCTCGTCAGCCATCCCTGAATGCATGCGATGTGAGCGCGTAACCGTTTGGACAGCGATCAAAGCTGCCGATAGGATGGCGGTGGAGACCCAGATTGCCAGGTATACAGGGATATGATTGGTTGGGTTCGGCAGCCAAACCGCCTGTAAACCCGCCGCCACTATGGCAATGCCACCAGTCGCAACTAGCGTTGCGGGACCGTAGCCACGGAACTCCGTACTGCGCGCCACCTGCTGGCGGATGCTGCTGATGTCTCCGAGCGCTTTGTTCAGGTCGTTCATTCGCAGTTCACTTTACATTGCAAAGTAAACTGATGGCGTTCGATTGTCAAGAGTGAAAACTCGTTCTGTAACCAAATGGTGTGATTTCCCCGAACCCGCCCTCGCCGCCTTGCTACCCAGCACATGGTAGTAAAAGTCAATGTGCACTATACGATTGTGACCGTACGGAGCCTACGCTGTTACAAGCGGGATTCGAACCCGCAGACCCCGGCCCATCAGGATCACCATAATGCCGGATTGGCCCCCGGCTAGGCTTGTGCTCGCTGCAACAAGACGACTACCAACTTCCTCACACCAATTCTGTCTTCCAGTTCAGTTCCTGGAGTTTCGTATCGAGTTCGCGAAACTCTTTGGATAGTTGATCGACCTGCTTCTGAAGCTGTGCGATCGATAGCGTAGCAACAAATTTCACTTCCGATTTGGAATAGCGATCCTGACGCGTACTTGCAGCATCAGCAATGCCGGACAAGAAGTCCCGCTTCTTAGCCGTGATATCGCGCTTTGCGATAGCATCGGAGATCGAACTCACCTTATCGAAGGCGGTATTTGCGTTCGTCCTGTTGATCGCGCTTATTAAATCGAGGAGCCGTGCGAACACTCGCTCGGCCTCTTTCAAAAGTTCAGTTGAATCCTCCGCCGGCATCTCGCCCTCCTGAATTCGCGCCGACCTCGCCATTCGCTTCTTCAGGTCATCGAGACGATTCTGACAATCGCCACGTTCTGCAAGTGCTTCTGCTAGTTTCAATGTTCTCTTCCTTTCGATAAGGTTGCGGCCACCGGAAGAAGCTTTTAAGAACGGGACTCACCAACAATGATTCTGCATTGATTTGCATTCTCCTCAACTCTGAATGACGTCTGCAGAAACTTTGCAATTACATGCATATTGGTCCGGGTATGTTCGGTTACGGTCACGGTGGTGAATGACCCACCGCCTCCTAGAGCCATCGGTAACAAAAGTTGATCTGCAAGGTGCTCGCATACTGCTCCTTCCGACACAAGATAAGCGGTGACCTGAGCTGCGGCATCAGCGCCCACTCTTTCTGCGCTAACGCCCATTCTGCCGAAGGACGTGAACACCTCGACCAACGCGGAGCTTGCAACCTCGATCATCACGACGTTGCCCGGTCCGGGCGAGTTCTTGGTCTCCACGATTTGCAGCTGAGCGATACCTCCATCATGGTCGAGATCGAGCAGAGAAGCTATGGTATCGATCTCGCGCTGGGCGATCTTACGAGGCAAATTGGCAACAATTGCGTTCGCGCTCGGCTTGGCGATCGTCCCACGTTCATCCAGATTGATTGCATTCAGCGTTCGGCAAGGGTGAATGTCTACAACGAACCGCCCGCCTCCTGCTGGATAAAAACCATACTTCTCCAATCGGATTTGTACTTTCGGCCCCATCCGATCAATCTGGGGAAGAAATGTCTTCGCCAGAAAATCGAAGGGAGGCGCTGCCTGGTTATGCGTGCCGCCCTGGATGGTGATATGGCTCGGCGCAGATGCCGTCATCAGAGCGGGCAGGATGGTTTGCAGAACCAATGTCCCGCTCCCCGCGGTGCCCACGGAGAAGTTGTATGTGCCAGGCTTTATCGCTGTGGGTTTAAAACTCAGCTGCGTTGAACCTGCATAAGCGCCCTCCACCTCGGCGTCGCCGATCTCGGCCGCAGCAAGCACCGCTGCCAGCTGCTGCCGCAGCAGGCCTGGACGTTCACGACCGGCGCGAATCTTTTCAATGAAGAAAGATTTGCCGGTTACGACTGAAAGGCTCAGTGCAGTGCGCAGGATCTGACCACCGCCCTCGCCGAGCGATCCGTCCAAAATTATCCCATTCAAACTTGGCATCGTACTTTCCTTCGGCTCGCACATTGCACCCGCAAGTGTGCGAGCCCCGTTTTCTATCCCTTCACGCAGACCACCTGGTGCAACGTGTGACCGATCTCCACCAGATCCGACTGCGCCGCCATCACCGCTTCGATGGATTTGTAGGCCGCGGGCGTTTCGTCAATCACGTCCGCATCTTTGCGGCACTCGATCCCCTCCGTCATGCGAGCGTGATCTTCCAGCGTGAAGCGGCGTTTTGCTTCATTGCGCGACATGGTCCTGCCGGCGCCATGGCTGCAACTGTTGAAGCTCTCGCGGTTCCCTTTGCCTCGAACAATATAGGAACGTGCTCCCATGCTGCCGGGAATGATCCCCATATCGCCTTCGGCTGCGCGAACTGCCCCCTTGCGCGTAACCAGGATATTCTCGCCGTAGTGCCTTTCACGCGCTACATAGTTGTGGTGGCAGTTGATAGCCTTCAACTCCGCACTGAATGTCGGAACTACGCCCGAGTTGCGCACGGACGCCACCAAATTCTCCATCATGACTTCACGGTTCCAGCGCGCGTACTCCTGCGCCCAGTGAACAGCATCAACATAGTCGTCGAAGTGCTCGGTACCCTCCGGGAAATAGGCTAGGTCCACGTCCGGCAAGTTGATGAAGAACCTCTTCATGTCCTTGCGGGCAAGTTCAATGAAGTACTTCCCCATTCGGTTGCCGACCCCGCGTGATCCGCTGTGCAGCATAAACCAGACGTTGTCGGCTTCATCCAGGCATACCTCGATGAAGTGGTTTCCGGTTCCCAGCGTGCCCAGGTGGTTCGAGTGGTTGCCGCGATCCAGTTTCGGGTGCTTGGCCAAGATGGCGTCGTAGCCGGGCTTGAGCGTCCCCCAAACCTCCAGGCTCCTGCCAGGAATCTCGCCCCACGCGCCGCGATCGCCCATTCCCCCGTGGTTAGTGCGACCGTGAGGAACTGCCTGCTCAATCGCATCGCGAATCGGCTTCAGATTATCCGGTAAGTCGCTGGCCTTCAGGCTGGTCTGCACGGCCATCATGCCGCAACCAATGTCCACCCCAACTGCGGCCGGAATGATCGCTCCTTTCGTCGGGATTACGCTGCCTACGGTGGCTCCGACCCCCCAATGCACATCGGGCATGGCGGCAATCCACTGAAACACGAACGGCATTTGGGCTGCATTGAGCAGCTGCTGGCGAGCCTGGTCTTCAACCGGCACACCTTTGGTCCATGCCTTCACCGGCCACGCCTTCACACCCGAGCCCTCTTCGGGCATATACACGTTATAGTTCTCGTCTGCCATATCGTCCTCCTGGAGCCTCTCTGAATCTTCTTGCCTTATCCGTAAGCAGTAATATTGCCAAAGTGATGGTCGTGGATATTAGCCATAGAATCAATAGGATACGCAACAACTTTTTAGATTGACCGCCCCGCTATTCGATCTCTAGGTATAAGCTTTTAGCATTATGGCTATTCAACCTCTCCCGGTCGTAGTGATCGGCCTGCTTGGCACGACACTAGATGTCGGTAAGCATCCCGACCGCTGGCAGAACTGGCGGCCGTCCGTATCCATCTGCCGCCAACCTGACCTTGTCATCGCCCGGTTCGAGTTGTTGCATGGAAAAGAACAGAACGCGCTTGCGAGCCAGGTGCGCAAGGACATTGCTTCCGTCTCTCCGGAGACAATCGTCAACCTCCATCCAGTCCAATCCGGTGACCCATGGGACTTTGAGCAGGTCTATGAGACCCTCTTCAGTTTTGCGCGGGATTACCCCTTTGACTCCGATAGCGAAGATTACCTGATCCACATCACCACAGGCACCCACGTTGCCCAGATTTGCCTCTTTCTGCTGACTGAGTCTCGTCATCTGCTGGGGCGACTTTTGCAGTCCTCGCCCGACCGGCAGCGAGGAGGTCCCGGAGAGATCAAGATCATCGATCTTGATCTCTCCAAATACGATCGCATTGCGTCGCGCTTTCATCAGGAGCAGGAAGCAGGAGTCTCGTTCCTGAAGGGTGGCATTGAAACTCGCAACCCCGGGTTCAATCAGTTGATTGATCGCATTGAGCGCGTGTCCATTGCGACCCGTGACCCATTGCTCTTAATGGGGCCGACGGGGGCCGGCAAATCGCGGTTGGCTCGGCGTATCTTCGAATTGAAGAAATCGCGCCATGCCGTCAACGGCAGCTTCGTCGATGTCAACTGCGCGACGCTTCGTGGTGAAAGCTCCATGTCTGCATTGTTCGGCCACGTGAAAGGAGCCTTCACCGGAGCGGCTCAGGAGCGGGCAGGATTGCTGCGGACCGCTAACCATGGCGTGCTTTTTCTGGATGAAGTGGGAGAGCTTGGCCTGGATGAGCAGGCAATGCTGCTGCGCGCACTCGAAGAGAAGACATTCCTGCCACTCGGCTCGGATCGTGAAGCGCATAGCGACTTTCAACTGATCGCCGGAACGAACCGCGATCTGCTGAGCGCCGTCGAGGATGGCCGCTTTCGCGAGGACCTGTTGGCCAGGATCAACTTATGGACTTTCACCCTACCAGGATTACGAGATCGGCACGAGGACCTGGAACCCAATCTCCAATTCGAACTGGATCAATATGCCGAAAGATCGGGTGCGCGGGTCACATTCAACCGCGAGGCGCGAAGCCGTTTCCTCGATTTTGCCCTATCTCCAGCCGCTCTTTGGAAGGGCAACTTCCGCGACCTCAATGCGGCTGTTGCGCGGATGGCCACACTCTCCTCCGGCGGTCGGATCGCTGTTGAGATTGTGGACGAAGAGATTAACCGACTCAAGACATCCTGGCGCAGCGATCGAAAGCGCGATGCGTCCATGAAGTTGACAAGGGTTCTGAATGAAAAACAGATCTCCACGCTAGACCTGTTCGACCGTCTGCAATTGGAACAGGTGGTAGAAGTATGCGCACACAGCCGCTCGCTCTCAGACGCGGGTCGGCTTCTGTTTAATCAATCGCGAAGCCACAGAAGCACACTCAACGATGCAGATCGACTTAGAAAGTACCTCGCTCGATTTGGATTGGATTGGACAACCATTTCTTCAGACTGAGACAGAAGTAAAGGGGCGGCTTGAAAAGCGGCTTCATGACTTGGTTCACATGATCAAGTGGGCTACTAAATCTCAGTGCTATTCGGGGGAACATGAACCGGCTTTCGGGAAGCCTCGGTCTTGCAGCGTTCAATCCGCTGCTTACGCGCCTACGTCGCCCGTCACTTTCTTCGGCTCCGGGGGCGGTGCGCCTTCGGCCTGCGTAATATCCCATACGTACACGCGGCGGAAGCTGAGTAAAGAGGGTTGCTTACTCTCATCGCTGTTTGCGGTTTCCTCATTCTTGCGCTTCGTGGCAATCATCGGAACAAGATAGCGATAGCATCGGCAGCTTGGGAAGCCCTTCAGAAGATAG
>JAATFM010000129.1 GCA_015655195.1 Terriglobales bacterium
ATGATTATTCATGATTGGATGACGGCGGCAGCCATGTTTTGGATTGCAATGCGTTGGCTCCGCAAGCGTACGAAGAGTTCGTAGTCATTCAATTTTTCCGGCCTACAAGACTCTTGCCAAGCGCAGGAACGTGTGGAAAACGGATGGAAAGGTCAACTAAGCACAATGAACGAGAATGCCATCCTCGAAGAGTTGCATAGAGCTATGGTTGCCAAAATCCGTTTCGACGAGCCTCCGCAATCTGAGGCTCATTTGTACGAAGTGGGGACTCTCACCGATGCGAACGATCTGGAGCATCTCGCATGGATTCCAAAAGCGGAGAGCGACGCATGGTTGCGGGCTAGATTTCCTGCAATTCTCGCTGAGAGCGTGAACAGACAATCACTGATTGAGCGCGAGAAAGCCTTTGAGGAGGCTGGGAAAGGCGAGTGGTTTGAGCCGGTCCTGGCTCTTGCTGTCGAACTTTTCGAGGATGAAAGCAAAGCCCTTGGCTGGCTCAGTCAACCAAATAATTGGTATGGTGGCCTCACGGGTCTTCAGACGCTTCGCACGAAAGAGGGAGCGAAAATAGTTGAACAGAGAATTGGCGCGCTGATCCATGGTGTCTTTCTCTGAGCTTCCCTCAACCCGTGACTTGACAGGACAGCTACACGCTGTGCTTTCACGCAAACTCTTTGGCGGTCCCCGGCCGCTGGCGGGCTATGACGACGCATGCGATGCGTACCCACTGGTAAGTGCTCACATAAGATGGCCCCTGCGCCGAGGTAACACCTTCTTTTAACTCACGCCGGGAATATACTATCCGGTGCGGACCAGCGGTCAAGCCAGTGCCACGTAATCGGCCGCTAGCCGTCCGTAATGGGCCTAAGCGGCGTGGCGCGGGATAAGAAGGAGATGATTGGTTTGGCCAGCGGTCCACCCTGCCTGTTCGACCTGCCAGAGTGCATCCAGGCGATGTTCCACCGTATCGAGCTGATTGAAGGCTCCGATGCGGCAAGTTCGACAAGCTCCTTGCGGTTAAGTACAGGGACACGCAGGGTGCGCGGTCACACAACCAACGAGGCGCCGTGGTGCGTCAACACCAGCAGCGCCCCTAACCAATCAGCTTTCTGAGGAGGCTTCATGGCTGCACATAATTCTATCGAACCTACTCTCGTCCGCTTCACACGGCACCTGCATGCACGGCGCGGCCTGTGCGAGGTCACCGTCCACAACTACGTCTCTACGATCCGCCGCCTCGAACCTCTAATCGGCCTCAAGCCCACGCCGAAGGCCATCGAGCGCCACATCGAGCGGATGCACAAGTTATTCCCACATCGTCAACACGTCAATCGCTTTCGAAGTTTACTGTGCCTTTATGGGGCGGCCCATCAAGCTCGGCCGTCCGAAGAAGCCCCGTCACCTGGTGCGCGGTACGTTGTCCGAGGCGGAAGTCTCACTCTGCTGATCGCTGCCGCGCGCAGCCTACGCGAGCGCGCGATGATTGGAACGCTCGCCTATGCCGGCCTGCGCAACCGCGAACTCTGCCGCCTGTGGATACGCGACGTCGATCTGGGCAGCCAGACGCTGCACATCCAGGTAACGAAGACTCAGAAGGATCGTTACGCGCACATCGCCGCGCCGTGCGTAAGCCTGTTGGCCGAGTACATGCGCGAGCGCGGTGCCCAGCCTGGCGATCTGTTGTTTGTCTGCATTCGCAGCGGCCGGCCCTATGCGCAGCAGAACCTGCGCAAGATGATTCGCACGGCTGCCCGGCGTGCGAATCTGGAGAAGCGCGTATACCCTCGCCTGTTGAGGCACAGTCTCGCGACGAACCTTCTTTATCGGGGAGCGCATCTCTTGGCAATCAAGGAACAGCTCGCTCACGCGTTTGTCGAAACGACGACGATCTACATTCATTCCGCCCTGGACCACACCCAGATGCAGTACCGGATGTACGCACCGTCTTACCTTTGAACCTTGGCGGGTTGGGGCTTACTTCGGCCAGTAACTTCATCCTCGACCAAAGTGTCCGAACGCATAGAGGAATTGCCGCGTGGGCTGCGGTGTGATGTAGCGCACGCCACTGCCATACAGCGCGACTTTTATATTACCTACGAGTCAATACCGCGCTTTCCGGTTATCCATAGCACAGCCGGATCTCAACAGAAAGTAACCTTGAGCGCTTGGGATGTTCGGGTATACTTCTCACGAATCAGCATTCACAACTCCGCACGCTTTGAACAGTCGTTCTGCGTCCGCGATTTTCACTCGCCGTAGAGCGAGGGAGTGATTTTATGTGCTCTCTGCGCCGGTAATCACGCATAGGGAAGTTTATACGGCCTTGGAGTGCGAACAGAAAACGGCGGAAACGAAAGGATCGGGGAAGATGACGAAGTCTGCGTACATGTGGCTTGGTTTGAGTTTGGCGTTGGCGTCCGCGGGCGCGGCGGCGCAGACGGTGACGGGCAGCGGCACCACGAATACGGTCCCGGTCTTCACCGGAGCTTCGACGGTGGGTAACTCGCCCATCACGGTTTCGGGCAGTAACGTGGGGATAGGAACTGCGAGTCCAAACGGTCTTCTTACCGTCGTCGGTATACAACCAGAACCTTCGACCAGTAATGGTACAACACCACCCCAAGCATTGCTAGTTATTGGCGCGACAGGCGGCAATACCACCGGTCCTACCGGTCAACAACCAGGAAATGGCGCTCTCATAACCTTGGCAGCAGGGAACGGCGGGAATGGTGTGCCCGGTTCATTAAATGGCAATGGCGGGAGCCCCTTGTGCAAAGTGGCGTCGGTGGTACAGGAGGTAACGGCGGCGGTCAACCTGGAGGCATACTTGTTCAATCAACCACCTCTACATATGGTGGTAGTTTGGGGATAGGTGACGCTAATACTGGTCGCATAGATTCGGATACAGGCGCACGTGGATACGGCAGGCTATTCTCTTCCGTTCGGACTACGATACAAGGCAATCAAGGTGACGCCAACGGCATTGCTGTTGAACTTAACTATGCTGGCAACTCGGTATTGGCTGTCACAACAAGCAAGTTCGTCGGCATCGGCACGACGAGTCCAAGCGCATTGCTGTCTGTAGGTCCGAGTTCGCAATTCAAAGTAAGCTCAACCGGAGCTATTTCTACCTCGGGCGGTCTCGCTGTCTCCGCCGGCACAGTGTCTTTACCGTCAGCTTCCATTGTGAATTCCGCATTGCAGGGCGGCGGGGTTTTAACGGTGACGGCAGGTAGTGGCCTCAGTGGAGGAGGAGCAGTGACTTTAGGCGGCGCTACATCGCTATCCCTGCCCACTGTTGGCGCAGCCGGGACTTATGGTTCTGCCACTCAAGTTCCAGTGTTTACCACAGATGCTTATGGAAGAATAACGGGCGCTACAAGTACTGCAATAGCGAGTGGTTCGTCTACCTGGTCCGCTCTGACGAATCCAACCGCGAATCAGGCTCTATCCACTGGTTCGTATACAACGACATTTACCGCCGGCTCCGCGACCGGCACCAATAGCCTATTCAATTTCATAGATACGGCTTCCAATACCGGAACCGGAAACTTGGTGCACATTGCCACCGCAACAAGCTCGACTCTTAATCCTTTTGCAGTCTATGCTGCCGGTGGAACAAATCCATCCATCGAAGTGCTGTCAAGCGGCAAGGTCGGTATCGGAACAGCGACCCCAGGCGCACCGTTAGAAGTCAATGGGAGCGTAAAGCTAACCGCGAAAAGCGGCGGTTCGATCACCTTTCAAGACGGCACCGTGCAAAACACAGCCTACACTGGCATCAATTGCGGCGGCGACTATGCTGAGTCGGTCGATGTGACAGGCGATCGGACGAACTACGAACCGGGCGATGTGCTGGTGCTGGATGCGGACAACCCGGGGAAGATGCTCAAGTCCATTGAAGCATATTCCACCTCTGTCTCCGGCATCTACTCGACAAAGCCCGGCACGGTGGGCCGTCGACAGATTACTCCCAAGAGTTCTGAGGAGATTCCTATGGCTGTGGTGGGGATTGTTCCTGCGAAGGTCAGCGCGGAGAACGGCGCGATTCATGTTGGCGATTTGCTCGTTGCCTCTTCTACCCCTGGCTACGCCATGAAGGGAATTGATCGCAGCCGGATGTTGGGCGCAATCGTCGGCAAGGCTATGGCTAAACTGGATTCCGGCACGGGCGTGATTGAAGTCCTGGTCACCTTGCAGTAGCGGCACCGCAGGTTTGAGGGAGAACGGCATGATTCGTACGTATCGCAATCTGTTATTGCTGCTTGTGCTGGGCATGGTTACTCCTGCCTTCGCAGCGGATACGTCGATCACCATCTCAGGTGCAGAAACACAGGTCTCGGGCGCCTGGGATACTGGAGCAATCACGATCGCATTTGGTGATAGCGCAGGCCACAGCTATAACGAGACCGTGACGTATGGGCAGTATTCAACGCCAGTTTCAATTGCTTCGGCCTTCGGCGGGCTCTTCTCAAACAGCTACGTGCGATCGGGGCTATGCGCCTATGCTTCGGGAAACTCAATAACGTTCCATCTCAAGGGCACGGCAACTCTTGGCTGGCCTACGGTTTCGAATCCCTCACAGTCGTTTTCTTTCAATCTTGCTTGGCCCACAATCAGCAGTGTGTCCCCATCTTCGGCGGCACCGCGCGCGATAGTAACGATTACCGGTGCGAACTTCACCTCGGCGCAAAGTGGGGTGACGTTCAACGGCAGGCCAGCTACTTCAATCCAGGTGTTTAGCAGCACATCGATTCAGGCCGTAGTGCCTGCCGGAGCTACCTCGGGCAATGTGATTGTCACAGCGAACGCAGTAGCAAGCAATGGGGTGCCGCTTACGGTTCTTCCGTCACCGACGATCACCAGCCTGTCTCCTACCTCCGGCAGTACAGGTGCATTAGTGACGATCAACGGAGCGAACTTCGGCACGACGCAAGGCAAAGTCAACTTTTATGGGGCGGTAGCCACATCCATCACATCTTGGAGCAATACCCAGATAGTCGTTGCGGTTCCGTCCGGAGCATCGTACGGCAATGTGGTGGTTACAACCGACGGAGCACCAAGTAACGGCGTGCCATTTAATGTTACTACGCCGATCATCTGGAGCCTAAGCAGCCATAATGCGGGGCCGTTGGGTCCGGTCGGGAGTCTTGTAACGATTGAGGGGCAGAACTTCGGCACGGCGCAAGGCACCGTGACGCTCAACGGAGTACCGGCAACAATAGGTCTATGGACATGCCCCTCTGGTTGTAGTTCATATTCCGTAATTTCTCTTATCGATTTTACTGTTCCTGCAGGTGCAACTACAGGTAACGTCGTAGTTAAAACGGCAACTGGAATTTCGAGCAATGGAATGTTGTTTACCGTTACTCCTCCTGTGCCAGCGTTGAGCGTCACGAGCAACATCACACCGTCGGCGGCTGGCAGTCCTGTAACCTTTACGGCAACAATCTCCAACGGACCATCCAGCGGCACCATCTCCTTTTACGATGGAATCGTCCCTATTGGTACAGGCACGATTACCGGAACCACCGCACAATTCACGACAAGCTCCTTGGCGGCAGGCGATCACGCGATCATTGCAAGCTATGCTGGCAACTCAGCGTACGGCGCGGCATCGTCACTCTACAATCCCGACACTCCCGAAATCTATCAATATGCTTATATACAAACGGTTACGGGGACAGTTACGCTGCCCGCACCGGGCCTTATCAATACCATTGCAGGAAACGGGCTTTCCAACACATCTACCGACGGTACCGGCCTTCAGGCCTACCCGGGAGATAGTTTCGCGGCCACCAGTGCGAATCTTAATGGGCCGGCGGGCATCGCAGTAGACTCGACGGGAAATGTTTACGTTGCCGATACGGGAAACTGTAGTATTCGCGAGGTGCTAACAACCTCTACTGTAGAGAATATCTATCGTGCGGGAACATATGCGGCGGGCGATATCACCAATGTTGCCGGGGCGAGCAGCTCGGCTTCTTGTGGCTCCGAGGGGGGCGGTACTTCCTGGCCTGCAATTGACGCAACATTGTATTGGCCAACCGGTGTTGGATTGGATACATCCGGCAATGTATATATCGCAGATACAAACAATGATTCAGTTCGCGAGGTGACAATCAATGTACCCTCCATTTCCCCCTCGCTCCCTACTTATGTCACGATTGCCAGTAACAACAACCAACAGATCCCGGGATACTCAGGAGACGGTGGATTGGCGACGTCTGCATTGCTGAATGGGCCATCTGGAGTGGTCGTTGACGCATCTGGGAACGTCTACATCGCAGATACCAGCAATAATGTAATCCGCAAGATAAATTTGCAAGGCATCATTTCCACCGTAGTTGGCACGAGCACGCAAGGCTATTCTGGCGATGGTGGTCCAGCGGCGAGCGCAAACCTCAGTTGGCCGGTCGGGGTGGCTGTGGATCAAACGGGCAATCTCTACATCGCGGATATGGGCAATAATGTGATCCGCAAGGTGTCAGCTCCCGTTACGTCCACAAGTACTATCAGCACAGTGGTCGGAAACAGCAACGAAGGCTACTCCGGCGACGATGGACCGGCGACCGGCGCGGAACTTTCCGAGCCGAGCGGTATCGCTGTTGACTCATCCGGCAATCTCTACATTGCGGACAGCGACAATGACGTGATTCGCAAGGTAACGGCGGCGACCGGGATTATCTCCACCATAGCCGGAAATGGGACCGCGGGCTTCTCCGGTGACGGCGGAGTGGCCACCAACGCAGAACTAGACAGCCCTAGCGGAGTAGCTGTGGATGCGGCCGGCAACATCTACATCTCGGATACGCAGAATCAGCGCATTCGCGTCGTAGGCGCGAGCAAAACGGTGCCCAGCATTACCTGGGCTCAGCCATCGGCGATAAACTATGGTACGGTGCTGACCAATGGTTCAGCGCCGCTCAACGCGACCGCCGAAAGCATTGCAGGTACATATGCTTACGCCATAGCTTCGAGCACATTGCAGAGCACCGCTGCTTCAGGGTATATGCCGAAAGTCGGAACATATACGCTCTCCGTAACTTTCACTCCCACCGACGCTACCCACTACTCTACTGCGACGGCCTCGGTCACCGTCACCGTGAACCAAATTCCGACGCCGATTGTCTGGGCTGCTCCCGCATCCATCACTGACAGCACGCCGCTTAGCGCCACTCAATTGAACGCAACCTCCAACGCTGCGGGCACCTTTGTCTACTCTCCTGCTGCAGGCGCAGTCCTCAAGCCAGGGCCGCAACTTCTTACCGTTACCCTGACGCCGACAGACACCACGGATTACTTTCCGAACACAACCACCGTCTCCATTAATGTCGCCCCCGGGGGCACTTCAGATACTGGCCTTGTCACCCTCACTGTGGCGGGAAATACGATTGCCAGCACAACGTATGGTTCTGGAGCAACTCCGACAACTGTGGCTCAAGGGCTAGCCAGCGGTGTCGTCGGTGGTGCTCCCGTTAGAGTCACAGCAGTGGGTAACGCGGTGTACATCGAAGCTACAGGGGCAGGCTCCAGTACAAATTATCCCTACTCGCTGCAAACTGTGAGCTACGACAGTCAAGACTTTTCCCAGCCATCGTTTTTCTCTCAGCCAATAGACGGAACCCTCGAAGGCGGTGCTGATTCGCAGCCTACGGGCACGTCGACTGTTGTCTATTCCTATCAGGTGCCAGCGGGAGACTACGATGGCGACAGCAATGTGCTCGGTTATGTTGACTCGGTGATGGGCGCGTGGAACTTCAGCTATGACACCCTGAACCGGCTTTCCACGGCGACTGCGACGGCTAACATGCCTGCTCCTTTTGCTGGAGAATACGGGTGCTGGAGTTACGACGCGTTCGGCAACCGCCTCACGCAGTCAATGTCGACTACGCCTTGCACGAGCAATCCGCCGTTCACGAGTTGGGCAAACTACACAATCGACGGCACACCCAACACTGCGGATAACGGGAAAAACCAGATCAAAGGAACCCAGAATGGGATCTATCGATATGATCCGGCCGGGAACGTGCTCAACGATGGCCAGAATGAATACCTCTACGATGGCGCGGGCCGCATTTGCGCGGTGGCCAGTACCCCCATTCCCGGAATTACCATCGTGACCGGCTACCTGTACGACGCCGACGGCCAGCGGGTGGCCAAAGGCCGCATCTCGTCGTGGAGCTGCAACCCCGCGGTCAACGGCTTTCAAACTCTCAGCGACTACATCCTCGGTCCCGGTGGCGAGCAAATGACCGAAATGGGCATCGACGCCAGCGCTGGTAGCCCCACGACCAACCTGGTCTGGAAGCACACCAACGTTTGGGCTGGCGGTAATCTCATCGCCACCTACGACAACGACGGCCTGCACTTCTATCTCAACGATCCCCTCGGCACACGTCGCGTCCAAACCGACTATGCTGGAGTCATCGAGCAGACCTGCCAGGGGCTTCCCTATGGAGATGGCCTCAATTGCATGAGTGCCAGCAAGGGTACGAACGGAACGGTTTACGCCGGGTCCCTGAGTGGCCCCACCGAACACCACTATACCGGCAAAGAACG
>JAATFM010000245.1 GCA_015655195.1 Terriglobales bacterium
TCGATTGCGAGTGGAAGCCATCCTTCGGCGGGAATGATTGTGCTGCCGTGTTCGATGGGAACGCTTGCAGCCATTGCGAATGGGCTTGCCAATACGCTGATTGCCCGCGCCGCGGACGTTACGCTCAAGGAGCGTAAGCCGCTGCTGCTTTGCGTCCGCGAGACACCTTTCAATCGCATCCATCTCCGCAACATGACGCTGGCTGCGGAGGCCGGTGCGGTTATCTTTCCGGTGATTCCGTCGTTCTATAACAAGCCCATCGACTCCGAGGAGATGGCGCGCCAATTTGTCCTTCGCGTGCTGGCCCATATCGAGCTGCCGCAGTCCGGCGCTTATGTGTGGAAGCCGGAGGAGTAGCATTTCCCGCACTCCGCGTGCAAATTTTTCTTCCCTGCTACAGTTCCGCCGGGTATGCTCATTTTCATGCCGGGGTTCAATCTATTGACCGCCCTCAGAGGCGTGCGCTCTTGTGCATGGCTTTTGTGCGTCGCTTTCTTTGCGCTTTCGCTGTACGCAGCCGCGCCGCACAGGATTGAAGGCCTTGGCAAAGGCGCGGTCCCTCTCGACGGAGCCTGGCAGTTCCACCTCGGTGATAACCTCTCCTGGGCCGCGCCCGATCTCGACGACACCGCCGGACAGAATGGCTGGGAGGAGATTACCGCGGACCAGCCCTGGGGCGCGCAGACCCATCCCAACTACACCGGCTTCGCATGGTATCGCAAGCGCATCGAGCTGACCACAGCTCCCGGCGCACCCACGGACATCTCGCTCCTCATCCCCGCCATTGACGACGCCTATGAGATTTACTGGAATGGGCAGCGCGTCGGCGGACTTGGCACCTTTCCGCCCCACCTTACTACCTACGATATGGTGCCCGCGCAAACCTATCTCCTGGGCCATGTCACCAGCGGTGTGCTCGCGGTTCGCGTCTACCGGTTTCCTCTTGCCTCCAATGACGACGGCACTGCCGGCGGCTTCGAATCCGCTCCCTGGATAGGCAGCCCCAGCGCCATCGCCGCGGCCAGGGACTCCAGCGACTATGCCTGGCTGCACGGCCAGGTCTCTTTCATCTGCGTCACGCTGCTCTATGTATTGGTTGCTTTCCTCAGTTTTCTCGCATGGGCCCGCGACCGCTCCCGGCCTGTGCTTTTCTGGATGGCGATCGTTGCGATCTGCCCGTTCTTTGAATTCTTTGCCTCGCACGCCCGCATCATGCTGCCCAACGTATGGCTCCAGGCGCTCAACCAAGCGGTCGTTGTCATCCGCGAAGTGGCGCAGTGGTTCGTTCTTGTATGGATACTGGAGTTGCAGGACAATCGCACTCTCATGCGCATCCTTCGCTGGGGAGCGGTCATCAGCATTGCCGCCGGATGTCTGGACGGGCTTACGCAGCTTTTTTTCCCGTGGCCGTTAAGCGCGCGCGGGTTTGAGATATGCGATGCGGTATTTACCGTCCCCTTGTTGCTCTCCGAGCCTATTCCCGCCGTTCTTGGCGTTCTCGCTCTTGTCCGCGGCCGCAAGCTCGGCTTCTCGCGCTGGCTGGTTGCTGCGCTGGCCATTGCCAATGCGCTCTACTACTCCATCGATAACATTTCCTCCCAGGGCGTTCGCTTTACCCACTGGACGCTCGCGAGCACCATGGTTGCCGCCCACATCACTCTCTTCGGCAATGTATTTGCGGTCTACACCCTTCTACGTCTTCTGCTCTTTTTATCCATTGTCTATGCCGTCATCCTTTATGCCCGCGATGAACTGCGCCGCCGGTCGGCGCTGGAGAGCGAGTTCCAGAATGCCCGCGAGCTGCAACGGGTTCTGGTGCCGGAGACGCAGCCTGCCATTCCCGGTTTTGCGCTTACCACTGCCTACATTCCTGCCCGCGAGGTAGGCGGCGACTTTTACCAGATACTGCCTCTCGACGATGGCTCCACGTTTGTCGTGCTGGGCGATGTGAGCGGCAAGGGGCTGCGCGCCGCCATGGCTGTTTCGCTTATCGTGGGCGCGATTCGCACGTTGGCGAAGGCTACGAAAAGCCCTGCCGCGCTGCTCAGCGGCCTGAACGAACAGCTCTGTGGTCGCCTGCAAGGCGGGTTTGCTACCTGCATTGCCATGCGGCTCGATGCGGATGGAAGCTGCACGCTGGCCAGCGCCGGCCATCCGGCGCCGCTGCTGAACGGCAGGGAAGTGGAGCTGCCCGGCTCGCTCCCGGCCGGCATTGCGCCGGGGACCGATTACGCCGAAGAGACGATTCAACTTGCCGGCGAGAGCCGCCTGGCGCTTTATACGGACGGCCTTCCGGAAGCCCGCTGCTCCACCGGCGAGCTTTATGGTTTTCCGCGGTTGCAGGAACTTTTCCGGGAGAACCCCACCGCCGCGGAGGCTGCGGAGGCTGCCGTTGTCTTCGGCCAGGAGGACGATATTACGGTGCTGACGCTGACCCGCGCGGCAGTGCCGGAGCCTGCGGCAATCAAGACCGCGCCGGAGCTGTCGCCTTCACTGGTGTAATCCTGTGTTGACACGGACTGCTGCGCTGTAGATACTTCCACCTATGCGTATCGCGCTCGATCTTGCGGTCTTCCTCTTCCTGTGTATGTGCATGACGCGGAGGCCCGTGCGTCCTGCTCTCGCGATGCGAATGCGCTAAGCGCAAACGATACGAAGCAAGCGGCCCGGGTCCTCGAAGAGGATTCGGGTTTTTGGTTTTCTGGAGGAGCTTGCATTCAGTTTTCCCAGGTCTCAAATGCGAGACCTGGGGCACCCGGCATTCCGCGCCAGTCGAGATTCGTCAATTCAGATTCGTTAGTCCAGATTCGTCAGCCAGAATCCGTCAGAAGGAGAGCATTATGTCCGAAGAAAAACGCCAGCTTGCCACTCTTGCCGTGCACGCCGGCCAGTCGCCCGACCCCGCAACTGGCTCGCGTGCCGTTCCTATCTACCAGACCACTTCGTACCTGTTTCAGGACGCCGACCATGCCGGCCGTCTCTTCGCACTGCAGGAGTTCGGCAATATCTATACGCGCATTATGAACCCTACCACGGATGTCTT
The DNA here is from genome assembly GCA_015655195.1 of Terriglobales bacterium. Taxonomy (GTDB): domain Bacteria; phylum Acidobacteriota; class Terriglobia; order Terriglobales; family Acidobacteriaceae; genus Telmatobacter. Next base: position 3,044 of record JAATFM010000245.1, read on the forward strand.
TGAGAAGCGCGTGGCGGCGCTCGAAGGTGGAGCGGCGGGGCTGGCGACGGCCTCCGGGCAGGCTGCGGAAACGCTTGTCATTACCACGCTTGCCGCGGCGGGCAGTGAGATTATCTCGACGACCTCGCTCTACGGTGGCACCTACAACCTCTTTCACTACACTCTGCCTCGCCTTGGCATCACGGTTCGCTTTGCCGATGCTGATGATTTCGATGGCATCCGCGCCGCCATCAACGACAAAACCCGCGCCATCTATACCGAAAGCCTTGGCAATCCCAAGCTCGATGTTGTCGATATTGAGCGGCTTGCTTCGATTGCCCACGAACACGGCTTGCCGCTCGTCATTGACAACACGACGCCGTCTCCCGCGCTCGTCCGGCCCATCGAGTGGGGCGCGGACATCGTTGTCAATTCAGCGACGAAGTTCCTTGGCGGGCACGGCACTACGATTGGCGGCGTCATTGTCGACGCGGGCAAATTCAACTGGGCTTCGGGGCGCTTCAAGGATTTCACCGAGCCCGATCCGTCGTATCACGGGCTGAGCTATCACGAGGCTTTCGGGCCGCTGGCTTTTATCCTCAAGGCGCGCGTGCAGGGGCTGCGCGATACCGGTGCGGCGCTCTCGCCCTTCAACGCGTTCCTGCTTTTGCAGGGCATCGAGACGCTGCACCTGCGCCTCGAACGCCACTCGCAGAATGCGCTCGCTGTGGCAAAGCACCTAGCCGCGCATCCGGGTGTGGAGTGGGTCAACTATCCGGGGCTTGAATCCAGTCCCTACTATGAGCGCGCCAAGAAGTATCTGCCTGCGGGGCAGGGCGCGATTGTGACGTTTGGTATTAAGGGCGGCTACGAGGCAGGGAAGAAGCTCATCGACAACTTGCAGCTTTTCTCGCACGTTGCCAACATCGGCGACGCGAAATCGCTGGTGATTCATCCGGCTTCGACGACGCATCAGCAGCTTTCGGTGGAGGAACAGGCCGCGACGGGCGTTACCGCGGAACTGGTACGGCTCTCCGTCGGCATCGAGGACATTCGCGACATTCTGGCCGATCTCGACCAGGCCATTGAGGCTGCGAACGGCCTGGGCGTTACCAGCAATGCAACCGCCGGCGCCGCAACCCCGGCTCATGCGGCACAATAATAGGAACGGGAATGGCAAAAGCAGCGCAGGAGACGGAACAGGCCGCAAAGGCCACGCAGACGGCAGAGCAGATGGCGCAGCCCGCTGTCCCGCCTAAGGTGCGCACCCCCGTCCCCGCGCCGACTTATGAGGGCGATTACGTGCTGCCCGAGCACCTGATGCTCGACTGCGGGCGCACGCTCGCCGGCGTCACGCTGCACTATGCCGTCTACGGCCGCCTCAACGCAAAGCGCGACAATGCCGTCCTGATTTGCCATGCGCTCACCGGCTCGGCCCTGGTCGGCGAGTGGTGGCCGGAGGTCTTTGCGCCCGGCGCGCTGCTCTCGCTGGAGCACGATTTCGTCATCTGTATCAACCTTATCGGCTCGTGTTATGGCTCCACGGGGCCGGCGTCGGTCAATCCCGAGACCGGCGAGCCCTATGGAGCCGATTTTCCTCTTATCTCTATTCGCGACAACGTTCGCGCCCAGGCCAAACTCCTACAATCCCTCGGCATTCGCAAGCTGCGGCTCGTCATGGGCGGCTCGCTGGGCGGAATGCAGGCCCTCGAATGGACCATCCAGCACCCGGAGCGGGTGGAAAAGGCGCTGATCGTCGGCGTGGCTCCGCTGGGCGCGATGGGGCTGGCGTTGAACCACCTCCAACGCGAAGCCATCCGCCACGATCCTGACTGGCAAAACGGCAACTACCTGCCGCAGAAGCCTCCGCGCAGCGGCCTCTCGCTGGCGCGCCAGATTGCCATGCTGAGCTACAAATCCGGCCCGCTCTTCGGCGAGCGCTTTGCCCGCAATCCCAACCGCAACGGCGAAGATCCCTGGGGTCTGGACGACTTCGGCGGCGGGCTCATTGGTGGGCGCTTCGACATTGCCGGCTACCTCGATGAGCAGGGCCGCCGCTTCGTGGAGCGCTTCGAGGCCAACTCCTATCTCGCGATTTTGCGCACAATGGACACCTGGGACCCACTTCGTGGCGTAGATTCTTTGGACGAAGTATTCGGCAGGATTAAAGCCAGCCTCACCTTCGTAGGCATCAGCTCGGACTGGCTCTTTCCGCCGGCTGAGGTGCGCCGCTTTGCGGAGACGCTCCGCTCGGCTGGCGTCTCGGTCGATTACCGCGAGATGGTCAGCGACCACGGCCACGACGCCTTTTTGGCCGAGCAGACGGATCTGGTCAGGCTACTGCGGTGAGACTGGTCCCATCTCATGGGAATTTCTTTTTCCAGCTAATGCGCCGCCGCCTTGCCCCGCATCCAACTTAAAGGGAACACTGGCAGGCCGCCCGGTGTCTAAGCGTGTATGCGTGCCGGAAGCCGTCGGCGCGGGTCTTTGGCCGGAAGTAATCATATCTTTGCTTGTCAGAGCGGGCGGGGGTTTTTATAATCCATCCAACACCGCAACGGAAGCTGTGGTATTTCCCCAGACCACCCACCGCGGCCTCGGTACGTTATCTTTTAATGGAATGCGTGAAAAATTGTTTCCCGTAACAAAATTTCCCAGGAGCACTCAATGAAGAAAGTTGTTCTCGCGTCCGCAATAGCGCTTGCCGGCGCTACCTTCGCCTCTGCTGCGCTTTTCGCACAGGACATCACCATCAAGGATCCGGCCGAGTTTGCGGCCTATCAGAGCGCGTCCTCACAGTCCGACCCGAAGGCGAAGGCTGCTGCCGAGGAAAGCTTTCTCAAGACCTATCCTCAATCGATCGTGAAAGCCGGTGTCCTCGGCGATCTGGTGGAAACCTACTGGAGCCAGCAGGATTTCGACAATACCCTGAGCGCTTCCAGCCGCCTGCTCCAGGTGGACCCCAATAACGCTCCGGCGACTCTTTATTCGGTCATTATCAAAAAGAGTCAGTGCGAAAAGTCCAGCGAAGCGCAGACCTGCGATGACGCGGCCCTGCTGGCGCAGAAGGGCTTGACGCTCACCAAGCCCGCAGCGGTGGCAGACGATCGCTGGACGCAGATCACGCACGCGGCCCTGCCCATCTATCACTCGGCAATCGCCTTGGACGCGGCCGTTTCCAAGAAGGATTACAAGACGGCGCAGGCCGAGTATACGAACGAGCTCAAGCTCTACACCGACCAGGAGAGCCAGACCGCCGGCCTCAAGGACACTCTGCTGCTGGCGCAGGCATACGGCCAGCCCGGCACGGCGCAGGATCTGGTGAAGGCTGTCTGGTTCTACGCCCGCTTCGTGGCCTTTGCGCCGGCGCAGTACAAGACCCAGTTCGAGCCTACGCTGGAGTATTACTACAAGAAGTACCATGGCGGTATTGATGGCCTGGATAGCGTCAAGCAGCAGGCCGCAACCGCCGTCTTTCCGCCGGCTACCTTCTCCATTGTTCCCGCCAAGAGCCCAGCCGAGCAGATTCACGACCTCATTACGCAGACTCCGGACCTGAACACCCTGGCCCTTGACGACAAGGAAACCATCCTTGCCCTTGGCAATACCGATGACGCCAACAAGCTCTGGGCCATTCTCAAGGACAAGCAGACCGTTGTTCCCGGTGTCGTCATCGCTGTGACCGCCAACCAGGTCAAGGTTGCCGTCTCGCAGGATGCACGCGCCACCAAGGTCGCCGACTTCATCGTCAACCTGAAGACGCCGCTCTCCGATGCCGATGTCGCCACCTACTCGGCAGCCGGCTTCGAGTTCAAGACATCGCCCAACACCGAGTTGGCCGGCACCTACGACAGCTTTGCCAAAGTGCCTGCAACCGATACGACCTCGGCAGCCGCGCAGATCATCCTCCGCGACGGCCAGATCGTTCCGGCTGAAAAGAAGGCGCCGGCTCACAAGCCCTCGCCGGTCCACCGTCACTAATCCGCAACGATCTCACTCCTGGGAAACGCAAAAGGGCAGCCCGTCAAGCTGCCCTTTGCATTTGGGCGGGAAGATTCTCTAGTTACACGCTATAATGTGTGGTGGTCTACACATTGCGAGGTGCAGAATGGCAACCAATCTGGCGATCGATGACGGGCTTATCGACGAAGCGCGCCGTGTGGGCAGGCACGCCACCAAGAAGGAGGCCGTGACCGTTGCGCTTCAGGAGTATGTAGCGCGCCATAAGCAGCTTGCGATTCTCGATCTTTTCGGGACCGTAGACTTCGACCCTGCATTTGACGTGCGCTGCAAGCGCGGCCTCGACAGGGTTGAGGCCGCGCGTTGAGAGTTTTGGTCGATACTTCGGTCTGGTCGCTTGCGTTGCGCCGCAGAAATCCGGCGGCAAATCTGAAACCGGAGGAAATGCGATTGGTTTCGGTTTTGACCGAAGGCATTCGTGATGGTCGGGTGGCGATTGCCGGACCAATCCGTCAGGAAGTTCTCTCCGGCGTACGGCACCTGGCACAGTTCGACAGGCTGCACGCATCTCTCGCGGCCTTTCCCGATGCGGCGATTGAATCGGAGGACTATGTGCAGGCTGCCCGGTTCGACAATCTCTGCCGGGCAAGCGGTGCGCAGTGCGGCACGGTAGACATGCTCCTGATTGCCGTGGCATTTCGCAGGGGATGGACGATCCTGACGAATGACGACGGCCTCATGCGCTGTATTGACATCGTCGAGCGGAAAGCCGTTGTGGCGGACCCCGCGAAGCGGGAACATAAGCTACTGTTTGAGGTTTAGCGCCTGATCTGCGCCCCCTGATCAGCAACCCTTAGTCGAAGGGCAAATGTTACTCTACACACATGGCACGCATTCGCCTTGCCGTTCTTGTGTTTCTGGCTGCCGGGTCGCTGGCAGCGGCGCAGTCGCAGTGGCGCGATGTTCCGCCGGCGCGCTCCATTCCGGCGCCGTTCCCGCTGGAAGGCAAGCTGCCGCTGAGCGTTGAAATCCGCCCGGCAAGTGCCGTTTCCGCTCAAGATCAGCAGCTTGCGGCCAATGAGGATTCTTCCATCCGCCAGCGCGCCGGATTGCAGCTCATCGATTCCACGGGCTCCGGTTGGAGCTATCGCCAGATCGCCTGCCCGGCCTTTCCAGACCATCTCTTTTTGCGCTTTACTCGCAATGGCGGCAAGGGCGACGTAAGCGCCTTCACGGCTTCCATCCCACGCTTCGGCCAGGGGCGCGACCGCATCATTCCCATCCAGCGCCGGGGCTACTCGCTGTGGTCGCCTGCTCCGGTGAACGCCCAAACCATTGCGGTCTTCAATCACATCCTTGCAGAAGAACGCCCGAATGGCGAGCCGGAGTGGGGCGCGCTCGCCGTCTGCTATGGCGCCCTTGCCGGGACAGGCTCGGAGGGCACATTCTCACCCATCGCCGCGCCGATTCTCCGCGTGGAAAACAACGGCGAAGCCTCCATTGAATTTGAAACCAGCGATCCCCGCGCCAAAAGCTGGGCGATGATCTTCGACCGCCGCGGCGTTCTTAAAAAAGCCATTCATACCGCGATGCCGGGCTGGGATGTCAAGCCCGTGCCGCCCGCGCAAGAGGCCAGATGGGAGCCCGTTCCGCGGGCTCAGGACGCAGCGGCTCAGCCTGTTCCGGCCTTGCCAGTGCAGTAGCAGCAATCGGCTTAAAACAGGCTGCTTTCAGGGATAGCGCTCTTCAAAAAGTGCGGCGGAAAATCCCGCAAAAAACATCGGTTCGCTTTGTGCCGCGCGACACATTTCATGCTTGGCTCGTCTCGTACAATCGTCCGTGAGGAATCCTGAAAATGTCACGGAAAGCCCTGATTGCCGCCAACTGGAAGATGTTCAAGACGCCCGCCGAGGCGCGGGCCTTTGTGGAAGCCTTTCTACCCCTCGTCGCCGGCCATGAGCGCGACGAGATCGCGCTTTTCCCCTCGCCTGTGCTGCTGCCCACGGTTGTTGAAGCCGTAAAAGGCTCGAAGGTAGCTGCCGGTGCGCAGAACATTCATTTTGCCGAGGAGGGCGCCTTTACCGGCGAGACCTCTGTGGGCCAGCTCAAGGCCGTCGGCGGTACGCATACGCTCATCGGACACTCCGAGCGCCGACAGTACTTCGGCGAAACGGACGAGATCGTCAACAAGAAGCTCCATACCGCGCTCAAGCACGGCGTTGTTCCTATCGTCTGCATCGGAGAAGTGCTCGCAGAGCGCGAGGCAGGGAAGACCGCCGAGGTTCTCAAGACGCAGGTCACTGGGGCCTTTGCGGGAATCACGGCAGAGGCCGCTGGCCCCATCGTGATTGCCTACGAGCCGGTCTGGGCTATTGGGACGGGTAAAACCGCTACGCCGGAGATTGCGATTGACGCGCATAAGATCATCCGTGCCGAAGTGGCGCGCCTGCTTGGCGTCGAGGTTGCGGCGGCAATGCGAATCCTCTACGGCGGCAGCGTGAAGCCGGATAACTGCACCAGCCTCATCGGCCAGGAAGAGATTGACGGTGCGCTGGTGGGCGGCGCCAGCCTCAAGCCGGATTCTTTTGCAGCGATTGTGAAGTACTGATCTTCCAACATTGCCGGCGGCCGACGGGTAGCCGTTCAGCCGCCGCACAGCCGCCCAATCCATTGGCGGATCAGCCGCCGAACAACCTGCGGAAGAAGCTCTTCTTCGGCGGCTGCAAGCTGCTGTAGACGCCTTCGGGCTCGGGCTGTTCCGGCAGGAACTCGCCAAAGTACACCGCTCGCGTATTCGTGATGCAGAGCCGCTCGGCCGTCTCCTGACCGAACTCGGATTGCAGTACCTCGTAGGCCCGCTTCATTGCCGGCGCGCGCCCGTCTACGCTGTGTGCATCGCTGGCTATGAAATGAACCCAGTTCTTTTTGAGCAGGCTGCGCGCCATTGCCTGGGAGCGCTGTCCGAAGCGCCCTACCAGGGAGGCCGCAGTGACCTGTACCAGGCACCCGAGGCGAATCCACTCTGCCATGCGGCCCGGGTCCTGGAGCAGTACTGGGTTCCGCTCCGGGTGGGTAATGATCGGCACAAGGCCGGCAGCGGTCATCTGGTAAAACCAGTCCTGCATATTCGACAGGATGCCGAACTCCGGAAACTCCACCAGCAGGTATCGTGTTCCGTTGATCGTGTACCGCTTGGGGTCCTTTTGCAGACTCTCGATGTTGTCGTAGGAGAGATGAAAGTCGCAGCCTAAGCCCAGCGTCAGCCTGTCCTTGAGGCGCTCCTGCAGCATTCCCATTCGCTCGCGGTTTACCTGCGGATCGAAACGGTATTTGTCGTTGGAGTGCGGCGTGCAGACGATGTGGGTAACACCTTCGGCAATCGATGCTTCAGCAAGCGCGAGCGACTCTTCCATTGTCTTCGGGCCATCATCGAGCCCAAACAAAAGGTGGTAATGAATCTCAAACACGGCAGAACAACTTTCGCATATAGTTTGGACGTCAGAAAACAGCCCAAGGCATGTTGGCAACTGAGGGGTGCAGGTACTTGCAATGCACCGGTTTCGCACTCGGCCTAAGTTTGGCCCGTCGGTACAAATCGTAATTTGTACTCTCCATTTTAGTTCGTCGTCCGGCGCGGTTATGATAACACCGGCACGAGAATCGGAAAATTATATGCGCCAAATCGAACTGTGCGCGAAGGAGGACCATTTTGGTTACAAGACGAGAATTCCTCGACACTTTGGCAGTGGGCGCGGCTGGCTTCGCGATTACTTCTACGGCCAAAAGCTATGGCAGCATTCTCGGCGCGAATGACCGGCTCAACTTTGCCGTCATCGGGCTGCATGGGCGCGCCGGAGCGCATCTCTCATCGCTCACGGCGAACAAGGCATCGGCGCGCATCAGCCACGTCTGCGATGTGGACGCAAACACGCTGAAGAAATTCGCAGCCGATACGGAGCAGGCAATGGGTGAGGCGCCGGCCACGGAGCATGATTTCCGGCACATCCTGGCCCTCAAGGAAGTGGACGCCGTTACCATCGCGGCACCCGATCACTGGCACACGCCGATGGCGATTCTGGCTCTCAAGGCAGGCAAACACGTCTATGTCGAAAAGCCATGCAGCCACAATCCGGCCGAGGGTGCGCTGCTCGTCGAGGCGCAGCGCAAGTACGGCAAGCTGGTGCAGATGGGCAATCAGCAGCGTTCCTCGCCGCACACCATCGAGATTGTGGACAAGATTCACAACGGGCTCATTGGCCGCGCCTACTTTGCCCGCGCCTGGTATGCCAATGCCCGCAAGTCCATCGGAGTTGGCAAGGATGCGGCTGTGCCGCCGCAACTGGACTGGGATCTTTGGCAGGGGCCTGCGCCGCGGCTGCATTATCGCGACAACGTGCAGCCCTACAACTGGCATTGGTTCAAGATTTGGGGCACTGGCGAAACGCTCAACAACGGCACGCACGAGGTGGACGTTTGCCGCTGGGCGCTGGGCGTCGATCTGCCGCAAACCATCGGCGCCACCGGCGGGCGCTACCAGTTCAAGGACGACTGGCAGTTCTACGACACGCTGGTGACAACCTACGGCTATCCTGACAAGACTATCGTTTGGGAGGGGCAATCCTGCTCGGGAATGCGGCAATACGGTCGTGATCGCGGCTCCGTCATTCTCGGCACGAACGGCAGTGTCATCGTGGACCGCGACGGCTACGAGATTTACAACCTGAAGGGCGTCAAAACCTCGGAGCATAAAGTGGCCAAGGCGCAGACCGCCTCGTCGGACACGGTGGGACGCGACTCGATGACGGACATGCACTTTGCCAACTTTATTGCCGGCATTCGCAGGGGAGAGAAGCTGCACTCGCCAGTGGCTGAGGGCAACGTCGCGGTCACGATGCTGCAATGGTCGAACGTGGCGTGGGAGCGGAAGCGCGTACTGGAACTCGATACCGCAACCGGCAAGGTGGAGAACGACGCGGAGGCCCAGAAGCAATGGGACCGCACATATGAGCCCGGCTGGGAACCGACGATTTAGGGTTTGTTCCCACATTAGCGGCATTGTCTTCGAGATGCAGTTGCCAACCTTGTGATGATTGAGGGCCTGTGAAGATGAAACACGCAATGACTCGCCGCGAATTTGTACAGTCCGCGGCGCTTGCAGCAGTGGCCTGTACGGTCTCTGGCACGGAAACTTCCTTTGCCCAGCCCAGGGCGGAATCGGGCAAGCCTTCGCCCGTTCGTCTGGGCCTGGCCAGCTACACCTTTCGCAACTTTACCCGCGCGCAGATGATCGCGTACATGAAGCAACTCGGCATCACGGACCTGAACGCGAAAGACACAAAGGACCATTTGCCTGCCGACCCGCAGGCCGAAGCCGCGGCGCTGGCCGACTACACGGCCAACGGCATCAAGCTCCACGCTGCCGGCGCGATTTACTTCAGCAAAAACGAAGACGACGCCGTACGCTCGCAGTTCGAATACTGCAAGCGCGCCGGCATCGGCGTCATCGTTGCCGGCGACCCTGCGCCGGAGACACTACCGCGCATCGAGAAGTTCGTGCGCGAGTACGACATTCGCATCGCGATTCACAACCACGGCCCGGAGGATAAAATCTGGCCTTCCCCGCTCGACATATTGAAGTCGGTGAAGGGCATGGACCCGCGCATCGGCTGCTGCATCGATGTGGGCCACTGCGTGCGCGCCGGAACTGACGTCGTCGAGGCGATTCACGCGGTTGGGCCGCGCCTCTTCAACCTGCACGTCAAGGACCTGACCAGCTTCACCGACAAGGAGAGCCAGGTGGCCGTCGGCGACGGCAAACTGCCCTTCCGCGAGATATTCGAGGCGCTGATTGCCACGAATTACAAGGGCTTTGTCGATCTCGAATACGAGGTCCACGGTGACGACCCGATGCCGGGCGTCATTGCCAGTTTTGCCTATATGCGCGGTGTGCTTACTGGAATGGGCTATCTAGGCGAGCGTTCCTGATCGGTGGCAGATGGACGCGAATTACGCGGCCGCAGCGGCATCGGCCAGCCTGCGAACCGTCAGCACTGTAATGTCATCCTCCTGGCCGAAGGCTTTGGCGGCGTCGGCGATATAGAAAGCGGACTGGTTGCTGAGGTTGTGCACGCGCTGAAAGCCGAAAAGCTCGCCATTCGTGTGTCGGGCCTCGACGACGCCATCCGAGAGGAAGAGAATGCGGTCGCCGGGATGGAGGTAGAGGCGGGTTTCGTCGTAGGTAATGCCCGCGACCGCGCCGAGTGGCAGGCCCCCGGAGAGGGCAATCTCCTGGCTGTTGAGATAGGGCGAGAGATGCCCGGCGCTCGCAATTACCAGCTCGCCGGCGGCGCTGAACCATGCGGCCTCGCAGGTGGTGTAGCTATCATTGCCGACTAAAACACGGTTCAGCGATTCGAGAATCTTTGCCGGGCTGCGCTCGGTGGAGCGGCGTAGCGCGCCAATAATCATGGAAACGCTCATGGCAGCCTTGAGGCCCTTGCCGGCCACGTCGCCCACCACGACGAGCAGGCCGCCGTCCGCGGTGCTTTCAATGTGAAAGAAGTCGCCGCCGACTTCGTTTGCCGGCGTGTAGACGGAATCGACCTCGAAGCCGGGCGTCTTGATCTTCTCGTTCGGAATCATCAGTTCCTGCACGCTGCGGGCCGCGGCCAACTCGCTGGCGGCGCGCTCGCGGTCGCGGTGAATGCGCTGGAAGCGGACGAAGATGATGAGCACAATCGCGATCATGCCGATGAAATTGGCAATAGTGGAGAAATAAATGGGGATGGGACCGGCTCGGAAGGTCAGCGGCGAGTCATAGGGGTGTCCGGTAACGCTGGAAATGCCGACGCCAACCACGGCCTCAAGCGTGCCGATCATGGAGAGAACGAGCGGAATGAGCAGCATTCCCGCCTCGAAGTTTCTACGCACGGTGGCGGCAATGAGCACGATGAAGGAGAAAAGCGCCCATACCGAAAACCACAGGATGGCAAAGAGGAACGTCGCTCCCAGCAGCACGGCAAAGAGAGTGCTGTAGCCGGCAAAGTACATGGAAGGCCCGGTGCAGAGAAGAATGGGAGCGGTCCAGCGCAGAAAGTAGAGAATCCATCGCTTGCGCTTGCCGGCCCAGCGCTGGCGCAGGTTCAGAATGTCGGTAAGGAACTCGAAGTAGAGGTAGGCCGCAATTGAGCCCATCTCAAAGTTCAGCGCTCCGTACAGCAGCGTTTCCAGATGTGAGGTGCGGGCGGCCAGGTCGAGAAAGTTGACCGGCGCCAGCACCAGCTCGAAGAGCGCCAGCCAGAGGTATTCGCGGTGGCCCGGCTGCGTGAAGTAAAGCGCGAGCAGAAAGAGGCTCAGGACGGTCAGCTCAATGCCGTTGACGAGGTTGGGCAGGCGCTCGAAGAGCGTGCGATGGCTCCATAGATCGACGGATTTTTGCAGGTCGTCAGGATGGCCGAGGCTGAGCGTATGCATGGCAAAGAAGCGCGTGTATGCCCTGTCGCCAAAGGGAATGTAGCTGGTGCGGACAGCGAGCGTCAGGTCTTCCGCGTCCGGGCCAACGTCCAGATGGTAGAGGTGCGTGGTTGCGGAATAGCGCTCCGGCTCGGGATGGGTTGGGCCATCGGGTTTGGCTTCGCGGCCGTTGGCAAAGACGGCCGTGTCCTCCGGATTGGAGTTGAGCGAGGCGATCCGCGAGACCGGCAGCTCGATCAGCAGCGCAAGCGGGCCGTGGCCGGGCGCGAGCTTTATATGCAGGCGGAACCATGCGAGCTTTCCCGTGCGACCGCCATCGTCGTACTGAATGTGGAAATGAGAGTCCTTTTTGGGGCTTTTATTCTTGTCTGAATTCTTGCCCTGATGCTGCCGGTCCGCATCGTCGTCATCGTTTTCATCGTCGGAGACGTCGTCGAACGAGGCGGAAGCATCGCGGACGGCCCAGTTGGAGTCATCGAAATCGGGCGTTGCTGCGGCTGGATTCGAAGTAATCCCCACCCGCCAGCCCTTGTCGAGCTGCACCGGAGAGCCAATCGTGATCGCATTAAAGACCCCCGGCGCGGTGGACGGCACAGCGGCGGATTTCTCCGGCTGGCCAAGAGCGCGGCGGATCAGGTGGTTCAGCGTGTGCGGGCCATGCAGGTCATCCGGCGGCTTCGGCGCGGCAGGGGCCTGTGCGCCAAGACGCGCGGCCGCGCAGAGGCAGATGGCCGACACGGCCAGGGCGAGCAAGCGAAAGCGCAGGAATGAGGTCGATGCCATTTGCCTTGTGGTCTCCACTCTAATTGAGATACGTTCTGGAGCAAAGCCCGTTCCCGGCAAGGGAATCGAAGATGACAGCCGCGCCGATCAAACTCGCAGCGGGGAGCCGGGCGGGGTTCGCACCACGAACGCTTTTCGCAGTCATTTTCGTAGGATGGAAATGCCGGCAGCGGATGCCGAAAAAATCCTGTTTGTGCTGTCCAAACGCGGGATTATGGCGTCTAATTGAATCGAGCGAAGCGGGTGTATCCTCAGAGGGAGGTGCGCGATGAGGCATGGGTTCACAGGGCGAAACCGTTTAGCGCCAGGGGCTTTTGTCACGACCCTTCTGTTTGTCGCCGCGGCTGTTTCGGCGCAGCAAACCACGCCTCCCGCACAGACCGCACCTCAGACTCCTCCCCAAACCACTTCTCAGCCTGCGCCTCAAACGGCTCCTCAACCCGCTCCCGGCACAACGCCGGTAAAGGGCGACGCGCAGCCCTCGGCAAGTCAGAGCAGCGGCCAGCCGGCCAATCCAAGTCCAGATAAGAGTGCCGACAAGTCAGGCACAGGCTCCGATAAGGACAAGAAGGCTCCAGCGCCGGGCACGGATGCCGTAAAGGGCGACGTGGCGGCAACGAATGTCGATCCGGAGAAGGTCGTCGAGCCGGGCAGCCAGAAGGTCGATGTCAAGACCGGCAGCATTGAGGATGTGAATGCCGTCGGCAACCGCGACATCGGCGGGCGCGGCCTCGGCAACTGGTATTCCACCGACTCCGAGATCAAGATGGGCAAGATGTACGCCGAGGAAATCGAGAAAAGCACGCGCTTTATCACCGACCCGGTCGTTACCGAGTACGTTAACCGCATCGGCCAGAACATCGTAAAGAACTCCGACTGCAAGGTGCCGTTCACCATCAAGGTGATCGATTCCGACGAGATCAACGCCATGGCGCTGCCCGGCGGGTTCTTCTACGTAAACTCCGGACTGATTTTGAACGCGGACGAAGAGGCCGAGCTGGCTGGCGTCATGGCGCATGAGACTGCCCACGTCTGCGCCCACCACGCCGCCCGCGAAATGACGCGCATGAACTACGCGCAGCTTGGAACGATTCCGCTGATCTTTATCGGCGGCTGGACAGGCTACGGAATCTACGAGGCGGCCTCGGTCGCAGTGCCGGTCACTTTCATGCACTTTTCGCGGGAGTTCGAGGCGCAGGCCGACTACCTGGGCGTGCAGTACATGTACCGCGCCGGCTACGACCCACAGGCGTTTATCAGCTTCTTTGAGAAGATTCAGGCGCTCGAAAAGCGCAAGCCCGGCGCTGTGGCTAAAGTCTTTGCCGATCACCCGCAGACGCCGGACCGCATCCTGCACTCGCAGGAGGAGATTGCGCGGATTCTTCCCGCCCACGATCAGTACACGGTCACGACCTCGGAGTTCGACGACGTGAAGGCGCGGCTGGCGCGGATTGAGAATAAGCGCCGGCTGACGGACTCGAAGGACACGAAGAAGCCTTCCCTGCGCCGGGCCAGCACGGGCTCCGACCCCAACAGCAGCGCCAGCGCCAGCAACGGGTCCGGTTCCAGCACCGGCGACGATAAGCCAACACTCCATCGGCGCGACGATCAACAGAACTAGATCAAGAGGACTAGCTCAGTAGAAGCAGTAGCGCAAAAGGCTTCCCGCTGGAAATCCCCCAGGGGTGTATTGTTCCTGCGCGGGTTTGGCGATACTCTGATCTTAAGTTCCTCCTGTTGGTCCGCCGTTTTCATCTCAGGCATAGGATGCGGCATGGGATTGGAGTTTTCAGACCGCCGCGCATGAAAAGAGCCGCCATCTTCGTCGCTGCCTTCGTCTTCATTCTCGTGTTGACGAAGATTGCCAATCGAGTTCCGCCGCCGCCGACGCCGGGGACAACATTCTCCCTGAAGGCGCACCGCGTGATCCAGTGCTCGGCTACAGACATTACCCTTGTGGACCACCACGAGGAGCCCACGCACCTGGAAAAAGACGACAGTTGGCCCGACTGCTCCACCCTCCCACCCAACGTGTACCTGGACTTTTATCTCTCGCGGGGCGACAAGACGAAGTACCTGACCAGCGAGCGCTCGGAATGGTGGCGGTACGCACTGTAATTCCGCACCATCCGGCATAACGGCCCAAGATATTGAGCTGCTCTCCCCGCACATCCCAAGATGCACGAATTTGCGGGCAATTCCGCCTGCGGCTGCCCGGCAGTCCGGCTTCGATCCTGTAAAAGGTTGTCAAAAAGCCGAAGAAAACCCTTGAAGCGCCGGGAAAACCGCGATATATCAAGAACACCGGCAATTCTGCCGGGTATTGCAGTCTGAAAGTCATTCTGGAGGAATTCCATGCGCAACGCGGCCGTTCGTTCCAATCTTCTGGTTCCCGAAATCCGCGAGGTCATGGACATTCGCCAGGCCTCGGACTACCTCGGCATCTCACCCGACACGCTTTACAAGTACGCATCCGAGGGCTTTGTGCCCGCCTTCAAGCTCGGCAACCGCTGGCGCTTTAAGCGCTCGCGGCTGGACGAGTGGATGGACCGGCAGTCGGGAATGAACGTTGGCGAGGGCGTTGACACGGAGCAGAAGAAGCCGGTGAAGGCCGCGCTCTGAGCCGAGCGCTGGACCTGTCCGCTGGCTATTTTGCCCGCCCGTTATTTGCTGATTTTGTCGACATCCGACAGAGCATAAGCGCCGAGCAGAATCGGATGCGAGGTAACCGGTCCGGAGTTTGTGCTGCTGGAGGGATACGGGTCGGCTGAGACCGTGGGAAAGCCCCACACGTTGCCGTTTCGCAAATCCACCGCAACCTTGCCCAACACATTCTTGCTGCCATCCGGTGCACGCAGCATGAATGTGCCAGGCTCAAAGTAGAGGTAATATGCGTAGCTCTCGCCCCCCTGTGCCTTGACCACTGGCGGTGCGAGATACGGATGCAGGGCAATGGCGGAGGTCGCTGCGGCAATCACCAGCAGCAGAACCTTTACGGACCAGTCAATCTTCATGGCGTTCTCCTGTTCCATCTGAGACTGTCCGCAGTGTCTCATTTCTGACGCCGTTTCGCGCAGCCTGGTGAGCCTTATTCCACCCGCAACGCCTTGACCGGATCGATGGAGGCAGCGCGCCGAGCCGGGATGATGCCCGCAATCGCCGCGGCCCCGGCCAGTACCGCAATCGCGCCCGCCATCACGGTAAAGTTCACGCTTGTAATCTCATACAACTGAGACTTCACGTATCGCACGCAGAAAACCGCGACCGGAATGCCGATTGCCAGCCCGATAAGCGCTTGCAGCATGGCCCCGCGCATTACCATCGCAATGACGCGTCCTCGTGCCGCGCCGAGCGCCATGCGAATGCCGATCTCCGGCGTGCGGCGGACGACGGTATAAGCTGTGACGCCATAAAGCCCGATGGCGGCAAGCAGCAGCGCAAGCAGGCCGAAGAGGGCAGTGAGCCGTGCGATGAGCCGCTCTTCCGTAAAGCGGTCGTCAATCTGCTGCCGAAAGGTCTGGAACTTCACAATCGTCAGGTTTGGGTTGATGCTGGCCAGGATGTCGCCGGCCAGCTTTTCCATGCCCGGTGTGGGCTGGCTGGTCTGCACCACAATCGCGCCCGCATACATCCCGAGATCCTTCTCGATGGTATCGTCGGGAGCGGGATTGGCGGGCCTCTGCGTGAGCGGCAGGAAGTACATGGCGTGGTCCTTCCAGTAGATGCTGCTGTAGGTGGTGTCCTCCACCACGCCGACAATCTCGTACTGGCTGTCCCTGCCCGGCTCAGCATTGCCGAAGCGATGGCCGATGGGGTTGCGTGTGCCGAAAAACTGCTTCACGAACTCCTGGTTCACGACGGCGATTGGCGGCGCGCTCAGCGTGTCCTGCGGCTTGAATCCGCGGCCCATCACGACATGCGTTCCGACGGAATCGAAGTATTCGGCAGTGCCTTTCACCCACGATGCTTCTTTGTTGGGATCAGGCTCACCCTGAATTTTCACGTCCGAGCCCCAGTTGTTCTCCTCCATCGGCGTATAGGTGGCAAGGCCCACCTTCACCACGCCGGGCAGCGCGTGAAAACGATCCTCGATGGTGCGGTAGAGTGCTTCCACTTCCGTGGTTTTGTACCCGGCAGCCTGCGGGTTGATGTGGATGATGTAGCGGTTCGTAGCGTCGAGGCGCATATTGGTGCCTTCCACTTTGCTCAGGCTCTGCACAAAGAGCCCGGCGGCGACAAGCAGCACCAGCGAGAGCGCTGCCTGAAGCACCACGAGGCTGCGCTGTACAAAGGAAGCTCCGTGCGCCGTGGTGCGGGCATTCGAGCGTAGCGCCTCAGCCGGCTGCGCGTGCGCCGCCATGACGGCAGGCGCAAGGCCGAAAAGGATTCCTGTCACGAGCGAGAGCCCGAAGGAGAAAACAATCACCAGCGGCGAAGGCGAAGCATTCACAGGCATATTGTGCTGATCGGGGAAGGCGAGCAGCAGCAGCGCCCGCGCACCAAAGAAGGAGATAACGAGCCCAAGCAGGCCGCCCATGCCGGCCAGCAAAATGCTTTCGGTCAGCAACTGGCGAACGATGCGCGTGCGCTGCGCCCCAAGCGCCGAGCGAATGGAAAGCTCGGCGCGGCGGCTCATGCCGCGCACCAGCAGCAGGTTGGCAATGTTGGCGCAGGCCACGAGCAGGACCAGCGCCGCAATCCATGTCAGCAGCTTGAGGTGGTCCTTGTAGTTATCCTGCATGTTCTGGATGCCGCCGCCGCCGGGCGTGAGAACCACGTGCGTCCGCGCCAGGGCCGGCTTGGCGCGCTGGCTCGAAAACATCTTCATCGGCGTGAATTCCTGCTTCAGAAGCGCACTCGTCTTGGCCTGCAATGCGGGCAGGGAAACGCCTGGCTTGACGCGGCCGATAACGTAGGCCCATGCGGCCCCGGGATCGTTGAAATACGGCGCGCCGATCACCGGGTCCATCGCATTGATAGGCAAAAAGTATTTCGGTGGGTTGGTGTCGAGCCGGTCGCCGTAAAATCCCTTCGGCGCAACGCCGATGATTGTAACCGGCTTGGTGTTTACATAGAATGTGCTGCCCACCACGGTCGGGTCGCCGGCATAATCCTGCTGCCA
>JAATFM010000049.1 GCA_015655195.1 Terriglobales bacterium
CCGACAGCGAAAAATCTTGCGGGCGCACAGTACTACATCATCTCTTCGCCGGACAACCCGGCAAAGAACCCGAACCCGCACTACGCTACCGCTGCCGACGGCGAGCAGGTTGCCGCGTGGGTCCGGCGCGGCGGCGTGCTGGTGCTAATGGAAAACGACCCCGACAATGCCGACATCGACCACTTCAACCACATCGCAGACCGCTTCGGCATCCACTTCAACGCGGTCCTGAGCCACCACGTCGTCGGCGACGACTTCGCCGCCGGAGAGATTCCGGTCAAGGCCGACGGCGCGCTCTTCCATGCGCCGCACACGCTCTACATGAAAGACACCTGCACTATTTCGGTTAGCGAACAGGCCCACGCGCTTGTGCAGGATCGCAGCGCCATCCTCCTCGCCACGGCAAAGTACGGCAAAGGCACCGTCCTCGCCGTCGCCGACCCGTGGCTCTATAACGAATACACAGACGGCCGCAAGCGCCCGCCGATGCACGACAACTTTGCCGCCGGCCAGGAGCTGGTGCGCTGGCTCATCGCGCAGCACGCGCAGGAAACGAAAGGAAAACAATGAAAACGTATCTCATGGCCGACCCGGTTCGCTATCCGCGAATGACGACCGCCGAAGTTCGCTCGGCATTTCTGCTGGAAGAGCTCGCAGCGCCGGGCGAGTTGCACCTCGCCTACGTCGATCTCGACCGCGCCGTTATTGGCTTTGCCACGCCGCTTGCCGCACCGCTCGCTTTGCCCGCCGATGCCGAGCTGCGCGCAAGCTATTTTACCGAGCGACGCGAGCTCGGCGCACTCAATATCGGCAGCGCGGGCGTCATCCGCGTCGATGGCGTCTCCTTCGCGCTCGACAATCTCGACTGCCTCTATATCGGCCGCGGCTCGCGGGAGATCACATTCGAGTCCGCCGATCCGAACACACCAGCGGTCTTCTATCTGCTCAGTTATCCAGCGCACGCCAGCTACCCGACAACGCTCATACACAAAGCCGACGCCGACCCCACCGAGCTTGGCAGCATGGAAACCTGCAACCGCCGCACGATCACGAAGTACATTCACCTCAACGGCGTGCGAAGCTGCCAGCTCGTCATGGGCGTAACGCATCTCGCGCCCGGCTCTGCGTGGAACACCATGCCTGCGCACACACACATGCGCCGCTCCGAGGTCTATATGTACTTCAACCTGCCGGCCGCAGCGCGCGTCTTTCACCTGATGGGGCCTCCGGAGGAGACGCGCCACATCGTGATGAAAGACCGCGAGATCGTTGTCTCGCCCGGCTGGTCGATTCACGCCGGCATGGGAACCGAGGCTTACAGCTTCTGCTGGGGCATGGGCGGCGAGAATCAGGACTACGCCGACATGGACCCCGCGCCGCTCGAAACTCTTCGCTAAATTCCGGAGGTAATTCCATGAAGAAGATTTGGCTTCCCGCTGCCGCTGCCGCATTCTCCGCTGCCGCCATCGCGCAATCGTCTAACAGCGCGCAGGTCTACGAGGGCAAGAACGTCTCCGCGCAGCTCGACGCACTCATCGCACCAGCCAAAACCGCAGGCAGTAGCGGCGCCACGCTCGGCGACTTCGGCACCCATGCCATCAAGCTCTCCGTGCGCGCCACAAGCGGCGGCGCCGAAGTTCACGCGCATTTCGACGACATTTTCTATGTAACCGACGGCACGGCCACGCTCATCACCGGCGGCAGCGTTCTCAACGCGAAAACCGGAGCCGACGGCGAGACCCACGGCACCAGCATCGAAGGCGGCACGCGTCAGACACTCAACAAGG
This sequence comes from Terriglobales bacterium, assembly GCA_015655195.1. Classification (GTDB taxonomy): domain Bacteria; phylum Acidobacteriota; class Terriglobia; order Terriglobales; family Acidobacteriaceae; genus Telmatobacter. Next base: position 1,788 of record JAATFM010000049.1, read on the forward strand.
GCGACGTAGTGCACATTCCCGCCGGCACTCCGCACCAGTTGCTCGTCGCGCCGGGCACGACCTACTCAAGCATCGTCATCAAGGTGAAGGAATAACGCGTAACAGCACGGTTTGAAAGATGCCCCGTGCCCCATCCTTGCGACTTGTTCCTGTCGCAAGGGTGGGATAGCACTCCCGCAAATCCGCTAATTTGCCATCGCGCGAAACGCGGCTAACGGCTAAAAGAACAATCAGCCGCCGCGAACCCTCACCGCGCCATCCAGCCGCCGTCCACCACCAGCACTTCGCCGGTAACGTAATCGCCAGCCGGCGAGGCAAGAAAGACCGCCGCTCCAGCCAAGTCTTCCGGCTCACCCCAGCGCCCCGCCGGAATGCGATCGAGAATCTGCCGGCTGCGCGTCTCGTCCTTCTGCAGCGCCGAAGTATTCTCCGTGCGAAAGTAGCCCGGCGCAATCGCATTCACCTGCACATTGCGTCCGGCCCACTCATTCGCCAGCGCCTTGGTCAGTTGCGCCACGCCGCCCTTCGATGCCGCATACGCCGGCACACGAATCCCGCCCTGAAACGCCAGCAGCGAAGCGATGTTGATAATCTTGCCGCGCCGCCGCTCAAGCATTGCCCTGCCCGCAAGCTGGCTCAGCCGGAAAACCGAGTTCAGGTTCACCTGCACCACCTGCATCCAGGCCTCGGCCGAGTAGTTCTCAGCCTCATCGCGATAGATCATCCCGGCATTGTTCACCAGAATTTCCGGCGCACCCATCTTCGCGGCTACGGCCTCGTAAAGCCTGTCCGCGCCATCCGCAGCGCCCAGGTCCGCAGCAAAGCTCGCCGCATCGCGCCCCAGCGCACGAATCCGCTCCGCCGTCTCATCAGCGGCCCTTCGATTTCCGTGGCAGGCCACCGAAGCGCCCGCCTCCGCCAGCGCAACAGCAATCGCCGCGCCCAGCCCGCCAGCCGCGCCAGTTACCAGCGCCAGCCTTCCATCCAGCCTGAATCGATCGAGAATCCCCATCCATACCCCAATGGCCGGCACTGAATCTCCGGCGCAAAAAACTCCAGCCAGACCAGTGTATTGCGAGACCCCCAAAAACCAGCCTTGAGCAATTCGTATGTGCAAAGTCAGCCAGGCACGTGGAAGGTTGATGCCCGATTCAATCGTGACGAGTGCATTGGATAGGTCGAGCGCATTGACATTCCGCTCGTAATGATAGGCCCCGGCATTTTTTGAACCACGGTAACTGCCAGTCTTCTGCCACAAAGCTTCCGTAGCGCTCCCATTGGAGTTATGCCACTGGGGGCGCTACGGAGGTTACGCTATCCCAATTTGAGAAAAGCAGCCATCAAGTTCTCTGCCTCGGCGCTCAGGATCGAGGCTTGCGTTCCGGGAATCAACGAAATTTCGGCACGTCCGTTATAAAGCTCAACTACCCGCGAGCCTGTAGATGTGCCAAGGTTGTCGTTCAGCTTTCCGTCCCCGGCGATCTGGAAACGCACACGATTCCGCGCATCAAGACAAATGAGCTGATTTGCGTCGAATGCCTTGACTTCAGCAACGATACGGTCGGCCGAGCGAGACTTCTCTGTCAGCTTGAGCGCGACAGGCTTGCCCCATTTGGCCGTCTGATAGGTGAAGCGAATCTCATCGCTGACCTCGTCTGTACTCTTTCGCCCAACCACGCGGAGCACGTTTTCGCCTTCGCGAAATGCGAGATTCCAGTACAGGCCGGCGCAGGGAAATTGCCGCGGGTCGCGCTTTTTGGAGCCGCATGACTTCCCGTTGAGAAAGACTTCCGCCGAATCGCAATTCGAGTAAATGCGGACCAGTCGGCTCTGCCCCGGCGCGCCCCACCGCACCGGCCAGGAATGCCCGTAAATGTGCACCATGGGCTGCTGCGCCCACCAGGATTGAAAGACGAAGTAGGATTCCTTCTTAGTCAAATCCCGCTCGACAAGCCCCTTCTGGTTGACGCGCGGCACAGGATTCTCCGGCCGCTCCTGCGTGGTGAAATCCTTGAAGATCCATTGCGCCGTGCCGGCAAGCCATTCGATCCGCTCCTGCACGCCAAGATACCAGTCGAAGAGATCGCAGGCATAAGTCTCCGACCAGTCGCCGTACTTTACGATGGGCAGATGCGCTTCGGGCGCTTTGTCGGCTGCTTCCGTGAAGGGAGCATACGGCTCGCCATACGGCTCTTCTGCGTGGCGGCGCGCATGACTGTCCGCTCCCCATTCCATGTGAAGAAAATGCCGTACCTGGCCGCGATGCTGCTCAAGCACACGCTCGTAATCCTGATAGCGTCCGTTGTACCAGCCGTCCCATACGGACGGCGAGTAGACATCGGGTATGCTCTTTGCCACCTCGCACCGGCGAAATGCGGTGAAGCGAGAGGGGTCTTGTTCGTGAGCAATATCGTGAAGCTGCTGCATGAAACCGGGGAGCGTGATCTTGTCGTCTCCGGGATAGACCCCCGGCCAGTCGTCTTCGTTGCCAAGACTCCAGAAGACGATGGATGGGTGATTGTAGTGCTGGTCGATCATGGTTCGCAGCAGGCGTCGCGTCGTCTCCCGCATCTCCTCGTCGCCCACACCGGCGCGGCACCAGGGAAGCTCTTCCCAGACGATCAGGCCAAGCTCATCGCAGAGATCCAGTACGAGTTGGGTTTGCGGGTAATGTGCGAGGCGGATGAAGTTCGCCCCCATATCGCGTATGAGCCGGAACTCCTGGCGAGTGATCTCATCGGGCACGGCCGCGGCATAATCGGCATGGTCCTCATGCCTCTGCGTGCCGCGAAGAAACAGCTTTTTCCCATTCAGCAGAAACGGCCCGTGCTCCTGAAATTCAATATGACGCAGGCCAAATCGTTCCGTGGCGCTTTGCCTGCCATGTTTTGTCTCGATGGTGACCGCACACCGATAAAGCGCAGGCGAGGACGGAGACCAGAGAGCCGGTTCGGCGATTGGGAATTGATCCAGTTCTTTGTTGCCTTGCCACGAATCAAGACGCAGCGTCTTGCTGTGCAATTTGATTCCTGTCGGGCCGGTGATTTCGATGGATAGCTCTACGGAATCAGTGAGCGCGCCGGGGTTGTAGAGCCGAGCCTGCACAGAGCACTGCGCGGCTTGGCCGGGAATCACGCTTGACTGGATGTGCGTCATCTCCAGCGCGATGGCCGGCGTATATACGAGGCGGACGTGGCGGTAAATGCCGCCGTACAGCGTAAAGTCGCTGAGATCCGCGGGGATCGAGGAAACGCGTCGCGAGTTATCGCAGAGAACCGCTATTTCATACTCGCCCTTCTGATTCTTTTCCGCATCGGTGATGTCGAAAACAAATTCGTTATATCCACCAACGTTTTTGCCGATCATCTTGTTGCCGACATAGACGGTTGTGTTTTGACCGGCGCCGCCGAAATGCAGCAGCACTCTTCCGTTTGGATATGGATTCTGCGGCTTCAATCGAGTGCGATACCACCCCTGGCCGCGATAGGCAGGCGCATCCGGATCACAGGCATCATATTGATTGAAGCAATGCGGCAGCGGAACGCTCTGCCATGCAATCTGCTTAAAATTCCACACCTCCCACGGGTCTGCGATTGTGCCCCTGAAATGTTCCCAGCCTTCGTCGAGCGTCTGGGAGTCATTTTGTTTCGCGAAGTCCGCACCGGCCGCACGAATAATCGAAGGAGAAACTGCAACATATGAAACCGCGGAACTACCAATGATAAGAGCTGACGATTTAAGAAAATTCCGGCGTGTGGTCTTGGTCCAATTCACTCAGTTCTCCGTGTATTCCTATTCTGCTTAAAAATTTCAAATGCCTGTTCTGCCGCTCCTCATTGCGAATTGTGAAGATAGCCCCATACCTTTTCTCCGCGAGCGGGAAAAGATATGGGGGCAGTCACTTCCGAATGGCAATGATTTCGGTTCCCAGAAAACACCGCGCCATTGCGCCCGGCCAGACATTGTGGCGTCTGAACCGGGCGCGTAAGGACAACGCTAGAAGTACAGCTTGCCCGCAATCTGGATGGCGCGGGGTGAGTTGGAGGTGTTCAGAAGAGCGGTTCCGCTCAGATAGCCAAAGTACTGATTCGTCGGATCCGTACCAGGGCTGGTGAAGCGTGGATGGTTGAGCGCGTTAAATGCGTCAAAGCGAAGCTGAAGACGCCAACTGTTATGGAGCTCGATCATCTTCCGAAGTCCCAGATCGAAGTTATCCAGTGCGGGATTACGAACATCCCCGAAGGTTGGCGAGTTGTTGGTGGACCACAGATGGTAGTCGTTGTAAACGCCGTTCTGGGTCAGGTCCTTGGGATTCGTTGGCACCCACCCGAAGCCCGGTGCGTTCTGGACTCCTGTCCACGTGGGATAGGAAGCGACCGTAGACGCGAGCGTTCCGCGGGACGGGAAGGGATAGAACTTGGATGTGTTGAACCATTGCGTCCTGGTTTTCTTCGATCCGAGAGACGGATCGGTTCCATCCCAGTAGGACGAGTTGGTGGGCATGCTGATCGGCGAGCCGGAGTTATAGGTGTAGATGCCCGAAAGCTCCCACCCGCTGATTACCTCATCGACGGCGTGCGGAACATGCCGCCCGATCAGCTTGCCATTGCCGAACGGAAGGACGTAGGTGGGGCTTACGGTAATGAGGAAGCGCCTGTCAGCCGTGCTCAGCATCTTCTTCAGCTTTTGCGAGACGATGTATGAGGTTACATACTGCGTCTGGTCCATCTGCTTGCCCCAGGTGAAGTCGGCAAGGATGCCGAAGCCGTTCGCGTATCGCCGTTCGGCCCTCGTTTGCAGCGCGTAATAGCTGGTCCGTCCGGTGTACTTGGTGTTGGTGATGCCGCCGTTGAGCGGATTAGCGCGCATCAACTGCCATGCCTGTATTGTTTTCTGGCTCGCCAGACCGTTGGTGATATATGGCGCGCCAAGGAAGGGGTTGGGCACGTTCGTTACCGCCGACAGCGTATCGAGCGGACGGCCGGTTGCATCGAACTGCCCTCCATACATATCCCGCCATGCATCGAGATTGCCACCGGTAGGACCGTCGATGTTGTAACCCACCGTCAGACCGCGCGTCATGTTCAGGGTGCTGCCGATTTCAAAGAGCCAATCCTTTACCTGCTGCTGCAGGTGCAGGCTTGCCTCGTCGTTATACTGGCGGACGCCGTTCGGATCGATGAAGCTGGTCGTATTGCCGACATTCGTCAACACGCCCAGCGAGTTGCCGGTTACAGGAACCAGTCCGCCGGGGAATGGATTGTCGAGCGTTGCGTTGATGGTGTGATAGTTGTCCAGCGTCGGCTGAAAATTCGTACTGGAGCTGTATCCATCCTGATGGATGTCGTTGGAAGTGAAGTTGGTTTCCACAAAGCGACCGATGCCGCCGCGGATTACGAGATCGGGGTGAATCTGATATGCGAATCCAAGACGCGGCTGGAAGTACTTCCAGTACGGATCGTTGACCGCGCGGCTTGTGCCGTTCAAGCCGGCATACTGCACCTCGCCGTAAGCGTTGAAGCTGCTGACGTCGGGACGCCATTTGGCCAGAGCCTGCGAGCCGATATTCGTGCCCGGGGCTCCGATGAGTGCGGCATATTGAGGCTGCGCGTAGCTGGAGACCGGAGTGACATTTACCCATGGGTCAAAGCGGCTCCAGTAGCGGTTGTACCGTTCCGTAAGCGGGAACTGGTAATCCCAGCGCAGGCCGATGTTGAAGGTCAGCTTCGGTGTGAAACGCCAGTCGTCCTGCGCGTAGAAGCCCATGAATGGCTGGCTGAAGAAGTTCGTGGCGTTGTTGCCCATGGAGCCTCCGCTGCCAAGGCCAAGCAGGAACGAAGCCAGCGTCGAGCCGTCTCCCTCGCCAGCGGTTGCATCCGGATTTTGAGTTGTCCAGTTATTGCCAAACGAGAAGTTTCCCGCGCCGTTGCTCAGGCTTCCTTGTCCCTGCTGCTGAAGCAGGTATTCATAGCCGTAACGGAGAGAATGGTTGCCGAGGGTCTGCGTCAGTTTTACGGAGCCTTCCCAGAGGCGGTCATCGGTATATACCGGAGCCTGCCATGCGCCCATGCCTCCCCCGTCCCAGCCAGAGCCTACGCCGGTGATCTCCGGCAGTCCGTGGAACTGCTGAAGCGCGGCAAGGCCCTGCGAAAACCCGAACTGCGTCGCATCCACGCTTGCCGCATTGCTCGTTCTCACATCGTTATGCGCGGTGGCATTCCCATGCAGATCGAGAAGCAGGTTCTGCGTGATGACCCATGTGTGGTCCACGGTGAAGCCCCAGTTTTGCCGGCTCTGGATCTGCGCGGAGAGAATATTTGACGTTCCGAATGGATCGAGCGCAATCTCCGACCAGTTATTCCAGCGATATTCCGCATAGGTGTGATGGTTGTTGTTCCATGCCTGGTCGACGCGAAGCGCCCAGCCGGCAAACTTGTCGATCTTGGGGTCATCCTTCACGTAGTTGTTGGCATCCGAGCTGGTGCCGTCGTTAGCATGGTTCGGCGCGGGCATTAGCGCCAGGTACGCCTTTGCGATCGCGCTGATAAGGCTCGGATCGATCTGAGTTCCAGTACCGTTCATAAGCTGGCGCTGGCCGGTTGTCGGATCGTATGTATTCGGGTCGTAAATCTGAACAGGGTAAACACTGGTCACCTTGTTGATCGTCTGCGTAACAAAGGACGAGCTGAAATCACCCTGCCGCTCCGCCATCGTCGGCAGGCTCATGGTGCCGGTGGTTGCGGGAGAGTTATTGCGAATGCCATCCCAGTTGAAGAAGAAGAAGGTGTTTTTCTTGCGGCCATCGTAGAGCTTCGGAATCCGGACCGGGCCTCCGAAGGTGCCGCCGTATTCATTCATATGCACGGGAGGCACCGGCGTATGCGCCGTGTTCTGATAGCTGTTCGCATTCAGGAAGTTGTTCTGGTTCATCTCATACAGAACGCCGTGGTATTCCTTGGTGCCGGCCTTCATCGACATATCGATGGTTCCGGCAGAGGTGCGCCCAATCGAAGCATCGTAGGCATTGGTCGTAACGCGGACTTCACCAACCGCATCCATCGGCGGAATATACGCGATTCCGCTCTGGTTGTATGTGTCTGAGCCGCCGTCGATCTGGTAGTTCAGCGCATTGTTGCCTTCGCCCGAGGCGTTGACCGTTAGAGCAGATTCCGATGTATTGGACCAGAGGTGCGGAACGCCGCCAGTGGGAATGCCGAGAATCACGCCGGGCACGAGAGTTGCCAGCGCCACCGGCGAGTTGGTCTGGGAAGGCAGTTCCTGCAACTGCGCCGTGGTGATAACCGTGCCGGAGATGCCGGCAGTGGTATCAATCAATGGCGTTTCCGCCGTGACCACCACTTTTTCCGATGTTGAGCCGATTTCGAGCGCCACATCCACGAACTTTGCATCCGCAATCTGGAGTTCGATGGGGGAGTGCTGCAGCAATTTGAATCCAGGCGCAGAGACGACAAACGAATAATGGCCTTCGACTAAGCCTTCCAGACGCCATGATCCTTCGTTGTTTGACAGCGCAGTCCAGTGCGTGCCTCTTTCCTCCGAGGTGACGACAACCGTTGCTTTCGCGATGACTCTCCCCTGAGGATCAAAAACCTTCCCTCCGAGGACTGCCGTGCTTCCTTGTCCTGAACCAGGCACTGCGGCAAGCAGCATGAGGAGTGCTGCCAGGCCGTAGGCGGCAAGGCGCAAGATCCTCCAGCTTCTTTTTGTGTCACCTTCTCCAAAATCCACACAATTACTCATTTGTTTTTCCTTTCAGCGCGGCATAATGAACCGCGTAGCCTTTCCTGAAACAACGTTCGCTTTTCGTACAACTTTCACGGGCAGATTTCATCTTGAAAATCCTCTTCAAGAGAAATGCTTCTTGCCACGAAGCCTGTGCGATGCCAGGGAATTCCATCTGTGTCCGTCACACATGCGGACCATGTTTCCATCACGATCCATTTCCGGGATATTCAGGTCACAGCCGTTCTCTCCGTCATCAGGTTCCTTTCGCGATTCTGTGCAGTGCTCCATGTCAAACCCATAGGAGCGGCTGACGGATCGGGTAGTTACGAATGATTTCTTTGTCGGTCGGGTCGGGATTCAG
>JAATFM010000146.1 GCA_015655195.1 Terriglobales bacterium
GCCCGCGCCAGCTTCTTTGGATGCACAAGCCGCATGTAGATGTAGACGATGAGCTGCAGCGTGAGCGCGCCAGTGCAGTCCAGCAGCACATCCCAGATGGACGAGCCGCGATTGGGCAGAAAGCCCTGGTGCCACTCGTCGCAGCTTGCAATGGCGGCGGCGCCGAGCATGGCGAGCGCCATGTCTGTGAAGTAGCGCGAGCGGGGCAGCGAGAGCCATAAAGCGCGCAGCCAAGCCAAGCCGATGAGGCCGTAGCCAATGAAGTGGCCGCCCTTGCGGAGGAAGTGGTGGACGTTGTCCCAGCGGGCGTCGGCCATGTGGCCGAAGATCTTCTCGAAGATGGGCCGCAGAAAGCTGCCAGTGTGGTCGGCGCCCATTATCTCGGTGGACTCGATCAGAATCATTGCGATGCCGAGCAGCACCGGCAGCCAGGCCCAAAGCCAGTAGAGCGGGCCGCGCCGGCGGATCGAAGCAGGCGCGGGGCGAAGGCTGCTCGATATGCGCGCGGAGCGCGGGCTATTCGACATGATAGTTGGGGGCTTCGCGCGTGATAATCACGTCGTGGACGTGGCTCTCGCGCAGGCCGGCACCGGAGATGCGCACAAACTGTGCCTTTTCGTGCAGCTCCTGAATAGTGCTGCAGCCGAGGTAGCCCATGCCGGAGCGCAGGCCGCCGACAAGCTGGTAGACCATGTCGCCGAGCGGTCCGCGGTAGGGCACGCGTCCCTCGATGCCTTCAGGGACGAACTTGGCCAGGCGGTTGGACTCGCTGCGCTCGCGCTGCACCACGCCTTCGGAGCCGGTGTTTGCGGATTGCATATCTTCCTTGCCCTGAAAGTAGCGCTCGCCGGAACCCTGGCTCATGGCGGAGAGCGATCCCATGCCGCGGTAGCTCTTGAAGCTGCGGCCCTGGTAGAGAATGGTCTCGCCGGGGCTTTCGTCCACGCCTGCAAAGAGCGAGCCGATCATCACCGAGCTTGCGCCGGCCGCGATGGCCTTGGTGATTTCTCCCGAATACTTGATGCCGCCGTCAGCGATGACAGGAATCCCATGCTCCTTCGCGGCGCGATAGGCCTCCGCGATGGCCGTGACCTGCGGCATTCCCGCGCCGGTAACCATGCGCGTAGTGCAGATGGAGCCGGGCCCGATGCCAACCTTCACCGCATCCGCGCCGGCGTCGATGAGAGCCCTTGCGCCCTCGTAAGTGGCCACGTTGCCGGCAAGCAGGCCGATGGAGGGAAAGCGCTTCTTCACTTCACGCACTGCTTCGAGAACCCGCGAGGAGTGGCCGTGCGCGGAGTCGATGGCGAGCACGTCGGCGCGGGCCTTGACCAGCTCCGCAGCGCGCTCCAGGAAATCCCCCGTCGCGCCGATAGCTCCGCCTACGCGCAGGCGCCCTTTCGAGTCCTTGCTGGCATTGGGGTACTTGAGCTTCTTCTGGATGTCCTTGACGGTGATGAGGCCCTTGAGCTCGTACTCGTCGTTGACGACGAGGAGCTTTTCCACGCGGTGCTCGTGCAGGATCAGCTCGGCCTCTTCGAGCGTCGTTCCCACCGGAACGGTGATGAGGTTTTTGCCGGTCATCACGCTGCCGACGGGAATGTCGGTGCGTGTCTCGAAGCGGAGGTCGCGGTTGGTGAGAATGCCGACAAGCTTTTTGCCCTGCGTAACGGGCACGCCGGAAATTTTGTAGCGGCGCATCACTTCGAGCGCATCGGCAATGAGCTGGTCGGGGCCGATGGTGACCGGGTCTACGATCATGCCGCTCTCGGAGCGCTTGACCTTGTCGATCTCGCCGGCCTGCGCGGAGATGGAGAGATTGCGGTGTACGATGCCGATACCGCCCGCCTGCGCCATGGCAATCGCCATGCGCGACTCGGTAACGGTATCCATGGCCGAGGAGATGAGCGGGGTATTGAGGACAATGTCCCGCGTGAGCTGCGTCTGCGTGTCGACCAGCGCGGGCACGACATCGCTGAAGGCGGGCACCAGCAGCACATCGTCAAAGGTAAGGGCTTCCGGAAGGTTTGAGGCCAGCATAATACTCTGATGCGCCTGGCGAAGCGGGGATTCGAGACCCCCGGTACGGCAGGCGCTTCCAACTATTGTACCGGAGCGCTGTGCTTTAGGCTGCGACACGGCGAGAGTGCGCTCCCATCCTTGGCGTAAAGCAAGGATGGGAGCGGCATGGGGCGTCTGGCGGGTCGTTCAGGCGGTTGCCAGTTAGGGCTGCGCGGGCGCTGCTGCCGCAATGGAATCGAGCACGGCGCCGATGGCGTGGATAACCGCGGCTACGCGAACAACGGCAAGCACCAGCTCTTCCGTGGCGCCCTTCTCGCGGATGACTTTTTCATGGGCATCGACGCACTTACCGCAGCCATTGATGGCGGAAACCGCCAACGACCAAAGCTCGAAGTCGATTTCTTCAATGCCATGGCCGCGCAGGCCGTTCATACGCAGGCGAGCGGGCATGGTGGAGTATTTTTCGTTCGAGCTGAGGTGCTGAAAGCGGTAGAAGATGTTGTTCATGCCCATAATGGCGGCGGCGGCGCGGGCCGCTTCCAGCGCCTGCGGGGTGAGCTGCGCGGCGGTAGCCTCAAAAACAGCAGATGTCAGGGCCGCGCTGCGCGTGGCAATGGCCGAGGCAACGACCGTGCCCCAGAGCTGCTGCGGGGTGAGTTCGGTGTTGTTGCGGATCAGCGAGGAGTAGTTGAGTTTCAGGTCCTTGGCGGATGTGGGAAGGGAATCGATGAGTGCATCAAGGGACATGACAGTGCTCCAGCAAAGAAAGAGGTAGTTGCCCCACCCCTTCGGCGCATTTTGCCAAAAGGATGGGGCACGGAGTGTTTCCGATCAAAGGGGGACCGCAAAGGCTACGTGCGCTCGGTTCCCTGGACGGATAGTTCACTAGGCCGTGAGAGTTGCCTCGCCCTTATGCCAGTTGCAGGGGCAGAGCTCGTCGGTCTGCAGAGCGTCGAGGACGCGGAGAACTTCCTGCGGGTTGCGGCCCACGGAGAGATCGGTGACGTAGACGAAGCGAATGATGTTTTCGTTGTCCACGATGAAGGTGGCGCGCTGGGCTACGCCGGCCTTGAGGTCGAGGACACCGAGCTGTTCGACGAGCTCGCGCTTGATGTCGGAGAGCATCGGGAAGGGCAGGTCCTTGAGATCGGCGTGGTTGTTGCGCCATGCCAGGTGCACGTATTCGGAATCGATGCTGCCGCCGAGAATCTGTGCATCGCGGTCGAGGAACTCCTGGTTCAGCTTGCCGAAGGCTGCGATTTCCGTGGGGCAGACAAAGGTGAAGTCCTTGGGCCAGAAGAAGTAGACCTTCCACTTGCCGGCGTAGGTATTTTCGGTGATAGTTTCAAAAGCCGTTTTGGGATCGGTGCTGACAACGGCGGTCAGTTCAAACGAGGGAAACTTCTCTCCAACAGTAAGCATGAATGACTCCTTCAAGGTGAATTGGTTCTCAAGCACCGGGGTGCGCTGTGCGCCCACGGTAATAGGAGAAATGAAGCCGTAAGGGGTTTGCAGTGAGCGGAGATACACACCTGCACACCGGCTGCGCGAGTGTTCGGAACAGCTCCGAAGTGAAAAACAAGTTTGCTTTCAGGATAACAACTGGCGCGCCGGCTTTTCCCGGCGCGTTGCGGATACCGGGATGGCGATGGGGCTTATACGCCGACGGGGAAGGGCTTGGGGCTGGCTTCGTCGGGGTTTGAGCCGGCCTTCCAGCGGTCGAAGCGTCCTTGTAGCAGGCTCATCAGGCCGGTGTACCAGTAGCCGGCCACGAAGAGGACGAGGAACGGCACCGTGAAGTAGTTCTGGTTTGAAAA
>JAATFM010000153.1 GCA_015655195.1 Terriglobales bacterium
CACGAGGAAGCCGAGCGGCTGGAGCACGCCGTATCCCCGGCTTTTGAGGCCAAGCTCAAGGAAAAGCTGGGCGAGGGAGCCTGTCCGCATGGCAACGCCGTGCTGCCCGAGCCCCCCGAGGCCCGCAAACAGCGTGGCGAGGTGCCACTCTCGGAGGCAGCAGCCGGCGAATGGTATGTGGTTGCCAGCCTTCAGGAGCGCGACCCGCAGCTTCTGCTCTTTCTGCACCGGGCCGGTATCGGACCGGGCAAAAGCCTCCGCGTCAAGAGCCAGAACTACGACCAAACCGTTTCGATTGAGCTTAATAGGATAGGTTCTGCTCTGGATTCCATTCTGGGCCGTCCGGCAGCGGAGGCGGTCTGGCTGCGGCGGGAAACAGCTTTGTAATATAAAATAATCAAGAAAATTAACCATGATTAATTAGTTCATGCCATACTGATTTAGTAGTCCGTACTTCAGGACTTTTCCCTGCGCATGGCGACCAAAACCACAAGACCGGAAGCGGAGATTACTGCTCCCTCGTTGCCCGAAGTGCATGGTAGCGTGCGACTTGCCGGCGCACCGGGGGGCTGGCGCCGGATGCTAGGATTCTTCGGCCCCGGTTTCCTGATCGCCGTCGGCTACATGGACCCCGGCAACTGGGCCACCGACATCGCAGGCGGTTCGCGCTACGGCTACACGCTGCTGAGCGTGATTATGCTCTCGAACCTGATGGCGATTCTGCTCCAGAGCCTGAGCCTGAAGTTAGGAATTGCCACTGGGCGCGATCTGGCCCAACTCTGCCGTGAAGCGACGGGGAAGCGGACCGGCGTAACGCTCTGGCTGCTGGCCGAGATTGGCATTGCGGCCTGCGATCTGGCCGAAGTCATCGGCTCGGCAATTGCGCTGAACCTGCTCTTCCACATTCCGCTGCTCTGGGGTGTGCTGATTACCGGCCTCGACGTGCTGCTGATTCTGCTCCTCCAGCAATGGGGCTTCCGCAAGGTCGAAGCCATCGTGATCGGGCTGATCGGCGCGATTGTGGCGCTCTTCGGCATACAGATGGTGCTTTCGCGGCCCGAGTACGGCGCGGCGCTGGCGAGCCTCTTCGTGCCTTCATCGCGGATTATCACCGATCCGGGAATGCTGTACATTGCCATCGGCATTCTCGGCGCAACGGTGATGCCGCACAATCTCTACCTGCACTCGGCGCTGGTGCAGAGCCGGAATTATCCGCGCACCCCGGATGGCAAGCGCGAGGCGGTGCGCCTGGCGAATATCGACTCGGCTGTGGCGCTGACCGTGGCGCTCTTTGTGAATGCGGCGATCCTGATTGTGGCTGCGGCGGTCTTTTATCGCAGCGGCCACTTTGAGGTCGCTGCCATTGAGGACGCCTACAAGCTGCTGAGTCCGCTCCTTGGCGCGGGATTCGCGAGCACGCTTTTTGCCGTGGCCCTGCTGGCCAGCGGGCAGAACTCTTCGATCACTGGAACGCTTGCCGGCCAAGTAGTAATGGAGGGCTTCGTCCACATCAAGGTGGCTCCGTGGCTGCGCCGGCTCATTACGCGCTCGATTGCCATTGCGCCAACGGTGGTGGTGGTCGCGCTGTGGGGTGAGCGCGGCACCGAGAAGCTGCTGCTCTGGAGTCAGGTGATTCTCTCCCTGCAACTCAGCTTCGCCGTCGTGCCGCTGGTGATTTTTACCGGCAGCCGCAAGCGCATGGGCGAGTTCGTGAACGCGCCGTGGATCAGGTCGCTTTCCTGGGCCGCCGCCGTCCTGATTGCCGGGCTGAATCTGTGGTTTATGGTCCAGCTCGCAACCGGCCACTGATCTTCTTTCCCGTTTTTCCCCTCGGAGGACGCATGAAACGCATGACCCGTATCTGGCACAACTTTTTGTTTTTTCTGCTGTTAACTATAATTAATTACTTTTATTTATCTGCGCAAACAGGGGCGCAGGCCGGACTCTCCGGCGTAGTGACCGATGCGACAGGCGCGGTAGTTCCGGGGGCAACCGTGACGCTGACATTTACGCAGAGCGGGGCGCGGCGGACGGCGGTGACGGGGCGGGAAGGAGAGTTCCTGTTTCTCCGGCTCAGCGCGGGAGATTACATCGTCGGCATCGAGGCGCGTGGGTTCATCGGTCAGTCGCGGCAGGTAGCGTATCTCGGCGCTCCGGTGGCGCTCCGTGTTTCGCTTGCCGCAGCCGGGGAAACATCGGAGATTATCGTCCGGGCAACAGACGACGATCCCAGTCAGCCGGCGCATGTGAATATTACGCCCGTCGAGATTGACCGGATGCCGACCGAGAGCGTCAGCTCGCCCTTCAGCTCTCTGGTGACGATGACGGCGCCGGGCGTAGCGGCGGATTCCAACGGCTCGTTTCATCCGTTGGGAGACCATGCCGAAGCTTCGTTCGTGCTGGACGGGCAGCCGATTACGGACCAGCAGAGCAGGACATTTTCCACGCAGATTTCGTTGAACGCGCTGCAATCGGTGGAGGTGCGCGAAGGCGCGCCGGGGGCCGATGTGGGCGACAAGACGAGCATGGTGATTGTGGCGCAGACAAAATCGGGGCTCGACCAGCGCAGGCCGCATGGGACGCTGGACGTTGGACGGGGCGCGTTTGCCACTTCCACCGCAAGCGGAAACATGGGCTTTGGCACGCCACGCTTCGGGTCCTTCACCGCCATTGACGCACTGAATAGCGGCCGCTTTCTCGACGCGCCGGAGACGACGGTGATGCACGCGAACGGGAATGCCGAAAACCTGATCGAGCGGATCGACTGGAAGGCCACGGACAAGACCGGCGTGCAGATGAATGGTAGCCTGAGCCGCTCGTGGTTTCAGACGCCGAACACCTTTGACCAGCAGGCGCTGGGACAGAATCAGCGGCAGACAGTGACGAGCTTCAATGCCGCGCCGCAGGTGCTGCACACCTTCAACAGCCACGCATTCAACGAGACGAATCTGTGGGTGCGGCAGGACAAGATCCGTTACAGGCCGTCGCTGAACCTGTTTTCCGATACGCCCGCGTATCTCCAGCAGGGGCGGCGATTAACCAGCGTCGGCCTGCGGTCTGAAGTGACATACAATCGCGGACGCCATGAGGCCATCGGCGGCGTTGAGGTAAAGCACACGTTTCTTGCCGAGCAGTTTGCCACGGGGATTACCGATCCTGCGTACAACAGCCCCTGCCTGGATGCCGACGGCGCGCCGTCCCCGGACGCGGCTCTGACCTCGCCCTTGCAGTGCATGGCCGCGGGGCTTGCGCCGAATGGAGGATTTTTCCCGGGGCTGCTCGGCATCGACCTGACGCGCGGCGGCGGCATTTACGGCTTTCAGGGTTCGACGGACATCAAGCAGGCAGCGCTTTTCGGGCAGGATTTTCTCAAGCTGGGCAGCTTTACGGCTGACCTGGGCCTGCGCTATGACAAGTACAACGGCCTGGCGCGCAATCATGGCACGCAGCCGCGCGTGGGTCTTATTTACAGCGCGTCGGCGCTGCGCACCAGCTTCCATCTGGATTACTCGCGCATCTTTATCACGCCGTATAACGAGAACCTGATCGTTGCCAGCTCAAGCGGGCCGGGATCGGTTTCGGCGTCGTTGGGCGCGGCGGATTCCGCGGTTCTCAATACCGGCCATCGCAACCAGTTCAACGCCGGATTCGAGAGCGCGCTGAGCCGCTTTTCGTTGAGCGGCGAGTATCTGTGGAAGTTTACCTACGGCGCTTACGATTTCGACGTGCTGCTCAACAGCCCGCTGACCTTTCCCACGCAGTTTCGTAAGTCGAAGATTGACGGCGGGTTGGTGCGGCTCACGCTGAACCCAACGCATGGCGTGAACGGCTTTTTTACCATGAGCCATGTGCGTTCGCGGCTCTTTGGGCCGGAGGTGGGCGGTATCCGCTTCAGTGCGCCATACAGCAATGTGGCCCGGCCGGATCACGACGAGGGGCTGGCGATGAATCTGAATCTGCGCTATCAGCTTGGTTCTCGCGGGCCGTGGGTGAACGGCTCCTACCGCTATGACGGCGGACTGGTGGCGGTCGCCGTTCCAACGATTGCCGCCGCGCTGCAACTGACGGGCGACGAGCAGCAGCAGATGGGTTTGCACTGCGGGAGCGCCTTTGCGACTGTGGCCGAACCGCTACGCGCCTGCCCGGCTGGATTCGGAGCGGCGCGAATCCGCATTCCCGCGCCGGGAACGGAGAACGACGACACAAACCCACCGCGCATTTCCGTTCGCAACACGGTGGATTTGTCGGCGGGAGAAGATGAGCTGATTCACCATGAGCGCCAGAGCCTTGGCGTGCGAGCGGAGGTGGTGAACCTGACTAACGTGCGCGGCTTGTATAACTTCCTCTCCACATTTTCCGGCACGCACTTTCTTACCTCGCGCGCAGTGACGGTTGGCCTGCGTTACGAGTTTTGATAGAGCGCGTTCGGAGCGGTGACTGATAGCACGAGCCGGGGCGCGCTCGCAGGCTAGGATAGAGCCATGCTGGTTCTCTCTGCCGCCGAGATGCAGGCCTGCGACCGTGTAACGGCGGAGCGCTTCGGGATTCCGTCGATTGATCTGATGCGAAATGCGGCGAAGGCCGTTGCGGAGGTTGCGCTGCGCGTCTTTCCACGCGCCGCACACGTGACGGTTCTCTGCGGCAAGGGCAACAACGGCGGCGACGGTTCAATGGCGGCAAAGCTGCTTGCCGAGCGCGGGCTTGCCGTTACGGTTTTGCTGCTCGGCGCGCCGGGCGAGTTGAAGGGCGATGCCGCCGTAGCGTGGAGCGAGCTTGCCGCCGCCGGCTCGGCGAAAGTTTTTGCAATTTCTGCCCCTGACGAGTTGGCTCTTCACGGCGACGCGCTCGAAGCTGACCTGATTCTCGACGCCATCGTTGGTACGGGATTCAAGCCGCCGCTGAAGGGGCTTGCGCTGGCCGCGTTGAAGTGGGTGCAGCCGAGCGCGGCTCCGATTCTCGCAATCGATCTGCCTTCCGGCTGGCCTGCCGATGAGACGAAGGCCGCAATTGACGAGCCTGTCTTCCCCGCCGATGCTGTCGTAACCTTCACCGCCCCCAAGCCCGCGCATCTCTTCGGGCAGCTTACGCGGCAGTGGGACGCGCCTGTCGTTGTCGCGCCGATTGGCTCGCCGGAGGAGGCTGTCATTTCCACGCTGGGCCTCGAATGGGCGGGCTCGTCGCTGGCCCTGGCGCAGAGGCCGCGCTCGGCGGATGCGAACAAGGGCAAGTTCGGCCACGTGCTTGTGGTCGGAGGCTCATTTGGCGCGGCAGGCGGCAAGGCCGGCGCGCCGGCAATGGCCTCGATGGCCGCGCTGAAATCCGGCGCCGGACTGGTGACGGTCGCCGTTCCGGAGCCGGCGCTGGCGATTGTCTCCGGTTACGCACCGGAGCTGATGACCTGGCCGCTCAAGGCCAGCGCCGAGGGCCAGATTGCGGCGGAGAACGCGCTCGCCGCGCTCACAAAGGGAATTACAGTGGCGGCAATCGGCCCTGGAATGGGCCAGAGCGCCGACACAATGAAATTTTTGAATAAATTTCTCGCCGGCACGACGATGCCTCTAGTGATTGACGCCGACGCGTTGAACCAACTCGCCCGCCAATCCGAGGCGCGGCTCCGGAAGGCCGCAAAGGATCGCACGGTCGTGCTGACGCCGCATCCGGGCGAGATGGCGCGGCTAGCCGGGCTGAGCGTTCCCGAGGTGCAGGCCAACCGCCTCGATGTAGCACGCGGATTCGCGGTGCGAAATGGCGTGACGGTAGTGCTGAAAGGCGCGCGAACGCTGATCGCGCATCCCTCGGGCCAGGTTGCGGTCAACACGAGCGGCAACCCCGGCATGGCAAAGGGCGGCAGCGGTGACGTTCTGGGCGGGATGATTGCCGGTCTTCTGGCGCAATACCCGGAGGAACCGGCGCGGGCCGTCGAGGCCGCGGTTTATCTGCACGGGCTGGCCGCCGATATGGCAGTCAGGAAGTCCAATGAGCATACATTGCTCGCAACGGACAGTTTTCGACAGTTTGCACAGGCCTTTCGCAGCCACGCCGAGGACGATTCAGGGTATGTTTGGTTGCAGGGAAGGCCGCGCCGCAAAGACGGGTGCGAGCGGCATGACAATTAGCGGCAGGGTAATTTCCAGGGCGAGCTGCCGGAGAGCCGGCGAGGGGGCAGAATGACGGGCGAGGCGACAGTAGAGGCGGGCAAGGTGCATGAATTTACCACGCGCAGCGATGCGGAGACGATTGCGGTAGGACGAAAGCTCGCGGCGCTTCTTGCGCCGCCGCAGCTCCTGCTCTTGACCGGCGACCTGGGAACCGGCAAGACGACGCTGGTGAAAGGCATTGCCGAGGCTCTCGATGCCGCGGAGCCGGACGAGGTGACAAGCCCCACCTTCACGCTGCTGCACGAGTACGAAGGGACGCGCGAGGGCGAGCCAATCAAGCTGTATCATCTCGACGTTTACCGCATCGAAGGCGAGCGGCAGCTTGAGACGCTGGGGCTGGACGATCTGCTCACCGACGACGCGCTCGTGCTGGTGGAGTGGGGCGAGAAGTTTGCAAGCCTCAAGAAGCGCGCCACGGGCGCGATCGCGATTCACGCCGCCGGCGGCGACGAGCGGAAGATTACAGTCACGCTGAAGGAAAGCTGAATTGCAGGATGGATGCAGCGCTACATCCCGGAACGACTTCCTGCAGCGCAGCCTCCTGCTGTTCCGCTGAGGTCGCCGCCCCGAAGCTGTCGCGCTCCGTGGCATGGCTTCAGGGCATCACGTTGGCATGGATGCTTGTCGAGTGTGGATGCTCGCTCTATGCGGCGGCGAGTGCGCGCAGCACGGCGCTGCTGGCTTTCGGTGCGGACAGTTTCGTTGAGCTGCTCTCCGCGATCGTGGTACTGCTGCAATTTCTGCCGCGGTTTCCTTTGCAGAAGACTCATGCCACGCGAGCGGCGGCTGGGTTATTGTTCGTGCTGGCCGCGGTGATAGCAGTGATTGCGCTGCTCGCCTATCGCGCCCCCAAGGAAACCAGTTTTCTGGGAATCGGCATCACGGCAGCGGCGCTGATTGTCATGCCTGTGCTGGCGTGGCTCAAGCGCCGGGAGGCCTATGCGACGAACAACGGCGCGCTTGCCGCCGATGCCGTGCAGTCGGCCACATGCGCGTATCTGGCGGCCGTGACGCTGGCTGGGCTTGCCATCGATGCCATATGGCATTGGCCATGGGCGGATTCGGCGGCTGCGTTGGTCGCGGTTCCGATTCTCATTATCGAAGCGCGGCGGGCATGGCGCGGTGAGAGCTGCGGCTGCTGCTGACTGCGGCCCATTTCCAGCCCATTTCCACCCCGGCCGCGCCGTGTAAGATGAACCTCATCTGATTGAATCTGTTTCATATGAGGGTGCCGTGTTGCGCAGATTCCGCTTCTCCGCAGTGTCTCGTTTTAGTATTGCTTTTCTTGCCGTGTTGCTCGCCGGCTCAGCGGCTCATGCAGCCGCAAACCCGCACATCTTTCAGCGGCCTGCGCTGAGTAAAGACCTGATCGCCTTTGCCTACGCGGGCGACCTGTGGACAGTGCCGCGTTCCGGTGGCCGCGCCACGCGGCTCACCACGGGCGTGGGAATCGAGACCGCGCCGGTCTTTTCGCCCGACGGCGCGACGATTGCCTTTACCGGCGAGTATGACGGCAATACCGATGTCTTTACCATTCCGGCCTCGGGCGGCGTGCCATTCCGCGTCACGTATCATCCGGCGGCAGATGCGGCTGTGGGCTGGACGCCGGACGGGAAGAGCATTCTCTTCCGTTCCAACCGCGACTCGGCCAGCCGCTACATACAGCTTTTTACGGTGCCGGCCACGGGTGGCGTGGCAAAGGTGCTGCCGTTGCCGATGGCGTACCAGGGCCAGTTCTCGCCGGATGGAAAAGAGATTGCCTACTCGCCGCAATCGACGGCCTTCGGCTTCAACTACACCTCGTTTGTCTCGTGGGGCAACTACCACGGCGGCCTCGCCAGCACCATCTGGATTACGACGCTTCCAGGGCTCGATTCGGTCGAGATTCCACACGAGACCGCGGCGGATTTCAACCCGGTTTACGCAGGCGGCAAGGTGTATTTCCTCTCCGGGCGCAAGGGCCGCACAACGATTTTTGTCTACGATCCGGCGGCGAAGAGCGTAAAGGAAACTCTGGCGAACAGCGGCTCCGATATTCGCACCCTCGCAGGCGAAGGCAACACTCTGGTTTACGACCAGCTTGGCGAGATCTATCTCTTTGACACCGCGACGGGCAAGCGCACTCTGGTGCCGATTGAGCTGGATGCCGACCTGCCCGAAGTTCGTCCGCGGATCGAGAGTGTCTCCGACCAGATTCAGAATGTGACGATCTCGCCCACCGGCCTGCGCGCCGCGGTCGAGGCGCACGGCGAAATCTTTACCGTGGCCGTAAAGCACGGCCCCACGCGCAACATTACCAATACGCCCGGCGTGATGGAGCGCGAGCCGGCGTGGTCGCCGGACGGGCAGTCGATTGCGTATTTCTCCGACGAGTCGGGCCTGTACGCGCTACACATTGCCTCGCAGCTTGGCTCCAGCGTGGCCGATGCGCCACCGGTCAAGAAGTTCCCGCTCGGCGCGGAGCCCGCATATTACTTTTCTCCGCTGTGGTCGCCGGACTCGAAGAAGATCATCTTCCACGACAACCGGCTGAACATTTATCTGCTCGACACCGCGACGGGCAAGCTCGTCACGCTGGGCGGCAAGAACGTCTACGGCGGATTTTCCAACACGAATTACGACGTGGCGTGGTCGCCGGATTCGAAATGGATCGCTTACCCGCAGTCGATGTCGAACCACCTGCACGCGCTGTTTTTATACTCCATTGAGACCGGCCAGTCGACGCAGGTAACGAGCCCGATGGCGGAGTCCACGACACCGGCCTTCGACCGCGACGGCAAGTATCTCTACTTTGTGGCGA
The DNA here is from genome assembly GCA_015655195.1 of Terriglobales bacterium. Lineage (GTDB taxonomy): Bacteria > Acidobacteriota > Terriglobia > Terriglobales > Acidobacteriaceae > Telmatobacter. Next base: position 8,959 of record JAATFM010000153.1, read on the forward strand.
GCACCAACGAGGGCCCCACCTCGGACGGCCTCGACATGACGAGCGATCTCTATCAAGTGACGGGCAACATCTACGCCGTGGCGCTGGCGAAGGACGCGGCCTCGCCGATTGCTCCCGAGCTGGAGGACGAGAAGCCTGCCGAAAAATCGGATGACAGTAAGAAGTCCGAGGACGAGTCGAAGGATAGCGCCGCAAAGAGCGACGAAAAGCCGCATGGCGGCAAGCCCGCAGCGGTCAAGCCGGTCAAGATCGATCTCGATGGGATTCAGTCGCGGATTGTGGCGTTGCCGCTGCCCACGGGAGTCTACACGGGTCTGACCGGCGGGCTGAAGGGAAGCCTCTATTTTCTCGAAGCGCCGTCCTCGGGACGCTTCGCCGAGCGCGGCGTCGTGCTGAGCCGCTGGACGCCGGAGGATAGCAAGACCGAGAAGCTGGCCGAGCATGTCGAGGCGTTCGAGCTTTCTGCGAACGGCGAAAAGATGCTGCTGTCGCTGGGCGCCGGCTGGGTCATTGTGCCCGCCGACGCCCCGGCAAAGCCGGGCGAAGGCACGCTGAGCTTCGCCGAGGTCAAGACGAAGGTTGCGCCCCATGCCGAGTGGGCGCAGATGTACCACGAGGTATGGCGCATCGAGCGGGCGTACTTCTACGATCCGAACTTCCACGGCACGAACACCGTGGCGGACGAGAAGCGCTTCGAGCCCTATGTCGCCTCAATCGCCTCGCGCGCCGACCTGAATTACATCTTTCAGGAGATGCTGGGCGCGTTTTCCGTGGGCCATTTGCGTGGCTTCGGCGGCGAGATTCCAACGGCGAAGCACATTCCCGGCGGCCTGCTGGGCGCCGATTACGAGATCAAAGACAACCGTTACTGCATCGCGAAGATTTACACGGGCGGAACCTTCAATCCCGGCGAAAAGGCGCCGCTGGCGCAGCCGGGGCTTAACGTCGCTGTCGGAGACTGCATCCTGGCCGTCAACGGGCAGGATGTGGAGGCCGACGAAGACATTCAGGAGCCGCTCGAAGGCACGGCGGGCCAGGTAACGAGTCTTCGCATCGGTGCAGCAGACGGCTCTCATGCGCGCGACATCTCCGTGACTCCGGTGTTGAGCGAGCTGGGCCTGCGCAACATCGACTGGATCGAAGGGAACCAGGCGAAGGTAGACAAGCTCTCCGGCGGCAAGCTCGCATACGTCTATCTGCCCGACACGGGCGGCGGCGGATTCACGAACTTCAACCGCTACTACTTCGCGCAAACCGACAAGCAGGGCGCGATCATCGACGAGCGCTTCAACGGCGGCGGGCAGATTGCCGATTACTTCATCGAAGTGATGAAGCGCAGCATCGAGAGCTACTGGGCGCCGCGCTACGGCCAGATCGAGCACACGCCGAACGCGGCCATCTACGGGCCGAAAGTAATGCTCGCCAATGAATACTCGGGCTCAGGTGGCGACGCTCTGCCGTGGCTCTTCAAGCAGGCAAAGCTGGGGCCGCTGGTGGGCAAGCGCACGTGGGGCGGGCTGGTCGGCATCGGGCCCATTCCGCCGCTGATGGACGGCGGCTCGGTAACTTCGCCGAGCGTGGCCTTCTTCTCGCCCAAAGGCGAGTGGGATGTCGAGAACCACGGCGTCGAGCCGGACTACGACGTGAACCAGGACCCGAAGGCAGTGAGTGAAGGACACGATCCGCAGCTTGAGAAGGCGGTTGCACTGGCGCTCGACGAGTTGGCGAAACACCCGGTCACGCATCCGTCGCGGCCCGCCTACCCGAATTATCACAAGTAGATAGAGGCAGATCGGCGCGGGGACTCCATCGAGTCCCCGCGCTTTTGTTTTCTATGCGGTTGGCCTGAAAGGTCACGTCGGCCGGCCCTCGAAGGGGCAGAGCCGTAGAGGCTGCTGGCGGGGAATTGTCGTTGTCAGGGTTTTATGTCGGCGGTATTCTGTAATCCATACACCAAATGGTATTGCAAGCAGTGAAAAGGGGCTTTCGCTGCACACACTTTCCAGTCTGACCTTAGGATAGGATGCACGCATCCATGTACATGCCATACCTGATGCTGAGCTATGCCGCGGCCGCGTTGCTGATGCTGGTCTGCAGCAGGGTGTGCGCGTGGAGCGTGCCCGGTCTCCGCGGCCTGAATTATCTGAGCTGGGGCTTTCTGCTCGGGTTAGTCAGCGTGCTGCTGATTGCGGCGCGGCCGTTTACGCCGGCTTGGCTTACTATCCTTGTTTCCAATCAGTTGATGGCCGGCTTCGTGCTGCTGGTGTATTGCACGGCCGCCTCAATTCTCGATGCGCCGATGCGCTTTCTGCCCTGGGGGCTGGCGGCGCAGGCGGCGATGCTGGCCTCGCTCAGCTACTACACGTATGCGGTTCCGAATCTGACGGCGCGGATTGTGATTGCGTGCTGCGTATGTGCGCTGAATGCGCTGGCGGCGGCAGTGCTGCTCTTTCGCTACAAGGAGCCGGTGCTGGAGCCGGAGGTTGAGCCGAGCCTTCGCTCGCTTACGCGGGTGCTGGCGTGGCTGGCCGTGTTCATCGCGGCGCAGAATCTTGCTCGCGCAATTCTCAGCGTGCTGTATCCGAGCAGGGATTTCCTCTATCTCAACCTGATTCAGACCGCGTTCACCTATATCGGCATGTTGATGAGCGCGGCGGCGGGCGGCGGCCTCATCTGGCTGGCGCTCTGGATGCACCGCAGGGATCTGCACCGGCTGGCGCAGACCGACGGCCTGACGGGATTGCTGAATCGCCGCGCCTTTGAGGAGATTCTGGCCAGCGACCTGCGCCGCCGGTCAGGGGGCGATGTCGTGGCCGTTCTGCTGGCCGACATCGATCACTTCAAGAATGTCAACGACGCGTGGGGGCATCCGGCGGGCGACGAGGTGATTCGCAAGGTTGGCTGGGCGATGCGGGAAGAGTTGCGTCCCGCCGACGTTCTGGCGCGGGTGGGCGGGGAAGAGTTCATCGTTCTGCTGCGCGATGTGAGCCTGGAGCAGGCGGAGGAGATTGGCGAGCGGCTGCGCCGGCGGATTGCCTGCCTCGATGGCCTGCCCGGCAAGATGCAGGTGACGGTCAGCATTGGAATCGCCGCAAATCACGCCGTTGACACGCCGGACGAGCTTCTGCGCCGCTGCGATATGGCGATGTATTGCTCGAAGCAGGCCGGCAGGAACCTCGTGACGGCGTATTCGTCCTTCCTCGGCCGGTCCAGAGCAATAGCAATGGAGTCCCGGGTAACAGCGCGGCCTGCATAGAAGCCGCCTCCGCGCGGCAGCTTCCTTCTATCGATTGCCTTCACGGTGTAAAGCCCACGCTGGTCCAGAGCGGCGCAGGCGTGTAAACCGCGCCGGCGGCAACGGTGCGCCACACGCGGCGCGTATTGTGAATGTCGGCGAGCGGATCGGCGTCGAGCAGCGTAACGTCGCCACGCTTGCCGGCGTCAATCGAACCGGACTCGCTTTCAACGCCGAGAGCGCGCGCCGGCACGATGGTCGCAGCCTGAAGCGCTTCGAGCGGCGTGAAGCCGGCTTCGACGTAAAGCTCCATCTCGCGGTGCAGCGAGTAGCCGGGAATAGCCTGATCGGTGCCTGCGACGATGGGAATTCCAGCTTGATGCAGCGTGCGAAGCACCGCCATGATGGCAGCCCAGCGTGCCTTGGCCAGTTCCGTCTGTGCTGGCGGCGGAGGCGGCGAATCGAGCGCCTCGCGTAGCTGTGGGGCGACGTGATCGATGCCCGGCTCGACCTGATCGAGCGGCCCGGTGTGGAAGAAGGTTTCAAAGAGCGCTACGGTGGGATCGAGAACGGTGCGGTGCGCTTGGAGAACGTCGATGAGTTCCTTTGCCTTCGGGCCGTCCAGATCGAGGACCAGCGGTTTCGTGCGGTCGGGCTTGCCGTCCGCGCCGAGCTGCGGATGCGTGAAGTAAGGCATCTCGTACTGGATGTGATTGATCTGGTCCATGCCGTCGTTGACACCATCGATGGCGTTCATGCCTTCGGGAATGTGGCCGGTGACGGTGAGGCCGAGCGAGTGCGCCCGCATCGTGATGGCCTTGAGAACATCGGGTTTCATGGAGCTGTAGATTTTGATCTGGCGCGCGCCGGCGGCCTTGTATTTTTCCACCCATGAAACGCCTTCCGCGGGCGAGTCTGCGAGGACGGCGCCGAGCGAGCCGGGGCCGGGGCCGTCGATGATGCCGGCGAATTCGAGGTGCGGCCCGATGGCGGGGTTCACCTTGCGGTCAAGCTCATCGTGCAGCGTGCGAATGAAGTCGAACTCGTTGCCCACATCGCGGACACTGGTAACGCCGGCGGCAAGGTAGATCGGCCCCCATTCCACTTGCTCGTAGTG
>JAATFM010000319.1 GCA_015655195.1 Terriglobales bacterium
GCAATTGCGCCGCCGCCAGCGCGCCAGCTTTCCGGAGTTGGTGGCTGCGGGCAAGGAAAGTTACTACATTGTCAGCCAGTTCAATGTATTCGAGTACGAGCAGGAGGCCCCGCTCTTCGCACGGCTTTCGGACTGGTTCGAGCGGTGCATCCTGGGGCTGACTCTGGTGCGCGAGGAACTTGGCAATCGCAGACCCATGCTGATGCCGCCGGTGCAGTAAAGCAGGAAGTAGAAAAGCGGGTTTGTGCCATCCCACCCTAGCCACAAAAACAAAAACGTGGCGAGGGTGGGGCACCCGGCATCAGTGCCGCAGGAACCGTTCCAGCCGTTGGCACACTTGCTCCTGGGTCAGATACTCGCCACGCTCGAATGCTTCCTCGCCACGCTGCACCGCATCTACGAAACGGCTTTCCTCGTCAAAGTACCGCGACATCACCTGGCGTACCAACTCGTCCGGGTTGCTACCCTTCCGGGCAGCGGATTGCGTTAGTTTCGCTTCCTTCTCGGGCGTGAAATGCACTTCCATGAGGCTCAGAGTACGGGAAAACCTTGTATGTGGCAAGGTTGCCGGCGCCAGCACCCTGTTCCAGTGTGGGCCTAGTGGGAATCCGGCGGAGCCACGACAACCGTGGTCGCAGCGGGATCCTGATTCGGAATGGAGCGGGCGCGCCTTTGCGTCAGGTTCACCAGCGCTCCGAATACCATCAGAAGCAGCAGCACAGAAGCGGAAATAAAGAATGGAATCTTGAGAACGGGCCAGGCTTTCGCAGGAATCTGATCGACCATCTTGTCGCGAAGGGTCTCGTTGAACCGCGTCGGACGATCTTCGTCCTCCGCAATGGGTTTCCAGCGCGAGGCCAGAAATGTGGCGCGGATATTCGAGAGAAGCACGGCCGCGATGATGATAACGACTGGTCCAACTGCCCCCGATGCCAGTTGCGCCACAACATACATGGCAAGGATTAAGACCGAGGCGGCAAAGCTGTGCTCGCGTACTCCCATGCCGCCGACCCAATAAACAAAGAAAGCGATTGCGCCGAAGGCAACAAGGATGACGCGCGCCGCGACGAGCGGCGTTCCAACAGGCGCAATGGCAGTCGCCGCAAAATTAATCACGCCGATGACAAAACAAATCCAGAATCCCTGCTGGCCAAGATAATCCACGTCCCAGGCATTTTCGACAGTCGGCCAGAAGAGACTCTTGAGCCGGCCGTCGCTCTTCTTGCTTTCGCCAGAAAGATTGAGTGATTGCATGGCAGCGATATTCAAAGATACTACTGCCGGTGTCAAGGAATAAAGACCGTTTCTTCATTCCGACCAGACGGCCAGCACGTTTCCCACTCCGTCGGCAAAGTGGAAGCGCCTTCCGCCGGGAAACTCGAAGGTCGGCACGACGATTTCGCCGTCCGCGGCCACGATCGCCGCTTCGGTTGCCGGCAAATCCGCCGAATATAAGACCACAAGCGGCACGGGCCGGACTGAAGATTCCTGGGCCTGCGGCTCATGGGGCTCTGTTTTGTAGAAGCCGCCCGCAATGCCCGCGGCGCTCGCATCAAAACTCGCATAGTCGGGGCCGTAATCGATGAAGTTCCAGCCGAAGACGGACGAATAGAATCTCTTTGCCGCCTCGACCTCCGTTGCGGCAAACTCTATGTAGTTAATTCTGTGGTGATTTTGTGTCTGGCTCATGGCGTATTCTCCTTTACGGTTGCATGGTGGAAGCCGCGAAGGGCGCACCGTCCCGGTGCGCTTCCGATACGCCTCCATCCACACTAGCTCAGAAGCGGGGGAGCGCAGGTAGAGCCCGCTGATTAAAATGCGGCAAAAACATCACAGGCTGCCGTGGTGCAGAACGAACTTATCACGCCCGTTTTGCGTATGCAGTCGGCAGGAGCAAGGCATGAAACGAGAGCATTTCCGCATGGCACCATAAAGTGTTCGCACGCGGACAGTCTGGTTCGCTAACGGACAGCTTCCGGTTCCAGTCCTAGTTCCTGTCCAGTGGCAACCATGCCCGCTCAGGTAGCAAAATAGGATAGATGAGCGTTTTGCCTGTCGAGCGACGAGTGGAATTCGGATTGCTGCGGCTATTCTGCAGCGTGACAGCCACGGTGCAATTGCCGCGGCGCAACTGCCGAAGAAAGACCGGCCGGATAATGCAGACCCGATGAAGCAATTCGAATCCTTCCGTATCGATGTGCAGAACGAGTGCCTGTGGCGCGACGACGAGCAGATCCCGCTGCCGCCGCGAACCTTTGCCGTGCTGCGCTACCTGGTCGAAAATCCGGGCAGGCTCATCAGCCACGACGAACTGCTCGACAAGCTCTGGCCAGATACCTTTGTCCAGCCGCAGATTCTCCGCACCTACATGCTGGAGCTGCGCAAGGTACTGGGCGACGACGCCCGCCAGCCGCGCTTCATCCGCTCGCAGCCCAAACGCGGCTACGTTTTTGTGGCCGCCGTGCGGGAGTGGGCGCAGGAAAACTCCGTGGCAAGCTCCACTGGTTCCGTTAATGGACACGGAAACAGTCTCCACACCGCGATCCCGGTCGCCGGCACCGTCGACAGCGGCGGCAATCCGGACGGCGAACTCATTGGCCGCGAAAAGGAGCTGCGCGCCCTGAACGCGCATCTTGCGAGGCTTGCCGACGGTACTCGCCAGGTGGTTCTGCTCAGCGGCGAGCCGGGGCTGGGCAAGACCGCACTCGTCGATACTTTCTGTACGGCCTTCTGCACACAGTGGACCGGCTCAGCGGCGCTGGCCCGCGGCCAGTGCGTGCAGGGCATTGGCGCGCGCGAGTTGCATTACCCGGTAATGGAAGCGCTGGCGCAGTTATGCGCCTCTGCCGAGGGAGAGCGCGCCTGCGGCGTGCTGGCGCGCATTGCGCCGGAATGGCTGCCCGCGCCGGCCCGCAACAATTCCAACAGTGCAAACCATTCCGACCATGCCTCGCTCGCCCGCTCCACCAGCGACCTCTGCGCGGCGCTCGAAGAGCTGGCCGCGGAAAAGCCACTGCTGCTCGTTCTCGAAGACATTCACTGGGCCGACGAGCCCACGCTCGAAGCTATCTCGGCGCTGGCCCGCCGCCGCACGCCGGCTCAGTTGATGATTCTCGTCAGCTTCAGCCCGCATCACATGCCGCCGGACCATCCCCTGCGCCCGCTACGGCAGGACCTGCGAATGCGCCGGCTCTGCGAAGAGATTGCGCTCGAACCGCTGCGCAGGCAGCATGTCGCGGCCCTGCTTCGCAAGCGACTCGGGCAGGAAGAGCTGCCGCAGGGGCTCGACGCCTTCCTCCACGAACACTCCGAAGGCAATCCGCGCTTCCTCGTCGCGATTCTCGACCATCTGATCGCTGAGCGCTTCCTCGTCCGTACCGGTCTCAATGGCGAGGCGCGCTGGGAGCAGCGCACGCCATTCCAGCAGATGGAGGCCGGCATTCCCGATGAGCTTGTGCAGATGATCGAGCTTGAAATCGGCCGGCTCGCCCCGCCCGAGCAGCGATTGCTGGAAGCCGCAAGCCTGATCGATGTCGCCTTTCCCGCGTGGGCCGTCGCCGCCGCGCTCAAAGAGGAGATTGCCGAGACCGAAGAGGCATTCGACGACCTCGCGCGCCGCGTGCCGTTCATCCATCGCGCCGGCCACGACGAACTGCCCGACGGCGCGCGCTCGGCCTTCTATGCCTTCGCGCACAGGCTCTACCGCGATGTGCTTTATCAGCGCCAGTCGGCGGCACAGCGCGCACGCCGCCATACGCGCGTTGCCGATCGCCTGGGCCGGCTCTTTGCCGGACGCGAGGAGAGCGTGGCGCATGAGATGGCAATGCACCTTGAGGCCGCGGGACTCTGGCAGCGCGCCATCGATGTGCTCCGCATGGCTGCGGATGCGGAGCCAAAGCGTGAATCCAACATCCTGGCCGAAGAGCTTCTGCGCCGCGCCCTTCGTATTGCGGAAAATCTTCCCGCGCCGGAGCGCGAGCGCATCACGCTCGAATTAGAGAATGAGCTTCTTGCGCCCTCTGCGCCCACGCACTCCGCAAAGAAACGCAAGCCGAAGCAGACCAGTAGTGCCGCAGTCTGAATTCGCGTTTGAATTTGCCTTATATCAGGACACGGCGGGCTGGTTGAAGCTTTCTTCCCGGTAAGCAGAGCCGCAAAATCCGATCGAAGTTCCCGCTCCCGTGGTAATGCCCGCGTAAAAATCATCTTCCTTTCACAGAACACGAAAGCTTGACAACTTCTCCACGAGAACTTGACACATTTGTTTTTTGCGCCAGTTAGTGTGATCAGCGTAGGAGAAACACTATGCGGATCACTTCTTGCTTCCCCGTACTGGCGTCAGCAGTTCTGGCGGCAGCCGCCTTCACCACAACCACCGCCTCGGCAGAGACGGTCCGCGTTCCTTTTGACTTCACTGTCGCGGGCAAGGCAATGCCTGCGGGCCAGTATTCGGTCAACCGTAGCGGCCTCAATTCCTTCATTCGCATGGGCGGTCCGGATAACAAACAGAGCTTCACCTGGGGTATTGGCCCCGGAGATCCTGCGCCTGGGTCCAGCGATGTCAAGGTCTTCTTCGTCAAAACCGACGCCGGATACGAGCTGCGCTCGATTCAGTACCACTCCTTTACCACCGGTCGCCTCGACAAGACGAAGCACAGCGATGATTCCACCGTACGCGTTCTGCGCGGCGAGTAAACGAGCCTCCATAGGGTCAGGGAGGGCGCGCGTTGAACTCAGTCCTCCCTGAATTTTTGGTCGCTTAAAGAATGTACCGGCTGGTTGCACCGCCCTCGTCAGGTTTTGTTTTCCGGCTGAGGCGGGATGGCACAAGTACCAAACCAGCACCACAAACAAAGACGCCTATGCCCTATCCTTCGCGCATTCCTTGCGAGAAAGATAGGGCATTCTTCGTAACAGTAAAACGATGATTGCGTCAGGAATGCTGTGCTCCCGCACGCCTATGTCGGCCGCCGCTGCGCTCGCCGCAATGCCAATCAACAGCAGACCGACCTCCCGCCCAAAGTTTCCTGTCCCGTGACGAGCAATCCGTTCCTCTGCGTCTACGCTGCAGGCAAAACCTTGGCTGTGGTAGAACTGATTGCGGAACAATAAAGTACATCATCCGCTCATTCGGAATTCCCGCCGGGCAAGAATCTCCAACGACGAAGTGTAAGCTCCGGTCTGCTCGAATCATGATTTGCGGAAGAGGATAGACATGAGAAGTCTTGCGCGACGAAAATTCAGCCTCGATGACCAACTGCGCTTTGCGGCTGTTTCCGGCGACTACAACCCCATGCACGTGGACGCTCTTCAGGCCCGACGCACCCAGGCCGGCGAACCCGTTGTGCATGGAATCCATCTGTTGCTCTGGGCGCTTGATTCGCTGGCATCTTCCACTCCCGATCTGCCTCCCCTGCGCAGCGTGCGCGCCAATTTTAATAAGTTTCTCTATCTTGATGAATTTGCCGAGGCGGTCCTTACGGAATTCAAGCCAACAGGGGCGCGATTGGGCATCGCTACCGATGGCGTGATGCGATCAAAATTCAATCTGGTTTTTGGGGAAAGCGCCGCGGATTGCGCGCCCCTCTCGAATGAGCCACTGCCAACGATCGCTCTTTCAAAGACGGCATCGAATCTCGCATTCGAAGAGCTTGCCAGCCTTTCCGGACAGCTTCCGTTCCAGATGAGCCCACAAGAGGCGGAAAAGTATTTTCCCGCAGCAACGAAATGGCTGGGCGCGCAGCGCATTGCCTCTTTGGCTGCCAGCACCTGTCTGGTCGGCATGGTTTGCCCAGGATTGCACTCTGTTTTCAGCGAGCTATCGGTCAAGGCCTGCCGGGAATCCCATGTCCAGGATTTTCTCGATTTTCGAGTAGTAAACACAGACTCGCGCTTTCGTTCCGTGGAGCAGGAGATTGCAGGAGGAGGCTGGACCGGCACGATATATAGCAGCGCGCGCATTCCACCTGTTCAACAGCCGTCAATGGAGGCTCTCGCCGGCCTCGTTTCCCCGCAAGAGTTCGCCGGAAGCACGGCATTGATTCTGGGCGGGTCGAGGGGTCTCGGGGAGTTAACGTCGAAATTGATTGCCACCGGCGGCGGCAGCGTTGTGATCACCTGGAAAAATGGGAAAGAGGATGCCGAAAGAGTCGCGGATGAAATTCGTTCCACTGGCGGGGTCTGCCATGCTCTGCCTTATGACGCAGCAAAACCGGCGGCCAGCCAGCTTGCTTCCCTGGAGAAGTCTCCTTCCCATGCGTATTACTTCGCTACGCCGTCGATCTTTCGCGCGCAGACAGAGATGTTCACGGTAGAGCGATTGAGTGGATTTTCGGCGATTTACGTGCATGGATTCTGGCAATTCTTCCAGGCATTGCGCCAGTTGCAGCCAGGAATCTCACTCTTGTACCCGTCCTCGATTGCCGTCGAGGAACGCCCGCGAGGAATGACGGAATATGCAATGGCGAAGGCAGCCGGAGAAGTGCTATGTGCCGACATCAATGAATCGCTGGCGCCGGCGCATGTGACCGTCAGCCGCCTGCCGAGACTGCTTACAGATCAAACCGCAAGCGTAGCCGCGGATGAAACCCCGAATCCAATTGACATCCTGCTGCCTCTCATTCGCGAAGTGCAGTCCTGGCCACGTTAAAACTTGTTTGGAATCTTGCCCGGCTCAGGGAAAACAGCGGCGGGTCAAGGCGTGTGCTTCTCTTCGCGCGCCTGTATATCAAGAAAAGCACATGTCCGTTCTCACAGGATGTAACGGCTCAGGTCCTGGTCCTTCACAATGCTTGCCACCATCTGCTTCACATACGCGTCGCTGATGAGAAAGACCTTCTCCGGCCCCGTGGATGTCATCCGCTCTTCATAGGGCAGAGCCGTGCTGGTCTCGCTTGCGATGGCCGCATTCAGCGCTACAGCCTCTTCCGCACTCGGCGCGCGCCGCGCCACATCCGGAGCCAGGAAGCTCACATCTTCGAGCACGCGCTCCATGATTGTGTGCAGCCGCCGCGCTCCGATGTTCTCCGTCGTCTCGTTCACCCGGAAAGCAAACTGCGCCATCTCGCGCAGCGCCTCGGGAGAAAACTCCAGCCGCACGCCCTCGGTTTCAAGCAGGGCCGCATATTGCTTGGTGAGCGATGCCTTCGGCTCGGTGAGAATCCGCAGGAAATCCTCCACGGTGAGCGATTGCAACTCGACGCGAATCGGGAAACGGCCTTGCAATTCGGGAATCAGGTCGCTCGGCTTCGAGACATGGAACGCGCCCGCGGCGATGAAGAGAATGTGATCCGTCCGCACCATTCCATAGCGCGTATTCACGGTCGTGCCTTCCACTATCGGCAGAATGTCGCGCTGCACTCCTTCGCGGGAAACATCCGGTCCATGCCCGCCCTCGCGCCCGGCAATCTTGTCAATCTCATCAAGGAAAACGATGCCGCTCGACTCCACGCGCTCGACCGCCGCGCGCGTCACCTGGTCCATGTCGATGAGCCGGCCCTCTTCCTCCTGAACGAGATAGTCGAAGGCCTCCGTGACTTTCATCTTGCGTTTGCGAGTACCCGCACCCCCAAAGATATTCGGCAGAATATCCTTGAGGTTCATCTCCATCTCTTCCGGGCTCTGGCTGGAAATGATGCCGAACTGCGGCATATTGCGCTCGCGCACGTCGAGCTCCACCATGCGGTCGTCGAGCTTGCCCTCGCGGAACTGTTGCCTGAGCTTCTCGCGTGAGCGCTGGTGCGACTCCGTGCCGGGCAGCGACAACTGGCCCTCCTGCCCGGCCGGCGGCGCCGGCGGAGGCGGCAGCAGCAGATCGAGCAGCCGCTCTTCGGAGTTCATCTCCGCCTTGTCCTCGACCTCTTCGAGCCGTTCTTCGCGCACCATGTCGATCGCAATCTCGACCAGGTCGCGCACAATCGACTCCACGTCACGGCCCACGTAGCCGACCTCGGTAAACTTCGAGGCCTCGACCTTGAGAAACGGCGAGTTGGTCAGCTTGGCGAGCCGGCGCGCAATCTCCGTCTTGCCCACGCCCGTCGGCCCGATCATGATGATGTTCTTCGGCATGATGTCGTCGGCCATGTCGGGGGGAAGCTTCTGCCGGCGCTGCCGGTTTCGCAGCGCAATCGCTACGGCGCGCTTGGCGGCCTTCTGGCCGACAACATGCTTGTCGAGCTCGGCTACAATCTCGCGCGGCGTCAGCTCGTCGAGTGCGAGATCCTGTTCTTCAGCGGATGCGGGAAGATAAATTGCCATTCCATTCCTCAGTTATCAATTCGCATGTGCGGCAAAGGCCGCGCGTTGTTCCTTGCGAATTACGAATTTTAACCCGGACCAGGTCTCGTCTATCGCGCAGACTTTCACGTCTACAAGAGGCGTTTCAAGCACCCGGTCGCGAATCCCGTTGTCTGTCAGATCGGTTTTGATGCCGGACGCCTTCTTGGGCCACGCAATCCAGATCATGCCGTCTGCCTGGATCGCCGTCATCAGCTTCGCTAGATCGGCGTTTAACACGGCGGCGGATTGCACAAAGAACACCACTACATCGAATGGCGCTGGATCGAGATCGCGACCCTGTTTCCGGCTTGCCCGCGTGTCCGCGAATCCTTTCAGCTCCTCCGGCGGATCGGCGGGCGCATTCCACAGCAGCACACGGTGTCCCTCCTGGATGCCAAGTTTCCGTAACAGCGGCGTGCCAGAATACCCTGCCATCTTGCTCCTGATGCGGCCCGTCCGGACTCCTTGAGCCGGTCAGCCTGCTTCAACTCCTCAATCATCGCGCGAAAATGCTCCGTGCCCCATCCTTGCGACTTTTTCCTGTCGCAAGGGTAGGAAACTACTGCGCCTACTTCAATTCCTCAATCGTCACGTGGTCATTGGTATAGATGCAGATGTCGCCCGCAATCTTCATTGCTTTCTGCGCGATTTCAAGCGAGCTTAGCTCCGTATTTTCAAGCAACGCCCGCGCCGCAGCCGTCGCGTAGCTGCCGCCTGAGCCAATCGCCGCAATTGGCTCATCCGGGTCAATCACGTCGCCGGAGCCGGAGATGATGAAGGTCTGCCCTTTGTCGGCCACCACGAGCAGCGCTTCAAGGTTGCGAAGCATCTTGTCCGTGCGCCAGTCCTTGGCCAGCTCCACGGCGGCGCGGTTCAGGTTGCCGGCATACTGCTCCAGCTTCGACTCGAAGCGCGTGAAGAGATTGAAGGCGTCGGCGGTTGAACCCGCAAACCCCGCCAGAATCTTCTCCTGGTAGAGCCGCCGAATCTTCTTTGCCGAGTGCTTCAGCACGTGATCGCCGAGCGTCACCTGTCCGTCGGCGGCCATGACAACCTGCCCGTTGCGGCGCACGCAGATGACAGTGGTGGAACGGATTCGAGGGCGGGTTGCTGCGGTGGGATTCTGATCCAAAGCCAAGAAAAAACCTCCGGAAAAGTGCAGTCCGGCAGGCCGGAACTTCCATGTAAAGATGCTGAATTATCAGCAAAGATGCAGAGTAGAGTATAGCGCAGGCGCCTGGGAAGTCGGCGCCGCGCCGTAGGCCGTTTGGGAGGGAAGAGGCCCTAGACCGTAATCAGGTCGTAGTTATCGTTGCCCATTCCCAGCGTCTTCATATACTCAAGCTGGTGCAGGCCGCCTCGCGACTGGATGCGCTCCACAATGTCATGCTTCTGCGCCTCCGGCTGCGAGAAGATCAGGTCCACTGAAGCCTTGTCGATGGCCAGAATATCCCGCGAACCCACGATACCGATGTCGTTGCACGTCGGCTTGGCTCCATGCGCATCGCAATCGCAGTCCACGGAGATGTTCTTCAGCACATTGATGTAGGTGATGTGCGCGCCGAAATGGTCCACGGTTCCCTTGCCCGACTCGACCATGCGCTCCAGGAACTCCGCCCCGCGCGGCCATCCGTCGCCGTGAATCTGCCGCTTGCCGCCCTGTCCCGACGCGCAGCCAATGCCGATGTTCTTGAGCGATCCGCCGAATCCGCCCATCGTATGCCCTTTGAAATGCGTATAAACCAGCAGCGAATCGTAGTTCAGCAGATTCTTGCCTACCGCCACTTCCGTCAGGTGCACGCCCGGCGTAAACGGAGCCTGCTTGCCGTCGAACGGCGAGTATCCATCCAGAAACTCGCGCATGCCCTGAATAGGAAGATTGGCATCGCCGTCCGCATCCATAATGTCCACCGGGCAAAAATCGAAGCCGTTGGTCTTGATCACATCGCGATGCGTCTCCGTCTTCTGCCGCGGACTTGAATACAGCACGTTGCACTCCACGATGCCGCTATTGGGAACCTGCGATTGCAGGCCGCGAATCAACTCGATCGGCAGCAGGTTTGGCCCGTGCGGCTCGCCGGTGTGCAGCTTGATGGCGACCTTGCCCGTTATCCCCTCATTGATTTTGGAATAAATCTTCCGCAGCCCGTTGACGCTGATGTCCGTGGTGAAAAACACCTGCGATTTGCCTTGCACGGTCGAAGCGTTGGCCAGGTCCAGATCGCCCATGGCTACGCCGCCCAGAATCATCGCACTCGTCTTCAGAAAAGTGCGCCGCAACATGTGCGTCTCCATCTTCTCCCTCTCCGATGACCGGGGAGTTTTCCGCTACGGTCATCCTCTTCCACTGTGCGAAGTCGCGGCCTTCCGTCCCTTCGACGATCGCCACACAGTTCTCATAGAGGGCGCCGCCGATCCGAATCGAGCCAAAGGAGAGGTGCTGTATCTTCTTTATCGGCCTCCAGCCGCAAAGTGGAAGCATTCCATCTTCATCTTGTGCTTCCAGGCTGGCAGTAGAATGTGACTTGGAACACGACCATTGCGCAGGAATCCCGGAATGCGCCATAACATGCACAGCGGCTCGATGGTCCGCACCACCTATGCCGAAGTTAGTTGGCCTGCTTGCTGGCGGCTCGCCGAGGCTTCGGCTTGGTCTGAAGATTGAGAGCCACGGCGGCGCGGATGAGAGCTTTCAAGGCAGCCTCATCGATCTTCTCGCCTTCGCGAATGTCGATGGCGCGCCGAACATTCCCCTCCAGGCTGGAGTTGAACAGACCGGAAGGGTCCTCCAGCGCAGCCCCCCTGGCAAATGTCATCTTGACGACGCTCTTGTATGTCTCTCCCGTGCAGACAATGCCGCCATGGGAAAAAACGGGAGTTCCCGGCGATGTCGGCTTGACCCACTTCCACTCTTCCACAATCTCAGGGTCTGCCGCGTGGATGATCTCGCGCACTTTCGCGAGCGTCTCGCCGCGCCAGTCCGCCAGTCCGCTGATCTTCGCGTCGATGAATGCAGAGGCGGATTCCGCCGGAACGGGTTTTTTCATAAACAGCTCCAACTCTCGCACGGATTCGCTCTCGCACCCATTCTCGCTGCGCTGGAGCGTGGCCTGCAACCTCTGCAATCAGTGCAGCAGCTTGAAGGCGTGCGTCCACTCATTGCGCGTAAAGCCGGGAATGCACCACAACATGCACAGCGGCTCGATGGCCCGCGCCGCCTCGGCCTTGCCCATGTCCTCCGTCTCCCAGCCGAACTCGTCCAGAATGTCGCGCACCTGCGCCTTGGCTCCGTCGTCGTTGCCGCAGATAAACATGGAGGGCCGGATGCCGCCCGCGAACTCGGGGTCCACCATGCGCGGATTGCCCACGGAATTGAACGCTTTCACCAGATGCGCCTCGGGGAACTCCGCCTGGAGCTTTTCCATCAGCGAAAAATTAGGGATTTATGTATTTAACTCCCTGAGCATCATTTTTGACATTGATTGGAATTGGACGCTATTGTTTGCGAATAAAAAAGTGTCATCCGCGGCTGTCGCGAACCCCCTTTATTTTTGGTTGTGAAACCGAGCTGATGGACAAACAGAATCATCACGGCTGGTATTCCCACAGGTCGTTAAATTTTCCATTTCCGACGCAATAGGTTTCCTCTCCGCCGAATAGCCAGAGATTTCCTGACTTGTCGGTCCAGCCGACTGCGCCGTCACGACACCCTGGAACATTGCCGGGAGCCGCCGTCCCCAGTGTCCCGTAGGTGCCTGTCTGGCCGGATTGGTTTGACCCGCTCATCCACGTCCATTCCCCGCCGCTGTACTTCCACAGGTCGTTGAAGTCATCATGCCCAGTGCCGCCGAAGAGCCAGACGTTTCCCGCTGTGTCAACCCAAGTGAGGGCACCGTTACGCGGCGCTGGATTATTGCCGGTAGCAGCCACGCCCTGCGTTCCATATATCCCAGGTTCGTTCGCTTGATCGGGTCCTCCCATCCACGTCCATTCCCCGCTGCTATACCTCCATAAATCACTGAGGTTGCAGGGAGAACCGGTTTCGTTACAATGTGCGTCGCTCACGGCGTCGCCGTCTCCACCAAAGAGCCAGAAATTGCCTTCCGCATCTGTCCAAGTCGCCGCGCCGAAACGCGCTCCTGGGATGTTTGCGGGGCCGGGTATCCCCAGCGCCCCATACTGACCATCCTGCTCGAAACCGGCGTTATCAGCGAGATTCGATCCTCCTACCCACGTCCATTCCCCGCCGCTGTATTCCCACAAATCATCAAGGATTCCCGGCTCGCCATTCGAGTCAATTCCGCTCCCACCAAAGAGCCAAAGATTTCCGGAGTTGTCAATCCATGTAGAGGCCCAATTCCGCGCCCCCGGGACGTTGGCTGGATTTGCGATCCCTTTTGTTCCGTATATACCTGTCCCCTGCCAGGCGCCGGTGATGCCCGGTTCGGCAGCAAAATTCGACCCGCTCATCCACGTCCACTCGCCGTTGCTGTATCTCCACAGGTCATTGAGGTCTCCGAGCGTCCCGGCCGACCCCCACCCTATCCCACCGAAGAGCCAGAGATTTCCAGAGCTGTCCGTCCAGCTTGCTGACCCGTATCGCCCCCCTGGAGTGTTGCCGGGAGCAGCCACCCCCTGTGTTCCGTAACTCCCCGGCTGCTCCGTCTGATTCGACCCGTTCATCCACGTCCATTCTCCATTGCGGTACTTCCAAAGGTCGTTAAGGTGTCCCGTCACCCCTGCTCCGGTTGAAGCAAGTCCGTATCCTCCGAAAAGCCAGAAATTTCCGGCAGCGTCCGTCCAGGTAGAAGAATATGCTCGTCCACCCGGACTATTGCTGAGGGAAACAATCCCCTGCGCACCATAGCTTCCCAGTTGATTCACAATGTTGGCTCCGCCAGACCAGGTCCATTCATTGTGGACGGCTGGAGGTGGAGGGGAAGATGAACCTCCAGACCCACCCCCACACGCAGCCAATGTCAGTAGGGAGATTCCCGCGAACGCAACCCAGTATGATCTCAAAACCGAGCCTCCACATCTCGCTCAGTATCCTCGTCTCTGTCGAGCATTTGTCATGCTTAGACTGCATGAGGATCGTAAAGTTTGTATCGGCTGCGCAAAGCGCCCCAGCAGCGCCGGGGCGCTTTGCGCAGTTCCGTCAATCGCCGCATCAGGTGCGTCTATTTTCTATCTCATTGGTTCCTCCGCATATGATGGTTGGCTGATATGTCGCCTTGCGATTAAGTTGCCTTTGGCGTCTGCAATCGGCAATGCCGTGCCCGGCCTAATTAACAGATGCCCAGATGAAGCCGTCATAAGCGTTCCCATATACTGCTGAGACCGATACTTGTATCTGGTTAAGGTTCGTGATGCCAAAAATCACGGAGGTGTCTAGGGTTGGTCCCAAAAGCGGGTCAAAATTACCTACCAACTCGGGGTACACATCCCATGCACCACAGCCCCCCTGATCGACCCCATAGCATGGCGGCCCCCAACCCCACCCTGCTTGTCCGCCCTGCTCATCGCCTGCTCCCATACAGTCATACAGTCCGGCTGACGACGACCCACACCCAGTAAGATAAGCGCCCAATACACTTGGTGTTTTAGTTCCGGTTGTGGTTGTTAAGTTGATCCACACTCCTGCGAAATGGTTCTCTGTCACCATGGCAGAGGATTCCTCACCACTCATGTAAACAGTGACTTGCGCCGTTGATGAGACAGGTACGTTTGGAAAGGTGAGTGTGGGGCTAGTACACGTTTCAACAGGGCTATTCACAATTGCGCCCCAAGGAATATTGTTGTCGCACGCAATTGCTAAGATCGCCTGCGTTCCCGCTGGAGGAACAGGGGCGTCGCCCTGATAGCCACCGGTGTCCTGCGGCCACGACCACGTGCTGTAGGCCCCTGGCACAACTAGACTCGTAAGGCAGGACAGGTTCGCAGTGGTCTGCGTGCACCACTCGTTGCTGGCGAGCGTATAGTCAGTTGAAGGTGGTGGTGGAGGTGGTGGTCCTCCTGATCCTCCTGCCAAGGCGTCGATCAGTCCCTGTCCGTTCGGGCTTCCCCAGCCAGTAACTAGATCGTAGCCATCCTCGGTGTTAAACCATACAGGTTGACCACAGCAGTCGTTATTCCCGGCCCCTTGAGGAACATCTTGAAAGTCAGTGGGATAACTGGAGCCCTCACCAATCTGATAGATTAACGGGTTAATGAAGCCTACTGTTGAATTGCCGGCGGCCACGGCCTGCTGATTGACCAGCGCCATAAACCCGGCCCAGCGGGGCGTGGCGTAACTGGTGCCGCCCGCACCATATGGGTAAGAGGGATTTGGATAACAGGCTCCAAACGTACAGTAGTAGTTGTCGGTATTGGCTTCCATGGCTACATCCGGAACATTTCGCAATGTCCGTGAAAAATTGCAACACGCCGTTTACCGGTGGAGTATCGGCAATGGGATTGGTCGCATCGATCACCGTCTTCCCGGCAAGGTTTTTTCCGCCGGCAAGCTCCAGCGCTTTCTCGGCTCCCGTTCCCTTGACCGCCAGCACGACCGCCTCGCCAAAGGCCGCCGCCTCGGCAAACGTGCCCGTCGAGCCTTTGGGATGGCCTTTTAGCCACTCCGCCAGCTTCTCCGGCGTCCGCGAGCCGACCTTCACCGCATGGCCGTGTTTCAGAAATCCGCTGGCCAAAACCTGTGCCACATCGCCCGATCCAAGCACGCCAATCTTCATTGCCCACCTCCGTGCCGCGAGTGTACTTCCGGGCGCTTTTCCATCGCACCCCCCCCCGCCGCACGGTACGTCCCGTTTACATCTGCGCTATGCTTGAATTGGGAATGGTTATGGGCGAAATCCTCCGCCGCCAATGAGCCTCGAAGACCAAAAACTCTGGGAGATTGCCGCCGGTGCAGCCGCCGTGGCGGGCATGGCCGTATTTGGCGCATGGCTCTTCTTCCGCCGCCAGCCCACCGCCGACGAGATCGAATTCATGCGCCGCACCTTTCTGACGCAATCGGGCCGCATCGTCGACGGCACCCTCCTCGACGTTCGCCAGATCGCGGACGAGGATCAGGAGGGCCGCGTCTACACTCTCCTCATCTACGACTACCGTATCGGCGGCGTCGACTACCAGTGCTCCCAGGACATCAGCCAGATGCAGGGCACGGTAAACGCCGATCTCGTCCGCGCCGGCTTTCCCTGCTCGGTGCGATACCAGCCCGGCAACCCGCAGAACTCCATCGTGGTGGCGGAAAAGTGGTCCGGATTGCGCTCCAACATTCCCTTCATCGTTCCCAAAACCGGCCCGGACTCCGAAAATTCCCCACACGACCGCCTCACGGTCAGCAGCGGGCAGTAAGCATCGTGGACCATTAACCATGGACCGTGGACTGCTTGTCGGTGCCAATCCAGGCAGGCGTTCCCGATTTAGCGGTTCACAGTGCACGGTCCACTGTTCCTAGTCCCTCAGTCTCTTTGTCCCTTGCTCCCTGTTTTCATTACACTAGTTATATGCACATGCACGCCGCGCCCACGGGTCCGAATCAGGCCCAGAGCGCAGGCAAGACACAATCCGTGCTCCGCTTCTCGCTGGTGGCAACGCTCGCCTACGTTGCACTCACCTTCATAGCCGGCCTGCGCGCGCACTCGCTCGCCCTGCTCTCCGAGGCCGGCCATAATGTCTCCGATTTTCTGGCCCTCCTGCTCAGCTTCGTGGCCGTGTATTTCCAGTCCCGCCCGGCCGACGATCATCGCACCTTCGGCTACCAGCGCGCCGGAGTCCTCGCCGCTTTTCTCAACGCCGCCACGCTCGTCGTCATCTCGCTCTGGATTGCCGTCGAAGCCATCCACCGGCTCTCCGCTCCCGTCGTAGTGCAGCCGCGCCTCATGATGTATGTGGCTGCAGCCGGCGTGCTGATGAACGGCGTCATCGCCGCGCTGCTATGGGGCGTGGCCCGCGACGTGAACCTGCGTTCGTCGTTCATCCACATGGCCGGCGACACGCTTTCGACAGCCGCCGTCATCATAGGCGGCCTCGGCATCCTGCTCACCGGACAGAACTGGATCGATCCCGTTCTTTCGCTTATCATCGCCGCGCTGATTCTGTGGTCTTCGGCCGGCATCGTGCGCGAGACGCTGAACATTCTGCTCGAAGGCACGCCGCGCGGCGTCAACCTGCCGGAGATTCGCGCCGAGATGGCAGCCATTCCCGGCGTCCTCAACGTCCACGACCTGCACTGCTGGAACATCGGCTCGCAATCCCGCGCCCTGGCCTGCCATGTCACCATCGACGACATTCCACCCTCGGCGAGCGCTGTCATTCTCGGCGATCTTCGCCATATCCTCAAGGACCACTTCGACATCTGCCACTCAACCATCCAGTTCGAGCACACGAACTGTGAGGTTCTCGAAGGCTGCGTGGTGCCTCCGGAAGAGATGATCGGCGCAACAGGCGGCGGGCATCATCACCACCACTGAGGGAACAAATGACAATCGACGAAAGACTCGAAAAGCTCACCGGACGCCATGAAGCGCTCACGCAGACGGTAGAAATGCTCACCGTCGACATCAACTCCCTACAAGCAACCGTGGCTTCCCTCGCAACAGCGTCAGAGGCTCAGCGCATATCCATCGAGCTTCTCGCTGATGTGGCTCAGAGCCACCAGTAGCGCCTTGATCGCCTCGAAGGCCGCTGACTTCGATCTCATGCTGGTGACGAGGGACTCGCGTTCCGCGTCGCAACAGCACGGAATCGTGCTGGATTTTCACTCCCGAAATTGAACCGCAGCATTGCGCTGGATGGTTCGTCCCTCGTCTTTCGTCACTCGTCCCTTACACTGTTTCCATGGAAGAGTTCAGTCGCATCCAGCGCCTGCCGCCGTATGTCTTCAACATCACTGGCGAGATGAAAGTCTCCGCGCGCCGCCGCGGCGAAGACATCATCGACTTCGGCATGGGCAATCCCGACGGCGCCACGCCCAAGCACATCGTAGACAAGCTGATCGAGTCGGCGATGAAGCCGACGGCGCACCGCTACTCGGTCTCGAAGGGCCTGCCGCGTCTGCGCCGCGCCATCTGCAACTGGTACAAGACGCGCTACGACGTGGACCTCGACCCCGACACCGAGGCCATTGTCACCATCGGCTCGAAGGAAGGCATCTCGCACCTCTGCCTCGCCATCCTCGACTCGCGCGACACGGTGCTGGTGCCCAATCCCAGCTACCCGATTCACATCTACGGCCCCGTCATTGCCGGCGCGCATGTCGTCAGCGTGCCAATCCTGGACAAGGAAAAATTTCTCGCTCAGCTTGAAGACCTTATCCCGCGCATGACTCCGCGCCCCAAGGCGCTCATCGTCAACTTTCCATCGAACCCGACGACGGAGACCGTCGAACTGCCATTCCTCGCGCGCCTTGTCGAACTGGCCCGCCAGTACGGCTTCCATCTCATCCACGATCTCGCCTACGCCGACATCGCCTTCGACGGCTACAAGCCGCCGAGCGTCCTCGAAGTCCCCGGCGCAAAAGATGTCGCCGTTGAGTTCTTCACCCTTTCGAAGAGCTACAACATGCCCGGCTGGCGCGTCGGCTTCATGGTCGGCAATCCGGTGCTTGTCAACGCGCTGGCGCGGCTCAAAAGCTACTTCGACTACGGCACCTTCACGCCCATTCAGGTCGCATCGATCCTTGCCCTTGAAGGCCCGCAGGATTGCGTGGCCGAAATCTGCGAAACCTATCGCAAGCGCCGCGATGTATTGGTAGACGGCCTCAACAAATTAGGCTGGCCCGTAACCTCGCCCCGCGCCACCATGTTCGTCTGGGCCAAAATCCCCGAAGCCTATGCGGCCCTCGGCTCGCTCGAATTTTCCAAGAAGCTGTTGACCGAAGCCAAAGTAGCCGTAAGCCCCGGCATCGGCTTCGGCGAATATGGCGACACGCACGTCCGCTTTAGCCTGATCGAAAACGAAGAACGTACGCGGCAAGCCCTCCGCGGCATCCGTCAAATGTTCGCGAAGGCATGAGACGCTGGTACACTTTTCCTATCTAAAAGCATCCGAAAATCATCCGTCTCCCGGAGGCAATTATGTTGCATAAGGTGTTGCTCGCCACCTCTTTGTCAGGCGTTGCTTTGCTTTTCCTTTCTGTTCAGCCGGCCTCCGCAGCGGCTTGTCTACGCGGGAAAACGGTGGACTCTTCTGGAGCGGGCCTGAGCGGCGTTGCCATCACGGTCACGCGGATAGCGAACAACGGCAGCCGTTCCGCTACCAGCAGTTCCGGCGGGCAATTTGAAGTCTGCGGCCTCGATGCCGGCCGCTACCAGGTCTCCGCGCACAAGAGAAGCTTTCAGGACAGTAGCCGCGCCGCAGAGGTGCAGGCGAACACCGACGTATCGCTCACGCTCGTGCTGCCCAGCAAAGCCGCACAGATGACCGCACCGCAGCAAACCGACGCGCCGGCCACTGAGCCAGCCATCTCCACCGTCGGCATGAGGCTGAGCTTCTGAGAGAAGCATCGGCCGAGCGCCCCATGTCACGCTTTTGGGATCTGGGATAGCACCAACGATTCGGGTCGTATGGGGTGGTGCCTTGATTAAGGACGTATCCGCATTATTGCCGTCGCCTGCTGATTCTTCACCATCCAGCCTGCGGTAATCTTGCATCGCAACTCAATCAGGCGAACGATGCTATCGAAATCTTCGTTCAGATTGCGGTTAAAGATAGGCTCGTGATGGGCAATCCGATTTCTGAGTTTCCGAACTTCCTCCAGACCGTCGTATATCTCCTGACGTAGTTGTCCGACCGACTTGAATGTGTTGAGGTTTGGAAATACACGCCTCAAATTGGCATTCCAAAGGCGATGATCGTAGCGGCTTGTAAACATCTTCTGCCAGAAAACGAATTTCAGTTCGGGAATCACCTTGCCGGTGGAAGTCTGTCCCTTGCGCGCATTCTGCAAATCTCTGCGTGGACTATAACCGATCTTTGGCGTAGGAAGGCTTTGCTCAAAGCCAGGGGACCAGGGCCATCTGGGCCCGTATACATTCTGCAATGCGTCCGAAACAGAATTTCTAATGACAACCTCGCCGATGTGCAGCGGAGCAAGAAAAGCAGCAGCAATCTGTGCATTCCAGGCATAGAGCACCAGTGCGGCTGGGTCTTTGTCTCCAGCAGGTCGCGCCGCAGACTCGTATGTAGCCATGCGTGCAGGAGATAGGGCATACCTAACTGCCAGAATCGTTTCTTTCATGGACATTGGAAATTGTTTCCACTATACTAGCCCTACTAGCCATGGGAGTTGTTGGCCTAAAGCCTCCGCCCGTGGACATGCGATAGTGAGGAAGCCCGCCGATCGGTGGGCTTCCTCGTTTTGTGCCCTATCAAACTCCAAGCTCATGGACATTACTCAAAATTACAGCAAAAGAGACTCGCGACCGACTTACTTCAGATAACTGCACCAAGCCTGGTGAAATCCACAGATTTTAACCATTTTTTGCACTTGCATTCACAGATCGAGTAGGCGCATAGTCCCGACAGTTGGTAGCCCGGTAGGGATTTGGAAGCCAACATTTCCTGCCACGCGGGAAGATGCAAAGGCCGATGGACAGCGGGGATTCCGCTTCTGGGGCAAGGGGCGTTAAGGCGCAAGCCGACACGCCAAGTGAGGCAAGGCGCAAGCCGAGTCAAGCGAAACACCCGGGAGTGCGGCGAAGCGCAGAAAGTCGGAGACTCATCCGCCGGCCCGGCAGGGCGATGGAAGTTCGGAAGAAGTTTCAGGGTACGTCGCCGATCGTAACAGGGCGGCAGCCGGAGGGACTCGGAGCTTGCAAACCCGCAAGGGTTGAGCAGGCAAAGGGTTCGACAGACTGCAAGCCGGTACGGCAGGAGAGGGACAGCCAATCGAGATGTGGGGCAGGCCGCGCAACCTGTCTTCGGCAGCGAATGGTAGTGTTCAGCGCTGGCTAGGCGGCGCGAAAGGCAGTTGGACGAAGCCGGAAACCCATCGGAGGCGCAAGCCAACGGCGGGCGAAGGGCTGAAAGCCAGCAGCCGGAAGCGAAAGGCAAAGCCGGGACGTATCGGGAAGCGGAGACTGAAAACTCATCGTCTGAGCCAGTCGGATGGTGTTTGGTTAACGGAAATTTACGGGGCACCCGGAGAGCGCCAGAGGCCGCAAGGTCTCTGGCGTTTTCGCATGCTTCGCATCGCAGACTGCGC
>JAATFM010000081.1 GCA_015655195.1 Terriglobales bacterium
CTTGCCTAGCGCTTTCGCCATCTGTGCGAGGCACCAATCGTCATAGCTATTTTCCAGCGTTACTGAAACCGCTTGCCGCCGTTCGTACCAGTGAATTCGCGGCTCGGTTTCCTTCTCGCCTTTTGCAAGCGCGGGAAAGAAGCCTTTATCGAAATAGACCTGGTCAAGCGATGTGAGCGGACCGCGCACCCATGGAAGCATCGTGGCCTGCAGCGCATTCTTTCTCATGGCCGCATAGGCTTCCTCGACATCGAAGCCGCGGTAGCCTTTCATGTATGTGTCGGTGATGAGAGGGGTTGCGTGGTGGCCGATCATCACGGCCAGTTCCCCTGTGACAGCGGGAAAGGATGGAAGCCAGCCGCGCTGCTCATACATGCGAAGATAGGAGCGAATCATGTCCTCTTGCACGGAGGAATCGAGCAGGAGTTGGAGCGGATGCATGGAACGATAGGTATCCCACAGGCCGTCGTCGACATAAAAGTCATGTCCTTCCGACCTGTGAACCTGTCCATCATATCCGCTGAAATACTGGCCATCTTCGGTAATGTCCGTCATGCGCCCCAGCGAACGATAGAGCGCCGTATAGAAGATGGTGCGCTGCTTTTCAGTGCCGCCGATGACGGCAATTTTTCCTAACGCCTGATTCCAGACCTCACGTGCTTTTGCCTTGACCGCATCGAACGACCAGGAAGGAATCTCCTCCTGAAGATTTCGCCGCGCCTGCTCCACGCTAATGTACGACATGCCCACACGGACCTCGACACGCCTTTCCTTGCTATCCGCGTAATCGGCGGTAACGCCAATATGGTCGCCGCTCTGACTGGACGCGCTCGATAGTTGACCGGCTTGCCAAGTAAGAGACGAGTGAAATGGAACAGAGAACTCGGCATAAAAATACTCCTTTGCCTTCGGCTGCTCTTTGTGTTCTAACTGTTCCGCAATTTCCTCGCTCCCCTGGACGACATTGGGAGAAAGAACAGTGAGAGCGGCGCGGCGGCTCATGCTCAGTGCGATTCGCTCACTCCCCGCTTTTGGAAAAGTAAATCGATAGATTGCTGCTCGCCGGGTCGCGGTCACTTCAGCGCGAATGCTCGTGTCGTCGAGACGAACTGCATAATAATAGGGCGTTGCAGTTTCAAAATCATGATCGAAGCCCGATGAGTATTGCGCGGGGTCAGCGCTGGCGTTTGCTGTAGTCGCCATCAGCAGCGCGGGGCCTGCGGAGAATCCATAAATCTTGTCGGCAAGGTATCGATCGGAAATTCCTGGCGTTGTCACAGGAATAACTCGCGCCATGCCATGTGGGTATTGAACAACAGGTGCCGTAGAAGTAAGCAGAATCCCAATTGTTCCAATATTTGGATTGACGTAGTCAACCGGCTGTTTCGCAGATTGTGCATACGATAGGGTAGTCATCGCTGCGATCGTAAGTCGCGCGATAGAAATAGACGATCTGGTTCGATAAGTCCCGATAGTAACTATTCCTCGCGAGCGGTGTGCTCCCTTCAAACTCAACCTGTTCACTGGTTCCCAGCTTCCTTTCCCGGATAGTCCAGACGCAGCGACTCGATCTCATAGGAGCCGATGGGTACCGTGACGCGGTCACCAGTAACTGGCAATGGCGGTCCCGTGGGCGTCTCCATCAGATTCGTGACGGTAGCCGATCTGGCTCCCGCGGGAACTTGAATGTTGACGTTTCCCGCTTTACCCGACCACTCGTAGAAGTGAAGGATTAAGGCATCCCCATCTTCTGCTTTCTTAATGGCTGTCAGCACTACATTCTCCGACGCGACCTCGATAAATGAGTGCTCGGCAGGGAACACGCCCGAATGTTCGAGCACCTGTGCTGCGTGTAGAGGGTAATTGTAATCATAGCCATGACGAACGGTCAGAGCCTGTTTCCAGTCGCCGGAATGAGGATACAGCGCAAAACCGAAGTGGTGATGGCCGCGATCCGCATTTGGATCGGGCCACACAGGCGAACGCAGAAGGGATAGCCGAAGCATATTACCTACCGCGTCATAACCATACTTCGATTCGTTAATGAGACTCAGGCCATGCTGTCCATTGCCAAGATCGGCCCAGCGCAATGCCGGAACTTCGAATTGTGCTTTCTCCCAACTATTGTTGCGGGTAGTCGGCCGATCAATCGTCCCATATGGAATTTCGTAAGTCGCAAACGCGCTGCTTGCAGCCAAAGGCATGGCCGCCTTCAGCAGGACATGTGTTTCATGCCAGTCAATATCATTCGTGACATTCACGAAATCCGCTCCGGCGTCGAGGCTGATTTCCTGAACGAATTTCGAACTCTGCCACAAATGGGTGACACGAATGGAAGCGCGTAACGGTCCTCGGCTAACTAGCTCGACAGATTCAGCTTTCCCCAAAGATATTGGATGATCGAGAGTTCCCGGATCAATGTTCCAGGCATCGTACTGGGTTGGGTTGTCGTGAAAGGCTTGTAGTTCATTGCCACACTTGCCCTTCGCAATCATCTCGAAAGAAGCGCGCTTATCATACAGGCTGGTAATACATCCTGTTGCCGGATCGACAGCGACACGGAGCAGGGCATTTTCGAGCGTGGTGTCGGCTGCTTTCAACTCGGTCCCGGTAACTTTATTTTTTTGAGGCGCGCCTTTCACGCCTGCAAAATGGATCACACTGTAGCCTAGCGATGGAACATTCTCGGCATGGACCAGCACATCGAATCGATTGCTTCCTGCTTGATGAGCAAGAATCTGCACCGGCAATGATCCGCGAATTCCGCTGGCTTCGATGGTATCGGCCGCAGCGGGGAGTTCGATGCTGGTTTCAATGTCTTCTGTCCGGTTCCATGCCATCGGATTGAAGACCAGAATCGCCGCGCTGTTGGCCGCATTCATCGCAGGCCGGGTATCGATGTCCTGCGCTAATAGATCAAGCGACCGCGACGTAATCGCATCCGTGGAAAGGCGTACGTCTTCAAAATCTTTCTGGGCATCTTGGTAGATGTTACCGATCCCCGATCCTCCGGCGAGATCATGGAATTGGTTGAAGGTAACTTTCTTCCAGTCCGCAGTTAGTTCCTCGCCGGGATAAGTCAGACCGCGCAGCCATGCCAAAGAAGCGTAGCGCTCCGCATCCAGGGTTTCCACCTCACTCTTTCTCATTCCGCGCTTGTGATTTGCCTGGGTTGTCATCACTCCGCGGTGGTATTCAAAATACATCTCACTCTTCCAGACGGGAATGGTAATTCGCCCATCGTTTTCCTGGGGAGGCGCAGTGTAGCCCGCACCGATCTTACGGTAGTCCCACTCCGGCGTATCGCTGGAAAGCCTCGCTTCGAGATCATTGAAGAAACTCTGCGCAGTCGCGAAGTGCATCTTCGGAGCCACTTTGTCAGACCGCATCCAATGTAATCCTTCGTCGAAGATGGCGCGCGTTGGGCCTCCGCCATGGTCTCCAACGCCGAACAGGTCCATCGTCTCGGTCAGGCCGGGAGTACCGTGCGTGATCGCCGAAAAGTCAGTCGCCAGACGCACCGGATTCAGATCGAGATGCACATAGTCGGTCGGAAAATAAGTGAGAACCCTGCTGCCGTCCGGCGATTCCCACCAGAAAACATTGAATGGGAAATGATTGGTATCGTTCCAGTTCATCTTTTGCGTGACAAAATAATCGATGCCGGATTTCTTATAGATTTGCGGTAACTGCCAGTCGTAGCCAAACGAGTCAGGGTTCCAGCCAATGCGCACGTCTACGCCATATTCTTTTTTGAACCACCGCTTGCCGAGCAGGAGAGAACGTAACTGGGATTCCCCGTCCGGCATATTCAGGTCCGGTTCAACCCACATTCCGCCGACAATTTCCCAGCGGCCTTCGCGGACGCGCTTTTTGATCTGCTCATTCAGAACAGGATATTTGTCTGCAAGCCATTCGTTGTAGGCAGCGGAAGATTGCGTAAATGTATAGTCGGGATACTCGTCCATCAGTTGCAGAGCCGTGCTGAACGTGCGCTTGACAACGTCTACACCTTCCGTCCAGGGCCAAAGCCAGGCCGCATCAATGTGAGCGTTTCCGCTGAGGGAAAATGTTGCCTTTTGCAGTGTCGGCTTGATCTCTTCGAGAATGGCTTGAGCTTTCTTGAGCGACGCATCGAAACCGGCCTGATCCTGCTTGTCGAGCGTAGCAAGATCGACCGCTTGAATGGCTCGATCGAGCACGGCAAGATCGTTCTGTTTGTTCTCCGACAACTCGGGAATAAGCCTCTGTGCCGTGAGGAACTCAGACAGCAGATCGTTCGGATTGGGGCGATTTGCCGGAAACTCGATCCTGAGCGTCGCGCCCCGGAAGTTTTTTATATCGATGGTTGCCAGAAGCTTGACGGCAACCACTATCCGCCGATGCGGTTTGGCGCTTTCGATAAGGACGATCGGCTCCAGATCATCTCCCAGTGCCACGCGGCGGCCATCGAAGTAAACAATCTCCGGCATCGGACCGTTCCCCTTCGCATGAAACTGAAACCATATCCTGCTGCTGGTGAGATCGTATCCATGCAGCGTCGCGGGAACCTCAATCGACGCCCGATACCAGACTGCGCTCACGGGGGCATCACTGGGTGGCTCCGCCGGCTGCCAGGAGGATTCGTCGAGATCGACCAGCTCGCCGTGAGCGAGATCGCCGGTATGAGTCTTCCATCCTGCGGCCGGCAGCTCTGCCAATGCCGACAGCCCAGCCAGTATCTTTTGCGACCCGGGTGCGATCAAACCTGCGCTCTGCTTTTCGATCTCATTGGGATTCTGCGCATAAATCGACCTGGGAATGAAAATAAGAAGCACCAATACGGCTGTTGCTACGCAAGTCACAGAAAATCGGCGTGATTTTCCCTTTCGGTTTTTCAACCCACCCATGTTATCCCTCTCGCGGATTCAAGTGCCGCTCCGTAATGCTTAATGCTTGTCGTGGAGCATTACGGCCATAGCTATAGAAGCGATTCCATCCCGGAGGGATCTTCAGAGATACCCGTCCCGATCCCGAAATCAATGGACAGATAAACTCACATTGACTCTGGTAGCTGCTTGTAACGAGGAGGCTAATTGAGGGATTTGAGAGTCACAAGTTCCAAAAAGGTATAAGACGGTTTCACTGTAAGTTACATGGATAAATGACTTATTTTCTATTGGATAAGATTGTTGTTACTTGAAAGTTAATGTGCCGGCCGGCGATGCGATGACGCCCCCCGCCATCGCTCGCGGCCTCGTTGCAGACAATTCACTTAAGGACAATCTGTGAAGCCTGATCGGCCTGGACCCTGAGAGTGGTCACGGCGCCGAATCGGTCCTCGCCTATGGTCCACGACGCGCCGGCGGCCTGTGACGGCTCCGCTGTGGACTTGGGCAAATGGCTGCCGTTGATGGTCACAGTTGCTGCACTGACGCCATGAATGTTCAACAAGTAGGTGCGGAGCGCCGGCCGATAGTATCCCTTCGGCGTTTCAATCTCCACATGTGTGCCGTCAGCAGAGGTTATCGCGGTGATCGGCTGCTGATAGAAGTTATCTTTCTCGTAAGCGTAGGTTTCACCGTCGTCATCGTAATACACAAAACGGCCCGGCTGTGGACCGGCAAAAACATCGAGGGTCACTTCCGGAGCAGGCTTCTGCTCTACGTAGTCCTGAACGGGTCTAGACGCCACAATGGACCCCGCGCGCACAAAAAGCGGAATATCTTTCCAGGAGTCAGGATCGACTGGATACTGGATTGTTCCACCGCCATTGACGCGCGTGCCGCGAAAATAGTCGTACCAGGTGCCGGCGGGAAGATAGACGGTGTGCCTGGTTTCGCCCTGCGTAACGACAGGCGAGACCAGAAAAGCATCGCCGAACATCCATGCGTCGGTGATATTTGCGGCATTCGGATCGTCGGGATAGGCCCAGAAAAGGGGACGTACTACACCGACACCTGTCTCGTGGGCGGTATGCTCGTAAGAGTAAATATACGGAAGAAGCTCATAGCGTAAACGGATCGCCGCCGTCGCGGCAGCTTCCGCTGTGGGGCCATAAACCCACGGCTGGCGCTTTTCGCCGTAATCGCCGTGCACGCGGTCTACCGGGACAAAGGCTGCAAATTCCATCCAGCGCGCGTAATTCTCCGGTGTCGGATGGCCGACAAACCCGCCAGTGTCCATGCTCCAGTGAGGCTCTCCTGCGTCGATGGTCGCCAGCATCCGCGCCCGTTGATGGGCCATATTCACAAACCCGGTCTGGATGTCGCCGGACCACTCAGCATAGCTGTATCGTTGCGCTCCCAGGTAGAAGTTGCGATTGATAGACCACTCACGGACATCGGTATGTCCCCTTTGCCCTTCGTAGAGTGAGCGCGCCATATTGAAAAACTGAAAGTTGTTCGCATAATCCGCTTCATCGTTCCACCAGGCCGCGATGCCGGCATCAAAAGCTGGTTCGAGATGCTGCCAGAACCATGTGCGCGCTTCGGCCTTTGAAAAATCGATGCTGCGCGCCGGCTGCGGAATAAAGAGATCGAGCCCAGGATGGTCCTCGGGATACCACAGATTGTGGGCCTGGGCATAGGCTGCGGCCTCGTGCATCTGCGTTGTGCTGCCTTTCGTATAGAGCAGAACGCGCGGCTTCAGGATACCTACCAGCCGAATTCCCTGGGCGCGCATCTCCTTGCCGAATTCGCCGCTGGCGCCATCGGGAAATTTGTTGGGCGCGGCGTTTTCCGGCGAGGAGGTGCTATTCCAGCGCCATTCTCCGTAATTGTCTTCTCCCCACGCCTTCCAGTCGTAGTCCATGATGAATGCGTCGATGGGGATGTGCTTTTGCCGATAGGCCGCGATAATATCCTTCACTTCGGATTCGGTGGAACTCCACTGGCTGTTCATAAAGCCCAGGGCCCACTTCGGCGGCATGGGCGGGTGGCCCGACACCTCGGCAAGCGCCGCGATAACTTCCGTGGGCTGCCCCGCCATGACAAAGTACTCCATGTCCTCCCGCGAATCTCCGTAAAAACGGACTTCCTCATCTCGTGCGTCGAAGCCCCCGCCATCGGAATCGATCAGGACGCCGAAGCGAGTGGTGAAAAACCAGGGTGCGCCCGCTTCTCCCTGCGCTCCGGCCGCCACAGCCGAACCATTGTTGCGGAGCAGACCGCCACCGTTCTCGTGCATGCTCAAACCGCTCATGCCGTATAGATTTTCATTCGCGCGGTGCAGGAGATTGACGGAATGCCAGCCGGCTTGACCAAACGGATCGACCTGTTCGACAAGCTTGTTCTGTTCGGCATCAAAGATGCTGACCCGCCACGGCTGACCGCAGCTTATGAAGCCTCGAATGCCCGTTGTCTCGATCTCGGCAGAGTCGTCTTTGTGGGTGATCGAGACCTTTAAACCGGCGGAAGCCTTCAAGGCCGGATCAATCACCAGGGTGCGTGGACTGCTCTTTCCCGCGAGCCGAACGTCCACTCGCAGAATGTTGGCTCTGAGCGCCTCGATCTCCAGCGAGCCTGTTGGGCCGGTAACGAGAATTCCTCCCGCTTTTTCTTCAATGTTGCAAGCCGGATGCTGCGCATCGGCAAAAAGACGGGGCACGCCCAAAGCGAAAATGACCATTGCAATCGCGCTCGCCGTTGCGAGGCCCAAGCTTCTTTCGATCCTGTTCATAACTCTCTCTCGGACAATCTCAAGGTCTCGTTAATGGCCAGACGTGGGCAGCACTTTTGTTGCCCACAGCCACGCAACTCCCACTGCTGAGCAGTTCCACGCACAAAGAGCCGGAAGGATCGAGGCAGAGTGCGGTGTATGGCTATCGCTGAAGCAGAGTCGCACAACATCTGGGCTGGCATCAAATCTATTCAACCTTATTTTGCCAAGCCGGGCCGCGACAAGTTTCCGCCATGTATAACCATGGTTTAAAAAAGGTAACGCGGATAAGCCGTCTTTTTTCTTGCGTATGACCCGTTCGCTGCCGTGATGTTACATCCTTTTTCGATCCGGCATCTTATCCCGGTGCCCACGGAAATTGGTGAATCGCAGAATACGCCACGGTCGCCGCAAGCCTTGGTGCAGGAATTTCGCCGGAATGGGGATGCGCTTCGGCGAGCCAAATGCGTGTGTCCAGGCAGTGTCTGACGAATCCATAGTCGGAAAGTTTTGTAACAGGGCATGACTTTAATCGTGCCGAAAATGAACGCAAAGTACTTGAGGCTTTATCCCCTGGGCGATTTTTGCACTCGATGGCTACCTCGTTTTCGATTCGTCAGACACTGCCTGCCACCGTAGGCCTGTATCGAGCTTCGACCTCCCTTTAAGCGTCGCTCGTAGCCACTGGCCGCGATTTGAGCCGGGAGGGACGCTCCATCTTTCCAGTTTCGGCATGCGTTCGCGCTACGGGGACACCTGGCGCGCCTGAAATTAAGCATTTGCCGGAGCCGCAACTCATTTTATTGAGCAAGGCCCCCGTACGCGGGCATGTAACGTTTACGTAACGACTTCCTTATGTCCATGATTCTTCAGAAGATTTCGCACCTTAACAATCGCTGAAACCAATTTTAAACATGGCGGAAACTTCCGGGTTGTTAAGCGGCTCAACTATTTTCTTTCGGGTGAAATCGCACACTTTCAATCTGGGATTGAAAAGATTGCAGGACCTTGATCCATGGGGCTGCAAACGAGCAATCGTCCGGGAATATAGCAGTTTTCCGAGCCTGCGGAAGGAGATGTGGACGCCGCCGAGAAACCTTGCCAGCGACGCGGTTCAGGACGGAAGATGCAGCTTGCACGAGGACTGGATGAAGATTGCGGCGATGTTTTTTACGAATTCACCTGGCTTGATCAGTCAAATGCCAGGCCACAACGAAAAACGAAAAAAGGAAAGACTTGAAGGAGGGCCACTCATGAAGCATCTTCGAATCCACATATGGGCGTTCTTGCTGACGCTCGCTTGCGCAATTTCGGCTGTTGCACAGACGGATAGAGCTACCATTACCGGCACAGTTACCGACTCGACCGGGGCCGTGCTGCAGGGAGCAAATGTAAACGCTACCAACGCCGACACAAAAGCTGTGTTTACTGGCCTTACGAATGGCAATGGGGTTTATACAATTCCCAGCCTGCCTGTAGGCAACTATGTCCTTGAGGTCAGCCACGACGGCTTCAAAACCTATACACGAGCCGGCATTTCACCGGTTGCCGGCCAGGTGATTACAGCGAATGTGAAGATGGCGATTGGACAGACATCCGAAACGATAACCGTGACCGTGGCACCGGAACTGGAGCTGGAATCCGCCACAGAAGCGATGACCATGGAACCGAAGGCGATTGAGGAATTGCCGCTGGACGCCTCCGGGGGCCGCAACGCCCTCAGTCTGCTGGTGGCCACGGCTCCCAATATTTCTTTGGCCTCGATCGTCAACAACAACAACCAAACCCAGAGCAGCATTTCGATCGCAGGCGGCGAAAGCTTCTCCAACTCCATCTACATCGACGGCACCAACGCCACGGCGGGCAACCAGGGACAGGCCATCACGCCGGGCCAGGATGCCCTCCAGGAGATGCAGCTTCAGACCAACGTTACCGACGCCGAGCTGGCCAAGACCGGCGGCGGAGCGATCGTCTATGTGCTCAAGTCGGGCACCAACAAACTCCATGGTTCGGCTTTCGAGTACCTCCAGAACGAGGATCTGAACGCGAATCCATGGAAAAACAACTACTTCTTGTCGGAGTGCGCCGCCGGGGACGAGGTCTGCAGGGCGTCGGATAGCCGGACGAAGTTTCGTTTCAACGATTGGGGAGGGAGCCTGGGTGGCCCGATCTGGAAGAATCACACGTTTGCCTTCGGCGACTACGAGTACTATAAGCAGACCAATCTCGGCATCGATCCGACCGGTAATACGCTTCCGCTGCCGCAAATGATGACGGATAATGGTGGCTACTACGACTTCAGCCCCCTGCTCACCATGGGCGCACAGACAGGACCCATCGCAGGTACCACGAACCCCTGCACCGGCGCGCCTTACAACTATGGTGAGATCTACGATCCGACGACGTGGAGGATTCCCGAAGGGCTCGTGAACGGGTGCGCAAATCCCTACCCGAACAACCAGATTCCGACTGGTCAGGTCAGTACCATCGGCAAAGCCATTGCCGGCATTTACAACCAGTATTACCAGAAGCAGCAGCCCTTGAACCGCCTCATCGGCGGTAACTTTCCTTCGTATGTTGGTGGCGCTGGCCAGTTCTGGAAGCGGAGAATCGATGTGAAGGTTGACCACAACTTCTCGGACCGGCACCACATCAGCGCATCATGGAACTACCAGTCTGACGAAAGCGATGGTCCGCAGACTTTCTCTACGCAATATGGCGGCCCGTGGGGTGGCTTTTTTGAAAGCGCCGACCACGGCAACCACATGATCCGCGCCATCGACAACTACACGATCACGCCGTCGCTCATGAACACCGCCTCTGCGTCATTCAATCTGAACCGCTCGCAGCAACAGCCGCTGAACTACGTTGACGCCGACAGCTATGGCTTTTCCACGAATCAGAAGTTTTTTCCGGAAGTTGAGCCTTTTGGCAGCAACGGCGTTGGATTTTCCTACTTCGGCTACAGTTGGAACCTCCACATGAACTTCAGTTCCTATAACTACGCCGATACGGTGCTGTGGCAAAAGGACCGCCATGCCGTCAAGTTCGGATTGCAATGGACGGCGCAGCAGCAGAATTCGGAAAACTACGATCTTGTCAACAACACGTACACCTTCAGCAACCAAACTTACGGTGCGACTGATCCGGCAGTGAGCAACTACGTGGGAAGCGGCTTAGCGGAGATGCTGCTGGGAAATGTATATCAGACCGCACTCAATGGGGCCAATGGCTACTATCCGCGCCAGAAATACATGGCTCTCTTCGCGCAGGACGATTTCAAAGCCAGTCCTAAGCTCACCCTGAATCTGGGCCTGCGCTGGGATCTCACGCTGCCCGGCCATGATGCTAACGGCGGGTGGGAAAACTTCGATCGCAGTGTCGTCAATCCCAACTGGGCTCCCTACGGTGGCGCGTGGGTCTTCGCCAACGGGGCCGGTACTACGTTCGAAAAGAACATTCCATATAACCAGTTTGGCCCACACCTTGGCGCGGCTTATTCGATTACGTCCAAGCTGGTGGCTCGCGCTTCGTATAGTCTGACCTACGTGCCGCTCGGCGTCTTCAGTTCCGGCGCTGACGACCAGCGCCCAGCCACCCAGGATCCGCTGAACACCGCAACCGTCTCTCTCAATCCACTCAACAATATCCCCGGCGAAAAGGCCCTCCAATGGGACGATCCTTACCCGCAGCCGGTCCAGCCGCCACATGACAGCACCGCCACGACCTTCGGCGACCGCACCGGCGCTGCCGTGATCGATATCAATCCGGACTTCCTGAAGCTGGGCATGACCCATACCTTCTATGCAGGAATTCAGGCGCAACTGTCCAAGGGAATCGTGCTCGATACGCGCTACCTGGGCACGTTTGGCAGGAGACTGCAAGACTTCGGGCGCGGGTACGACGTGAGCTGGCCGCAATGGAGCGCGTACCATGCTTTGTTGAGGTGTCAGACCTCGCCCGGTGTCTATACTGATGAGACCTCTGCGGTAATCGGCAATGCCGGCGATGCCGCGGCCCGCTCGGCGGCGTGCGAAACCACGGTGCCGTACCCTTACGCTGGATTTTCCGGCCCGGCCCGTGCTGCGATTGCACCGTATCCTCAGTTGGCAACACAAGGCACCCAGCTCGAGGTTGCCGGCGATACAGGTACTTCCGCCAAGAGCAACTACAACTCCTTTGTCGTTGAGTTGAAGATCCGTAATTCTCACGGACTTTACATCAACTGGAGCTATACGATCGCGAAGTACACAACCGATAGCACGTCGTCTACCTGGGGCGTGCCCACCAACAACTCGAATGTATGGGGTACCAGTGAGCAGGGCCCAAACGACACCACGATGTGGCCCGTAGCGGACGATCAAAGGCAGTTGGCGAAAGGGTATTTGACCTACGACCTGCCCTTTGGAACGCATCAGCAGTGGCTGAACAAATCGTCCCTATTGAACTACTTCGTGGGTGGCTGGACCCTCGGCTACTATGGCGCCTACGGCTCCGGCATGCCGATGGGCAAGATTAACTCGCCTTACACGTTGAATTACTACTACGGGGCCAATCAACGAGCCGTTTTTGCCAATGGAGCGAATGCCAGCAACATCAAGAATCACTTCCATAGGCATTTTGATCCGACCGGCAACCTCATGTCTGCGGGCAATTCCGACTTCGACCCGTCTATCGTCCAAAAGGCGGCAAGCTGGTACTACAACAACGACACGTTTTTTGGCGACACGCCGCTCTACTTCAACAAATGGCGCTGGAACTCGTCTCCGGCATCGGAGAACATCAGCATCGTAAAGCACTTCGGCATCGGGAACGAGGGACGCTATCAGGCCCAGGTGCGCGCGGAGTTTTACAATGCGTTCAATCGCCATTACTTCAACGCTCCGGACATCAACCCCAACGACTCAACATTTGGTTATGTGACCGGTGTTGCCGGATCGCCACGCGTGGGCCAGGTTGCCGCACGATTTGAATGGTGAGATGGACGAGCATCTTGAATCCGGAGAGGTGCATGCACCTCTCCGGATTTCATTTTGTTGCAGGCTGATCGAGACTTGCTATTTCCGATATGTTTGGAACGCAAAGAAAGATTACTCGGAGTTTTCAATTCCCGAGGTTAGTCCACACAGTTGCACGGCAACGCGGAAGATTTATGGCTCGCAATTTGTCAGCAAATGAGGATTCAATTTCAGGTTCGGCTTCGGCAAGTATTATCTTCAGCGCGTAACAGTGACAAAACTGGCAAGATAGCGCTCTCGCGCGAGACGCCGCAAAGCCTTCTCATATCCGGGAACCGTTCTCGATGCCCGCAATGCAGATCAATGATCGCTTTGGCGCAGAGCTGCCAACTGAATGGCCAATGGAATGTCGTCCGTTACCTTGATCCGAAGTAAAGCCTCAAACGGTTTGAGATCCCCGGTGGTCGATACCTTTAAACGCCGAAGAAGATCTTCAACCGAAGCTGGGTCGCAAATATAGTCGGCCGCAGCCTGGGTGCCGATCGTTGAAGTGCCAGCCAGAACGAGGGTCCAACGCATAGGGTCCAGGCCGCGTCTCAAGGTAATTACAGCGTAGTCATCCCCTTCATGCCCTGTCTCGTCTGCTGACGCATAGATACTGCTTTCGCCTGGCTGCGGATGCACATTGACGATAACCTCGCGCCAATGATCCGATCCGGCCGGTATGCGGCGGAAAGCAAACTCCTGTGTGCCGGGTATTTGCCCCAGCGTGAGGTTCTCCGTTGGCGATCCCACAAAAATCAGATTGTTGTTGCGCGCATCATCCAGCGTAAACAGGCTTCCGCGCTTCACTCGGAACTGGCGCCCAAATCGTCCGAACAACCTGTCCAGTTCGAGCACACCGACCACTTCACCCACCCCGGTGTAATGCTGCGTAATCTCGTTTCGTGAATCGCGGGAGGCTTCAAAATAGCGCATTCCTGTTTCTGCATTCCCGACAAAATTGGCATTGGCAAAGACAACGATGGGCTGATCCGGACCTTGAATAAAGGGCGTCCAGAACACTTTCAATGCGCCGGTTTCCAATGCTGCCGCTACTCGGCCCTTGGAAGAAATCGTGGAAGTATGCAGCATGTGAAACACCACATAACCCGAAAAAGCCAAAACCAGCAGAATCGCAGCGCTGATAATAGCCATGCGCTTTGTACGCCATGGTGAAGCAGGGGCGGCAGATACCGGCTGAGGCAATGGTTCGGCCACCGCCTCAGCCACCGGCTTCTCCACTTCAGTCAGGGGTCGGCGCTCAAATAGCAGAAGATACCGGCCCTTGGGCACGTCCACCAAAATCGCATCGGCGACGCCTTCGGTTTCGTAGTACTGAGCCAGTTTGGAACGGAGGCGTCCCATCTGCACGCGGACATACGAATCCGCTTGTGGATCGAAATCTGTTGGCCGCCTGAACACTTCCAGGGCGATCTTGTACTCCTTAAGGTGGTCGGTTGGTGCACTGATCGTGTGATGCGCAAGGTATTTCAATAGCTTGCACAATGCTTCGGAACCCAGAAAGATCGGACTGGCAATCAGGCGGTCAACTTGCGCCATATATTCTTCGGAGCCAGGCGGAGAGCCTTCCCAGCCACCACGTAACGTTTTATTAACGTTGGCGGTCATGCCACTGAAATCCATGTGTTTATCGTTCAGAGGTCTGGTGGCCATTTCATTAACCTGGAGCGGAATTCACGCCGGGAATATCTCCATCCTTCGAGTCATCGGAATGGTACACCGTCGAAGGCGTCGAGGCAAGAAAACGCCCAAATGGCATGGCTGCAGGAGGCCAATGTTCGTTCCCGGGGCAGGGAACTGAAGAAAGAGTGATCGAATCAGCGGCACAGTAACGCGACCGGCAGACCGACGTCTGCGGGATTTCGCCAGCATCAGGTGCTCCCCAAAATCCGTACATATAAAAGCATGAAATCAGGTTCAGAAGAGGCAGTTGAAATGTCCACGAGCGCGTTTATAGGAAACTCCGACCAGTTTTGATAGTCGCAAATGCTTTGTACAACCAAAGCACCGCCGTACAAAATTTACAGAGAAGGCAGCGTACAAGAGGGAGACATAGAATATATGGAAAATAGAAAAGTACATGTATCTACATTATTTACAAGTATTTACCGTCGAAAATGTCTGTTTCTGCGGGATAGGATTTTGGAATGGTGGGCGGTGCAGGATTCGAACCTGCGACCTCCTGCGTGTGAAGCAGGCGCTCTAACCGGCTGAGCTAACCGCCCTTTATGGGAACCTGCATTTTTGTGTGCAGGAAACATGTTACCGCCGCGTTCTTGCCAGTAGGTGCCCTTGAAAAATCTTGTGGCAACCCCTTAAGAAAGAACAACCTATCCGCATTACGTCCGGATCGGACCAGACAGACGCCGGGTGCGGCCAACTGATTGATTTAGAGTATCACCAGCGGACCTCTCCGGCCAAGTGACGGACTCATTCATGTCATGAGTCAAGCCACGAGCCGGCAGGGGACCTGTTCGCGCGCATGTTTTTTCGAGCCAGATCAATCCGGGCTGCGGGGGACCTCTTTCCCAAGAGCGCCGTGGGCGCTCGTTCCGGGGCGAGGTCCATCGATGAGCCGGACTTTGCAGGTCCCGGCGGC
Source organism: Terriglobales bacterium (assembly GCA_015655195.1). Lineage (GTDB taxonomy): Bacteria > Acidobacteriota > Terriglobia > Terriglobales > Acidobacteriaceae > Telmatobacter. The sequence goes on from JAATFM010000081.1 coordinate 15,259, forward strand.
TCCAGAAAACCCGACCGGAGCCAGAACAGCGCCGAAGACCCTTCCGAAGAGCCCGATTCCAGTCCCGAATCTGCCGACAATCCGCAACCTTCCGCTTCGAGTGGGGTTACAGAGGACATGGCTACCCTGACCCTGAATCCGGTTCTGGGCGCGAGTCAGGCCACAGGCGCTGCTTCGAGCGCCGTATCGAGTGCTGTTCCGGGCGCAATCCGGGAGGGGCAGCTCGACCCGGAGAGCGATGCAGCTATCATGCTGCGCGTGGCCGCCGGGGACGAGTCGGGCTTTAATTACCTGGTCCAGAAGTACCACCGGCCGATGATTCATTTCCTCTACCGGATGGTTCACAGCCAGGCCATAGCCGAGGAGTTGGCGCAGGAGGTCTTCCTACGGGTTTACCGCTCGCGGGAGAGCTACCGCGCCGAGGCAAAATTCACCACCTGGCTCTATCGGATTGCCACGAACCTGGCGGTGAACCACGCGCGCGATACCCGGCACGAACGCGCGGCGCAGAGTGTGTACCTGGACGCGCCGGACGAGGAGACGGGCACGACGCCGGAGGTTGCCGACGATGAGCCGAATGTGGAGCAGCGGATTCTGCGTGACGAGCGCATGGCCGCAATTCGCAAGCACGTGATGGCGCTGCCCGAACGGCAGCGCGTAGCTGTGTTGATGCACAAGTATCAGGGGCTGGACTACCGCCAGATCGGCGAGGTGTTGAAGCTGAGCGAGTCGGCCACAAAATCTTTGTTATTTCGCGCGTACCAGACACTACGCGAGAAATTGAAGGATTTCGTCTAAGTCTGCGGAAAGGCAGACCGATTTTGTAGGAAGTGGGGGTGAGTGGGATGGAAACGACGAACACGATCTGCGCGGGAATGGAGCCGAAGCTGGCCGAGATGCTTTTTAATCCGGCTGCCGCGCCTGTACGCGTCAAGGAGCACGTCGACACCTGCGAGGGCTGCCGCGTCGAGTTCGACGCGCTGCGCCGGACGATGGCCACGCTCGACGCCTGGTCCGCACCCGAGCCCAATCCCTACTTTATGACCCGCTTCGAGGCCCGGCTGCGCGAGGAGAAAAACGCTCCGCGCGCAGGCTGGCTTCAGCGGATGAAGACACGCTGGCTTTACGGGCCGCAAATGCAGGCCCGTCCGCTTGCCGCCATGGCTCTGACCCTCTGCGTGCTGGTGGGCGGGGGCTCGTATCTGAACTACTACTGGGAGCAGCCACCAGTGCAGCCGCACCAGACCAACGCGTATGTTGTGCAGGATCTGCAGACACTCGACAGCAACGCGCAGTTGCTCGATCAGCTTGAGTCCATCGATCAGCCGGACAACGGCCAGGCTCAGGAATAAGCAGGAGTTAAGACGACAGGACAGGAATTTCGCACGGGTTTAGCACGGGGGGAGTGAAGGGAAGTGACAGGCATTGCCAATGCGGGCGTTACGCGCCGCTCGGTCCGGAATGCGCTCCGGACAGCGGCGATGGTGCTCGTCTGCCTTCCCGCGGCCTGGTCCCCGGCAGCGTGGGCCTGGGGGGGGCAGCATGGCGGCGGCCAGCACTCGGCTTCGCATGCCTCTGCTCCCCATACGTCAGCGCCCCATTCTCCGCCGCAGGCTCCGCGCATACAGTCGCAGCCTCGCACGGGCAATGTTCCCCACGCTCCCGGCTATGGTCAGGCTCAGCAGTCCCGTGCTCCGCAACCCGGTGGCCGGCAGGACGGCTATCCTGGCTCATATCCCGGCGCGAATCCCTACGGCGGCGCGCATCCGGCTATGCCAAATTCCGGCGTGGCGCCGGTTCGTCCGGCTTATTCGGGCGGTTCCTATACGGGCTATTCGGGCTTGAGTCCATCTTCGCCGAGAGGTCCTCAGGGCGGCTATTCCTATGGGGCCACCCGCCCAGGCACGCCTTACGGTGGCACTGCGCCGGCTCGCCCCGGCTATCCGGGTTCCTATTCCGGCTCGAACCGTGGCTCCTATGGCAGCCAGAATCTGGCGCCGGCCGGCCATCTGCAATCCTGGCTGAATGACCACCGCAGTGTGCCGGTCCAGAATCAAGAGCAACTTCTGCGCAACGATCCCAGCTTTCAGCGGCTTCCCGCAGGCCAGCAGCAGCGGCTCGTTCAGCAACTCCATAACGTGAACGGTATGGACGAGGCCGAGCGGCAGCGCCGCCTGGCCCGCAATGAGATGATCGAGCGTCTCAGCCCGCAGGATCGCATGCGTGTGAATCAGTCCGCGCAGCAATGGAAGGCCCTGCCCGACGATCGTAAGTCGATGATGCGAAATGCCTTCCACGATCTGCGCGCTGTTCCGCCCGACCAGCGCAGCACAGTGCTGAATTCAGCCCGCTACCAGAGCCAGTTCAACCCGCAAGAGCGCGGCATTCTCACGGATATGCTCCGCGTGGAGCCCTACAGCCCTTCGCAGCCGTAGAGCCCCGCTATTTTTACGCCGCTACCGGAGCGCTCGCCTCAGTCAGTTTCTGAATGCTCGCTTCATCGAGCTTGAGGCTCGTTGCCGCAATCAGGTCGTCCAGGTGCTTGTCGCTCGTGGCGCTGGCAATGGGAGCCGTCACGCCCGGCTGTGCCAGCAGCCACGCCAGCGCAACCTGCGAAGGCGTCGAGTTGTGTGCATTGGCAACTTCGGCCAGTGCTTCAACCACGCCAAAGCCATAGCTGTTCAGATATTTCTGTACCATGCCGCCGCGCGCCGCCTTCGAAGCATCCTCCGCGCTGCGATACTTGCCGCTCAGGAAGCCGGCAGCCAGTGAGAAATAGGGAATCACGCCGATCTGGTACTTCTCGACCACCGGCAGCAGGTCCGTTTCAAACGGAATCCGCTCCACGAGGTTGTAATGCGGCTGGAGCGAGATGTACTCGGCCAGTCCATTTTTGCGGCTTGCCTCGACGGCCGCGCCCAGCCGCGCCCCGGTGTAATTCGAAGCGCCGATATAGCGCACCTTGCCGGCCTTAACCAGCTTGTCGAAAGCACCGAGCGTCTCTTCAAGTGGAACGGTCTCGTCGTCCTTGTGCGCCTGGTAGAGATCGATATAGTCGGTTTGCAGCCGCGCGAGCGAAGCATCCACGGCCTCGGCAATATAGGCCGCCGACAATCCCTTTTTGCCCTCGCCCATCTCCATGCCGACCTTCGTGGCCAGCACCACATCCTTGCGGCGGCCGCTCTGGGCAAACCACTTGCCGAGAATCGTCTCTGACTCGCCGCCCTTATGGCCCGGCGCCCAGCGCGAATACACATCTGCCGTATCGATGAAGTTCAGTCCCGCATCCACAGCGCGGTCGAGCTGATGAAAGGTGTCAGCCTCGGAAAGCGTCCATCCAAAGACATTGCCGCCCAGCGTGATCGCCGGAACATCCGGCCCGTTCTGCCCCAGTTTCCTTTTCTGCATCGCAAATCCTCCTCGCAGTCATCGGATGCCGGCAGGCGCGGCAAAGATGCCGCTTTGCCACATCGCTTCATCAGATTGTCAGATTACGGGATAGACCTTCGAGTGCTCGCTCAATCTTCATCGCCGGGTGTCCACCCTCGCCGGATTTTTTGTCTTCCCAGCCAAGGTGGGGGTAGCACGAACCTTCTCGTTCGGATACGGGTGGGAATCCACCCTCTCAGCTACAATAAGCAATGGGCCAAGGCCAACCATTCCGCGCAATCTGACGCGCAACCAGCAAGGAGTTTTCCCATCATGGCGATTCCCGCCACCCAAATGCGTCCGGGCATGATTATCAAGCACAACGACCAGCTTCACCTCGTTTTCAAGGTCGAGCACCGCACCCCGGGCAACCTGCGCGCCTTCATCCAGGCCAAGCTTCGCAATCTCAAGTCCGGCGCCATGTTCGAGCACCGCTTCCGCTCCGCCGACGCCATCGAGAAGGTTGTGGTAGACGAAGTCACGATGGAGTTCCTCTACAACGACGGCGACGACTATTACTTCATGAATCCCGAGGACTACGAGCAGACCGTTCTCAAGCACTCCACGCTCGGCGACGCGGTCGAATACCTCACGGCGAACATGCAGATCACGGTCAGCTACTTTGACGGCACTGCAGTCGGCATCGACCTGCCGCAGACCGTCGAGCTGACGGTCGTCGAAACCGAGCCCGGCCTCAAGTCCGCCACGGCTTCGAGCGTTACCAAGCCGGCCAAGATGGAAACCGGCCTCATCGTCCAGGTTCCGCCCTTCATCAACGAAGGCGAAAAGATCAAGATCGACACCAGCGAAGGCACTTACCTAAGCCGCGCGTAAACCGGGCATCGTTCCCGTCCGTTGCGCCGTATGTGCTGACAGCAGGCCCACAAATGCGAAGGCCCGCCCGTGCGCAGGTTCGCGCCGCGGAACGGGCCTCTTGCTAGCCGAGGATTGATCCTCGGCAATCCTTACTTCCCGGTTTCCGGCAGCGTGACGGGCTTCACGTCGAGAATCGCCTCAATCTTCAGCAGGGAATCGAGCAATGCCGAAGAAGCGGGCGCATCCACCTGCACTACTGCCAGCGCTTGCACTGGCTCGATGCCGCTGCGGTCGCGGCCCAGCGCAAAGTTGGCAATGTTTACGCCGTGCTCGCCGAGCGTGGTGCCGATCTTGCCGATTGCGCCCGGCACGTCGAGGTTGCGGCAGACCAGCAGGTTGCCTTCGAGCGGCGCTTCCACGTCGATGCCGTTGAATTCAAGCAGACGCGGCTGCTCTCCGTGAAGCACCGTCGCCGTGGCATGAGTCGTTCCCGCGGTCGAGCGCAACTCGACGGCCAGCATCGTTGCCGCGCCTCCGCGCTGCGATTCCTGTTTCTCTTCATGCACGCGAATTCCGCGCTCCGAAGCCACCGCCGCCGCGTTGATGCGGTTCACATTTTCAAGGCCTTGCAGCAGCCCGGCCAGCGCCGCGTTGCGAACCAATTCCGTCTTAGCTTCAACCAGCGCGCCGCCATAGATCAGGTCAATCGACTCGATGCCGCCCGGACCAGTCTGCGCCAGAAACGCGCCCAGCCGCGCAGCCAGATTGATGTACGGCGCAAGCTGCACATACTCCTCATGGCTCAGCGAGGGCAGGTTTACCGCATTCTGCACCACGCCGAGCTTCAAATACTCGCGCACCTGCTGCGCAATCTGAATCCCGACAGCCTCCTGCGCCTCGGCCGTTGAGCCGGCAATATGCGGTGTCAAAATCACGTTGTCGAGTCCGAAGTACGGCGAGTCCTTCGGCGGCTCGACGGTGAAAACATCGAGCGCCGCGCCGGCAGCCTGCCCGCTCTTGAGCGCTTCCACAAGAGCCGCGTCCTCGATCAGTTCGCCGCGGGCGCAGTTGATAATCCGCACGCCCTTCTTCATCGTGGCAAGCGTTCTGGCGTTGATAATGTTCGCCGTCTGTGGCGTCAGGCCGACGTGCAGTGTCAGATAGTCCGACTTCGCGAATAACTCCTCGTTCGTTACCAGCGTGATGCCGTTTTCGCGGGCCACGGCAGCGGAGACAAACGGGTCCGCGCCGATCAGCTCCAGGCCGAATCCACGCGCCCGCTTCGCCACTTCGAGGCCGATGCGCCCCAGGCCGAGAATTCCCAGCGTCTTGCCGCGCAGCTCCGTCCCCTGCAGGTTCTTCTTCTCCCACTTGCCGGCGTGCATCGTTGCGTTGGCCGCGGGCAGCTTGCGCCCCAGCGCCAGCATCAGCCCAATCGTCAGCTCGGCCACGGCAATCGCATTTGCGCCCGGCGTGTTCATCACCACAACGCCTCGCCGCGTCGCTGCCTCGGCGTCAATGTTGTCCACGCCCACGCCAGCGCGGCCAATCACGCGCAGCTTCGGTGCGTGGCTCATCAATTCATCCGTAGCCTGCACCGCCGAGCGCACAACCAGCCCGTCGGCGTCGGCCAGCTCGCCTTCCAGGCCCTTGGCCAGCTTGTCGTGCGTCAAAACCTCCCAGCCCGGCTCGGCGGCAAGCACCGCCAGCGTTGCCGGAGAAACCTTCTCTGCCAGCACAATCTTCATCTTTTCTCCCTTGCCGGCCTGCACGCCGGACTCAGCCGTCTCGTACTCGTCAAAGCGAATGCTTTCCTGCGCGCAGAGCAGTTCAAAGAGCCGCACCGCCGAGGCCTGCGCCTTGCCCTCGCCCCGCTCGTACTTCCAGATTGAATTCGGATGCACGCCCAGCCGCTCGGCCATCTGATACTGGAAGAGGCCAAGCTGCTTGCGCGCAATCACAAGTTTTTCACCAAAGGTAAGTTCCATAAGTGCAGCTCTTAGCTATTAGCTTTTAGCTCTTAGCTAAACCATCCCCTCATCGCACCGCTGTCATCCTGAGCGAAGTTTCGCGCGAGCAGCGCGAAACGAAGTCGAAGGATCTGCGGCTGCTTTTGCAGTTGTTTTTCCTTCGTTCCATCAACACATCGGGTGCCCCACCCTCGCGACGTTTTTGTTTTTGTCGCTAGGGTGGGAGACCACAACCGCCGACTCACCACCACCGAGCTAACGGCTAACGGCTAACAGCTAAAAGCTAATAGCTGCTTCTCGATACACCTTTTGCCCCGCCGCTACAGCCTGCCCGTACTCAACCGGCAGCCCCAGCGTATCTTTCGCGATATGCTCCATCGCGCCCAGCAGCGCCACCGTGTCGAGGTAATCGAAGTAGCCGAGATGCGCCACACGGAAGATCTTGCCCTGCATCGTCCCCTGGCCGTTTGCAGTCACGAGCCGGAACTTCTCCTTCAGCGCCTTCACCACGTCGCCCGAGTTCATGCCCTCCGGAACCGCGACCGCCGTAGCCGCAGCCGAAGGCGACTTGGGCGCGAAGAGCGTGAAGCCCAGCGCCTTGAGCCCCTCGCGCGTCGCCCTCGCATTCACCTGAGCGTTATTGATAAGCGCAATCCGGCCTTTTTCGAGATCGCCGCCCGCCTGCCCGGCGATGAAATCGAGCGCCGCGCCCAGCCCGGCAACGAGAGCCACCGCCGGCGTGTACGCGCTCTCGCCCTTCACCGCGTTCTTGCGCTCCTTGCGGAGATCGAAGTAGTAGCGCGGGTTCTTCGAGGCGTCCATCGCCTTCCACGCCTTTTCGCTCACCGAGAGATAGGCCAGCCCCGGCGGAATCATCACCGCCTTCTGCGACCCGCCGATGAGAATGTCTATTCCCCAGCCGTCCACGTCAAAGGTCTGCGTGCCGAGGCCCGTGATGCCGTCCACAACAAGCAGCGTGTCGGTGCCCTTCAGTAGCTTTGCCACTCCCTCCACGTCATGGCTCACCGTCGTCGAGGTCTCGCTGGCCTGCATGTAGAGAACCTTGTGCTCGGGCTTCAGCGCCGCCTTGATCTCGGCCAGTTCGAAGGTCTCCCCATAGGGGGCTTCGACCACATCCGGCACGCAGCCGAAGGCCTTGACGAGATCGACCCACCGCTCGCCGAACTTGCCCGCCGTCAGCACCAGCACCTTGTCGCCCGGCGAGGTCAGATTCGAGACCGATGCCTCCATCGCGCCCGTGCCCGAAGAGGCCAGCAGCAGTACGTCGTTCTCCGTGCCGACAAAGACCTTCAACTGGGCCAGAACCTTCTGAAACAGCGCCCGGAACTCCGGCGTGCGGTGGTGAATGTCGGCCGCCGCCATGGCAAACTGCGCCGCCGGCAGCAGGGGGGTGGGGCCAGGAGTGAACAACCGCGTCTTCCGAATCATCTTTTTCCCTCGCTTTGGATCGGCACTGGACTGGGTTTGGCCGTTCGGTAATCACAGAATACACAAATGTGTGAAAAATGTGAATTATTGTCTGTGGGAAACGGAGGTGACAGGGCTAGCGAGTGGGCAAAAGTGCTTTTACTAACGCTGCTGACTCCGCTAGCCCCGCCAACCCCGCTCAAATGACGAGTTACACTGAATCTTCAAAGAGAGAGAAAACATGTCCGAAGCAGGAGCACTCGAAGCAAAGATCAGCCAACTAACCATCGTTGCCATGAAGGCGCACGACGCCGAGCGCACCGGTACGCTGCGCCTCATCAAGACCGCGCTCAAGAACAAATCCATCGACAAGCGCGCTCCGCTGACCGAGGCTGAGGAGCAGCAGGCGCTTGCCACGATGATTAAGCAGCGCCGCGACTCGATAGAGCAGTTCACGAAAGGCAACCGCCCGGAACTGGCCGCGAAAGAGGCCGCCGAGATCGTTGTGATCGAGGAGTTTTTGCCCAAAGCGCTTGACGAGGCCGGCCTCAAGGCGCTCGTCGCCGAAGTCATCGAGGCGCAGACCGCCGCAGCCGGCGCCAAGCCCGGCCCCAAAGAAATGGGAACGATCATCAAGGCCGTTCAGGCAAAGATTCAGGCTACCGGCCTCCGCGCCGAAGGCCGCCTGGTGAGCGAAGCTGTGAAAGCCGCGCTGGCCGGCTGAAAAGGGAAGCAGCCAAACTAAAAGCCCAGACAAAAATCATCCGGGCTTTTAGTTTGTTTCTCATATAACTGTTCCGTGCCCCATCCTTGCGCCTTGTTTCTGGCGCATGGGTGGGATAGCACTTCCGCCGATCCGTTACTTGCCTTTCGCCGCCGCCTCCATGAGCCTCCGCAGCGCCGGCAAAAAGTCAAACTTAACGAGTCCAGACGCCATCCCCGAAGCCGGGTCGGAAGACTTCTCCGCCGCATCGAGCAGCGCCGTCTGCGCCTCCTTCCAGCCTGAAGGCGGCGCGGCGTGCGCCTCAAGAAAAGCCAGCGATTCGAGTCCCACAGTTCCCAGCGAGCCGAACTGGCGCGCTTGCTCCGCCTCATCGCTCAGCCGCGGCGAAGTTGCCGCCATCGCCTGCAGTTCCGGAGCGGCCTGCTGCCAAGCCGTGAACCTCGCCGTGAGATCGAGCCTTGCAGCCTTTGCAGCCGGCCCGCCGCCAACCGCAGCATCCACCTCGCTCGCAATCTCCTGCCGCGAGGGTGGATCGGCCACCACCGCATCCACCAGTTGGTTCAGCGAGGTGAGCCGGTCCGGATGCTGTGCCTTGTATCGATCGTGAAAGCTCATCGGTTCGAGAACCGAGGCAAAAACCTCCAGCGCTTCCGGATTTTCCCGGCCGGCGAGGTTCCGGAGCAGCTTCTGAGGCCCGCTGATGTGCGTAATCCCTACGTCTTCAAGTTCAAGCGACGTAATCCGCAGCCGCCGATACATATCTGCTATGTCGCGGTCCGACTGCTGCGACCAGAAGCGCTCGGCAATGGCCAGCGTGCGCGGCCAGATGCGGGAATCGACCGTCTCCGGGTTGATTTGCTCGGCCCACATGCAGGCTTCGCCGCCCAGAATCCGCTTCTGCGCCTCGGCGCTCAGCTTCGTGTCGGCCGGAATTGGGTCCACGAGAAACATCTGCTCACTTGTCTGCTCTGCATCGAGATAATAGCCGTGTGAGAGCAGCCCCACATAACCCTCCTCCGCGCCCTTGTCGAGCGATGCCTGGCCGCGCCAGCTCTGTACCACAATGTCTTTGGGGAGCGCCGGGTTCAGAATCTCGTCCCAGCCCATCATCTTCTTGCCGTGCTTCGTCAGGATGGGCAGTAGCCGCTGGTTGAAGTAAGCCTGCAAATCGGCCGGCTTCTGAAAGCCCTTCTTGTCCATGAAGGCTTTAATTTTGGGATTTTTGAGCCAGCCGCGGCCCGCCACCTCGTCGCCACCGATGTGAAAGTAGGCGTCGGGAAAAATTGCCGCCATCTCGCCGATGAGCCCGTCCAGCATCTTGTAGAGTTTCTCGTTGCTCGGGTCGAGCTCGGCCTCGGGAACGCCGAAAGTCTGCGGCAGGGCGTTAATCTCCTGCCCCGCGCCGATCTCCGGGTAGGCCAGCAGCCAGCTCGTCGAGTGTCCCGGCATGTCGAACTCCGGCACCACACGGATGCCGCGGTCGCGGGCGTAGGCCACAATGTGCCGCATCTCGTCCTGCGTGTAATAGAGTCTGTTATGCCTTTTAAGCGAGCGCTTTACACATGCGTGCGATCATGATGCAAGCGAAGGCGATGTAGTGGAAGCCTTTGAGGCTGGTGTCGAGTCTTTCGTAGTCTCTTGCGAGCCTTCGGAAGCGTGCGGCCC